>CAZDWU010000007.1:9229-29722 GCA_964509165.1 uncultured Chthonomonas sp. | reverse complement strand
GGCCAACTGGTGGTGGTGCCCACCGAAACGGTCTTCGGCCTGGCCGCCCATGCCCTCGACCCGGAAGCGGTGGCGCGCATCTTTGCGGCCAAGGGGCGCCCGGCGGATAACCCGCTCATCGTGCACGTACGGGACGTGGCGCAGGCGCTATCCCTCGCCGCCGAGTGGCCAGAACTGGCGCAAAAGCTGGCGGACGCCTTCTGGCCCGGACCGCTGACGATGGTGTTGCCCAAGCAGGCGCACGTGCCCGCCATCACGACGGCGGGGCTGGATTCGGTGGCCTTGCGCTGCCCGCGCCACCCGGTCTTGCAGGCCCTCTTGGCGGACCTGGACTTTCCCCTCGCGGCTCCCAGCGCCAACCTGAGCGAGAGCCTCAGCCCCACGGCTTTGGATGATCTCGAGCCACGGCTCACGCAACGGGCGGCGGCCGTGTTGCAAGGCGAGCCCACGGAGTTCGGGATCGAAAGCACGGTCGTAAGAGTCACGCCCGACGGCGTGCGCTTGTTGCGCCCTGGGGCGATCAGCCGCGCGGAAATTGAAGCCGTGGTCGGCCCGCTCCTAGCCAACGACGCGGCAGAAAAGGCAAGCCCCGGCCTCCGCAAACGCCACTACGCCCCCCGGACTCCCATCCATTTGGTGGATCAGCTCGATGCCTCTGCTCCCGGCCTGGTCATGGGAAGCGCAACGAACGGGCCGCATCAAGTGGCTATGCCCGCCGAGCCCCAAGCCTACGCCCAAAAGCTGTACCGCCAACTCGCAAAGCTCGACCGCGCGGGCTGCGAGGCGATCTTCATCCAGCGACCCCCAAGCACCCCTGAGTGGGAAGCCGTTCACGACCGCCTCAACCGAATGGTCGGTTAGAGCAGTTCGCCGCCGGGGCCCCGCCGCCGGATGAGCTGATAATCGCTATCGAACTCCAGCCACACCTGCGGTGGCTCGGTCATTCCGATTGCTTTCCGAGGGTTGAGGGAACAGGTACGAATCGCCACCTCGGGGCCAAAGTCTTCGGCGAGATTCTGGAAGCATTCCAGCAGGCTTACTGCGCTCCCCGCCAATGTATTGGTGTTGGCCAGCCGCACCGAACCTCGTGTGATGATGCAGTCATAGCCCCACATTTGCAGGGTGGCCCCGTTGGGCATGCCGGTGGCCCGGGTGCCATCGCTCACGGCCAGAACCTTGTCCTCCGGCTTGCACTTCAGCAACAAGCCCGCCGCCTCGCGCGCCACGTGCAAGCGGTCGTAAATCAACTCGGTGGCCATGCCGTCGTTGCTCAGCGCGTAGCCCAGGGCTCCGGCTTCACGGTGGTGCAGGCTGCGCATGGCGTTAAAAGTGTGGGTGGCGTGCGTCATCCCAAATTCGAAGCCTTGCCGGGCTTCTTCGTAGGTGGCATCGGTGTGGCCCATGCTCACGGTCACGCCCCGCTTTTGCAGACGGAGAATCAGGTCCACCGCGCCCGGGAGTTCGGGGGCCAGGGTGACTAGCCGCAGACGCGGGTCGTCCAGAATCTCGTCCCATTCGCTTTCTCCCGCCGGTGGTGCGGCAATGGCCGACTTCGGTTGCGCCCCGGGGTAGTTGGGGCTGATGAACGGACCTTCCAGGTGGAATCCCTTGATCATCGGGTGCTCGGGCAGGTTCGCCAAAGCACGCTTGATGTCGTCCGCCGAGGCGGTCACGGTGGTGGGCAAGAGAGCTTCGTAGCCGCACTTGGCCAATCGGTTCAGCCAGCGTTCGTAATCGGGCGGCTGGGCATCCATCACGTCCACTCCGAACCCGCCGTGGATGTGGAGGTCCACAAATCCGGGCACTAAGAGCGCGGTGGGGGGCTTGCTGATGCGCGTGAACTCCGGCGGCGAGGCCTTGAAGTTCACCTCGTAAGTCGCGAGCCCTTCCGGCCCGAGCGCATCATAAATTCCTATCATTTTCGGCTCTTAGAGACCTCGCTGGTATCCATCCCTCCCCTTCTTGACGATACCGTCGAGTTCCATCATCGTCAACTCGGCCAGCACCAAGGGAGCGCTGAGGCCAGTTTGGCGCACAATCGCCTCGGTCAGCATGGGTCCCCCATTGAGGCAGGCGAGGATGGCCTGTTGGGTTTCCGAGAGATCATCGCCTTCTTCTGGCGGCAGGGGCTGAATCATGCCTCCGCCCAGGGCTTCTACCACTTGCATGGGGTGCTCCACCAGCGTCGCCCCGTCGCGAATGAGGCCGTGGCTACCCCGAAAGGCCGGGCTCGTGATCGGCCCGGGGACCACAAACACATCTCGCCCCAAATCTAGTGCCGCTGCCACGGTTTGCAAGGCCCCGGACTGCGCGGGGGCTTCCACCAGCACCACCGCCTGTGCCAGACTCGCGATGAGGGGATTCCGAGCGGGGAAATTGGAAGGGAACGACGGCGTGCCGAAGGGGAAGGGGCTCACCCGTGCACCCCCGGTGGCCTCCATCTGCCCGAACATGCCTTTGTGCACGGCGGGGTAGGCCACGTCGGGGCCGGTGCCCATCACCGCTACGGTCCGCCCTCCGGCGGATAAGGCGCCCTTGTGGGCCTGGGCGTCGATCCCCAAGGCCCCGCCGCTGAGTACGGTGAACCCTTGCTCGGCCAGTCCCTTGCCAAAGAATTCGGCCACGGCCAGGCCGTAGCTGCTGGCCTTGCGCGTGCCGACAATGGCCACCATCGGGGTGGAGAGGGCGGAGGCATCACCGCGCCCAAAGAGGCAGAGGGGCGGGGACTCCATCTCGCGGAGGCTGTCGGGGTAATCGGCTGGCTCCCAGATCCAGCCCCCTTGTTCAAGGGCCCGGTCAGCCAGGCCCAGGTCGGCTTGGTTCAGGCGGCGCAGGGCCTCGGCGGGGAGGTTAGGCCAAGCGCGCAGGGTCGCGAGCGGGTTCAGTGTCGGGTCCTGGCGCAGGGTTCCCACGATGGACTGCGCCAGATAACGAGAAACTCCCGCCACCCCTAAGGCTTGCCAAAAGGAGGGCGGGAGCAAGTTTCTGTTCTCTTGAGTCTGAGGACGGAGCGAACTTAGCCGCCGCTACCTCGGCCGCGTCCGCCGCCACCCGAGCCCGCACCCGGGCCGGTGTTACCGGTGCCTTGGTTGCTTGCCGGGGGAGCCAGGCTCACGTCTGCCACCACCACAAAGGTCTTCTTGATCTCGTTGCCGAGCCAGTCGGAGGCGCTGACCACGATCTCTTGGCGACCGTTGGAGAGCGGCGGGTTCGGCGCGGAGTTACCCACGATGACAAACAGGCGTCCGTCCGGCGTCAGCACGTGCTCGTACTTGCGACCATTGATGGTCACGTTCACGCTCGCCGAGTTGAGGCCGGAGCCGAAGTCGGCGATGTTGAAGAGGAAGTTGAGCGGCGGGCGTGCCCAGATGACTTCGCCCGAACCCGGCCACTGCATTTCCACGAACGGGGCCGTGAGGTCAATGCCGAGGTTCTTGTCGAAGTTGAGGATGCTGCCGTCGCGGGCCATAACGATGAGCGAATCGCCCATGCCGATGGCCGGACCGGAAGCGGCCACGTAGTCCACCTTGGTCTCGTCGTCGTCATTGTTGCCGCCGGCGTTTTGGCCACCGTCGTCACCCGCGCCGGCACCACCACCGGCACCACTACCTGAACCTGCACCCGGACCACCCGCCGGAGCGTTGGGGTCGGCCGTGGCCGGGGGCATCGGAATGCGATAGGTGAACACCAACTGTTCCGTGACGGGGTCAATCACGTTGACCGAGCCGTTCACGCCGTTGGTGATGAACATCTTGCCCACAAAGGAGGGCGACGTGGCCGGGGGAAGCTGCGTGCGGAGCTTCGGACCCGTCACCGGGCGACCATTGTCGCGGTTCAGGATCTGCACGGTGCCATCGGCGGCCACCACGCCCACATAGTCTTCGCTCACGGCCGGGGAGTAGACGAGGTCTTCACCCACATTGCTCTGCCAAGCCACGCGGCCGTTGCTGGAACGGACGGCCACGGCGTAGGAACCGGAGTTCACGTAGATCGTGCCTTCGAGCACCACGGGCGGCGTGGTGCGCGAGAAGCGCTCCAATCGCTGCTGCCACTCCACGCGGCGGCTGCCCGGATCGAAGGAGGTCAGTTGACCCGCTTCGGAAACGTAAATCAGCGAGCTGCCCGCAACTGCGAATTGGCCACTGTGGCCACCCGGCAGGTCAAAGGCTTCGCCGTCTACGGCCCCGGTGCTGCCATTCAGGACCACCATGCGTCCGCCTTCCAGCGGTACGGCCACGGAGTTGCCCACTACACGGGGCGTGCCCTGGATGCCAAACGGGCTTTGGTAAACCCACATTTCGGCGCCCGTCACGCGGTCCACGGCGTAGACGTTGCGGTTATCGGCGGCGGCCACCATCATGTTGCCGCTCATGTGCGCGCCAGTTCGGAAATTGGCTTGGATCGGTGCCCCGGCCGGGTAGCGCCACATTTGCCCGCCCGTTTCCCGGCTGATGGCATACATGCGATTGCCGACAGCCGCGTAGATCACGTCGGCGTCCATCATGGGCGATCCGCTCGGGACCACGGAGGTCGAGCCTGACCAGCGCCAAGCGAGAGGAGCCGGGCCGTCGAAGTCCGCGTGCGCCGCACCGACCGCCATGAGGCCAAGAAGAAGGGTTGTCCACCGCATAAGTCGTCTCGTCCGCAAAGCAGACTTACCCGTGAGAATACCGAGGTGAGTCCTGCCTTGTCTACCGAGGGTACTGACGTGTGACGGGCCTACCCGATTCATGGGCCTGCAGGGCGTGGGGTATATTGACGGCTCGCGGGCCTATAGCTCAGTTGGTTAGAGCGCACCCCTGATAAGGGTGAGGTCACTGGTTCGAATCCAGTTAGGCCCACCACCTTCCCCTTTTCCACCTCGGCGCAGGCCGTGCTGTGCCTGGATGCAATCGTGAGATTCGACGGCGCGGCATAGATCTTCCAACAGGAACCGATGTGGGCGTGACCTTACCGCACCTCCGCGCCCGTAGCTGGTAAACCCGAAGGCATGAAACGGCACCTGGCGCAAGCCTTGGCGGATGCGGAAGCGCTCTTGCAGGCGTGGCGGGCCGACCCGTCTACCTTGGAGGAACTCGAAGCCATCGCCGAGGCTTTTGCTGAGTGCCTGCAAGCCGGTCACAAAATCCTTGTGGCGGGGAACGGCGGCAGCCTGGCGGATGCCGTGCACTTTGCCGAAGAATGGACCGGCCGCTTCCGCGAGAACCGCCGCCCCTACCCCGTGATGGCCCTCGCCGAGCCCGCCCACCTCACCTGTGTCGGCAATGATTTTGGGTTCGAGGATGTGTTTGCGCGTCCGGTGCAGGCGTTTGGTCGGCCGGGGGATGTGCTCTTGCTCCTCAGCACCAGCGGCCAGTCGCCCAACTTGGTCAAGGCGGCCGTGGCCGCACGCCAGCAAGGCATGCGAGTAGTGGCCCTGCTGGGTCGGGGGGGCGGGTCACTTAGAACGCTGTGCGATTTGGCCCACATCGTGCCGGGGAAAACTGCAGATCGTATCCAGGAACTTCACATGCTTGCGCTTCATGCACTGATCGAAGCCGTGGAGACAAAGCTACCGTCATGACCATCTCTTATCTTTTCCGCAGTGCTGCGCTTCGACGGTTCAGCATCGAGGGAGTCTTCGATACCGTCATGGACCACCTCCCCGATGGTTATGTGGCGCAGCCGTGGTTTGCGCCGAGCCCCCGCGTTCGGCCTGACGGGATGAAAGCCAATATGCGCGCGGCCGCTCAGATTGATGCCGACGTAGCCCACGTGACGGGCGATATCCACTATGTTGTCCCGGCGCTCCGGGTTCCCTCGGTGCTGACGATCCACGATTGCATCAATATCAAGCGCCTATCGGGGCTCAAGCGGACTGTGTTCCGCTATCTGTGGTTTGTCCGACCCGTGCGAGCCGCAGGTGCTGTGACGGCTATCTCTAGTGCAAGCCGTGATGAAATCGTCCTCTACACCGGATGCGATCCGAACCGAATTCAAGTGATCCTGAACCCTCTCGCTCCGGGAATGCCTCGGCAACCGAAGTCTTGGCCAACGGATCGGGTGCGGGTGCTCATCCAGGGCAATTTTTGGAACAAGAATCGCGCCCGTCAAATTGAGGCGCTCGCCGGGTTGCCCGTGGTCGTGAACATGGTAGGCGATCGTACGGAGGATGTGGAAGCGGCCGCGCAGCGGGCAGGCGTTGAGATGATTTGGGAGAAGGGCCTGAGTGACGCCGAGATGCGTGACCGCTACGTGCAGGCCGATGTCGTGATGTTTGCGTCGCTCTTCGAGGGCTTTGGGATGCCGATCATTGAGGCGCAGCAAGTGGGGCGGCCCGTGATCACCAGCAACCGAGCCCCCATGCCCGAGGTGGGGGCGGATGCGGCGCTCTACGCCGACCCCGAGGACACCGCCAGCCTGCGTGGGTGCGTGCAACAACTCTTGGATGATGCCGTTTTGCGAGACCGGTTGATTGAACGAGGCTTTGCCAACGTGGAGCGGTTCCAGCCGGAGCGGGTAAGCCGCCAGTACGCGGATGTCTATGACCGCCTGCGCGGCGGAGTCAAATGAAAACCGTTTTCACCAACGGTTGTTTTGACATTCTTCATGTCGGCCACGTGCGGTATCTCACCGAAGCCCGCGCGCTGGGCGAGCGCCTCATCGTGGGCCTCAACAGCGATGCCAGCGTGCGCGCACTCAAGGGTCCCAATCGCCCCATTAACTCCCAGGAGGCGCGGCGGGAGATGCTCCTGGCCCTGCGCTGCGTGGATGAGGTGGTGATTTTCGAGGAACCGGACCCCTGCGCCCTCATTGAGCGGCTCCGGCCGGATGTGCATGTCAAGGGAGGGGATTACCGACCCGAGGACCTCCCCGAAGCCGCCATTGTGCAGGCTTACGGAGGGGAAGTGGTCATCCTTTCGTACCACGCGGGCTATTCCACTACGGGGCTTGTCACGGCATTGCAGGACGACGGCTCGGTATAACGAAGACCATCTCGTGGCTCAAGTCGCGCACACCACCCTCACGGTCCTCGACCGGATGACGGAACTCAAGGTCCTTGTTGTGGGCGACCTGATGCTGGATGTGTACCTTTGGGGCCACGCCTCCCGCATATCCCCCGAGGCCCCGGTGATGGTGGTCGAAGTCGAGCGTGAGACCTCCGTGCCGGGTGGGGCCGCAAATGTCGTGCACAACCTCGCGGCTTTGGGGGCTCGGGTGCGCGTGCTGGGCGTCATCGGCGACGATGCCCCCGGCGAGCAACTGCGAAATGCCCTGCGGGAACAAGGCGCCGACACCGACGGCCTGGTCGTCGATGCCGGGCGCCCCACCACGGTCAAGTCGCGGGTGATGAGCCACCACCGCCAGGTGATGCGCATTGACCGCGAGAACAAGCAACCCATCAGCCCGGCGGCCGAAGCGGAAATCTGCCAGCAAATCGAAGCTTTCGGTCCTCAGCACGATGTGATCCTGATTTCCGACTACGCCAAGGGATTGGTAACCCCACGCATTGCCCGGACGGCAACGGCCCAGCGGGAGCAAGGCTGCTTTGTGGCCGTGAATGCCAAGCCCGGGCAAGTGCATGCCTTTGCGGGCGCCGACCTGGTCACCCTCAACCAGATTGAAGCCGAGCAAGTGGCGGGCACCGCTCGCCTTGCCATGGAGCCCGATATTCGCAAGCATGGTTCAGATCTGCGCTCGATGTTGGATGTCCGTACCCTGGTCATCACGCAAGGCGGACGGGGAATGAGCGCGTTCTCGCACGATCAGGATCCTCTTGTGGTGCCGGCGGTGCCGGTTGAGGTTTACGACGTGGCCGGGGCGGGCGACACCACCATTTCCACCCTCACCATGGCATTGCGGGCCGGGGCCGACCTCAAAACAGCCAGCCAACTGGCTATGCGCGCGGCCTCGATTGTGGTCGGCAAGCTGGGCGTGGCGACGGCCACGCTCGATGAATTGCGCGACAACTATTTGCGCGTGCAACCGTGATAGAATGGGCCACCCCTGATATGGGGGAGGCCAACTTCTATGTTGAAAGAGTTTCGCGAGTTTGCCCTCAAGGGCAACATGCTTGATCTCGCCATTGGTGTGATCTTGGGTGCCGTCACCGGTGCCGTGGTGTCGTCGCTTGTGGATGACCTGATTAGTCCGTTGCTTGGCTTGCTGTTTTCCGGCGACTTTAGCAATCTGTTCCTCGTGCTGAAGGAAGGGACGAAGCCCGGCCCGTACGCCTCGGTGGCCGAAGTGAAGGAAGCCGGTGCGATTGCCATCCGCTACGGTCTCTTCATGAACTCGTTGATCAAGTTCCTGCTCACTGCCTTTGCTCTGTTCCTGATCGTCAAGGCGATGAACAAGTTCAAGAAGGCCGAAGAACCGGCCGCACCGGCGGAACCGCCGGCCGAGGAAAAGCTCCTCACCGAAATCCGCGACCTCCTGGCCAACAAGCAAGGCTAAGGTCGCCCTGACAAAGAGAAACCCCGGGAGCAGAGGAGTCCCCGGGGTTTCTTTTTGTTGACTTCGAGGTGATTACCAGGGCAGGGTTTCGCCCTTGTGGGTGAATGTGCCGCTGGGCGTGCTGGGGTCGGCTAGGGCCAGTGCCACCGAGGTGACGGCGCCATCCGGGATCTCCATCGGGGCCATGTCACCGCCCATGTCGGTCTTTACCCAGCCCGGATGAGCCGCAAAAACCTTGATGGCCGTGTCCTTAAGTTCCCAGGCTAGGTGGACCGTCCACGAGTTCACCGCGGCCTTGCTCACGTCGTACGCCGTGACCTTGCTGTCGTAAATCGGGCTGGCCGGGTCGGCGTGCAGCGTCGTGCTGGCCAGGATGCTGGAGAGGTTGACAATCCGCCCCGCTTCGCTCTTGCGGATGAGGGGCAGAAGCGTGTTCGTCAGTTCAATGAGACCAAAAACGTTGACCTCAAAGGTGCTGCGCCACATTTCCGGGGTGATCTGCGACGGGAGGACGCCTCGGCTCTCTTCCATCACGGCGGCGTTGTTCACCAAAATGTCGAGCCGCCCGAACTTCGCCTCGATCGCACTGGCGGCGGACCGGAAGGTGGTGGCGTCGTTCATGTCCACGGGAATGAACTCGGTGGTCAGTCCCTCGCCGGCCAGTTGCTGCACGGCGGCCTGGCCGCGCGCTTCATCTCGCGCCCCGATGAGCACATGCACTCCCTGGCGGGCGAGTTGGCGGGCCGTCTCCAGCCCAATGCCTTTGTTGGCCCCTGTGATGAGGGCAACGCGTGTCGTTGTCATGATTCCTCCTGCGCTCGCCGGGCGCATGCGGTTCCCTTGGCGGGACCGATGGAGGTTACCAGCGGTAAAATTGACTTCAATTGAACCGATTTGATGTCGTGGTGGTAGGGGCCGGTCATGCCGGAATCGAAGCGGCGCTGGCCTGTGCCCGGCGCGGCTTGGCCACCGCGTGCGTCACCCTCCGCCTCGACCGCATCGGGCACCTGCCGTGCAACTGCAGCATTGGCGGCCCGGCTAAGGGCCATATCGCCCGCGAAGTCGACGCCCTGGGCGGGCAGATGGCGGTGACGACGGACTACACCCTCACTCACACGCGCCGCGTAGGCACGGGCAAAGGGCCGGCGGTGCAAACCACCCGGGCGCAGGTCTGCAAGATCGAGTACCCGCGCATGATGCGCGCTGTTTTGAGTCAACAGCCGGGGCTCACGCTCATCGAGGGCCAAGTCGAAACAGTCACCACCGACGACCACGGCGTGACGGGCGTGATCGTGGACGGGGAGCAAATTTTTGCTCGTGCCGTGGTGCTGACCACCGGCACCTTTCTCAATGGCCTCTGCCACGAGGGTGCGCAGAAGACCGTCGCCGCCCGCGAAGGGGACCGCGCGGTGCAGGGCCTCAGTGGATTCCTGGTGGCCAACGGCGTGCGGCTGCGGCGATTCAAGACCGGCACCACCCCGCGCATTGCCCTGAGCAGCATCCACTTGGACCGCACGGGCGTGATGCCCAGCGAGCCCGAAGCGGGGCCGCTCTCGTTCTTGCACGACGAGTTCTATCCTCAGCACGAGCTGCTGCCCACCTGGCAGACGGCCACCAACCCCGACACCCACCGCATCCTGAGCGAGAACCTGCACCAGAGCGCCATGTTCAGCGGCCAGATCGAGGGGGTTGGCCCGCGCTACTGTCCGAGCGTGGAGGACAAGGTGGTGCGGTTTGCCGACAAGGACTCCCACCCCATCTTCCTGGAAGTGGAAGAGTGGAACGGGGAAAGCACGTACGTGCAGGGGTTTAGCACCAGCATGCCGGCCGACGTGCAGCTGGCGGCGCTGCGCACCATTCCGGGGCTGGAAGACGTGCAGATGCTGCGCCCGGGCTACGCGGTGGAGTACGACATGGCCGACCCGCTCCAGCTCTATCCCACCCTGATGAGCAAGGAGGTGCCGGGGCTGTTCCTGGCTGGGCAGCTGAACGGCACCAGCGGCTACGAAGAGGCCGCCGGGCAGGGCTTGGTGGCGGGCATCAATGCCGGTCAGTACGCCCGAGGCGAAGCGCCGGTGACTTTCGCGCGCGACAACAGCTTCATCGGCGTGATGGTGGATGACTTGGTAACGAAGGGCGTGGAGGACCCCTACCGCATGCTCACGGCCCGCGCCGAGCATCGCCTTTTGCTGCGCCACGACAACGCCGACCTGCGCCTGACGCCGCTGGCCATTGAACTCGGCTTGGCCTCTCCGGAGCGTCAAGAGCGCTTTGCCCGCAAGGGTGAGATGCTGGCCCACACCCGCCAGAACCTGGCGGAAACTTACGTCTTTGAGCGCGAGAACGCGACCCTAGAACGCCTGGAATTGAGTGCCATCCGAGGGCGCGCCTCGCTGCTTGACCTCCTCAAGCGGCCCAACATGAGCTTCGGGATGCTGTTCACCCTGCTCGATGCCATCGGGATGGAACGCCCGGACGTGCCGGATGGCCCCATCGGTACCGTGCCCGGCCAGGTGCGCCAGCAACTGGAGATAGAGGCCGTTTACAGTGGCTATCTGCGTCGCCAGACGGACGAAGCCGAACAAGCCCGCCGCCTGGATCACCTCGCGATCCCGATCGACTTCGACTTCAGCACCGTAAAGGGCCTGAGCTATGAAAGCACAGAGAAGTTCTCCCGGGTGCGCCCGCTCAGCATCGGGCAAGCCGCCCGCATTCCGGGGGTGCGCCCCACCGACGTCGCGTTGCTGATTGGCTACGTCCAGGGCAAGTTGGGGGCGAATGCCGCCCCCACGAACCGCGCTTAGTAGATGCCCGCGCCGGCCAGCACGGCCTTGGTGTCGAAGTAAGCAAACCGCTTCGGCGTGCTGTCCATCATCAGCACCACCCCGTTCGGGAACTTGGGGCCGAGCGGCCGCCAGATCGCCTCAATGCCGTCAGTGCTGTCCGCGGTCATCGGTACCGCCCCTCGGAACTCGGGCGTGATCCAACTCGCAATCGTCCCGACCTTGTAGACGAACAAGCGGGAGGTGGTGGCGGTCTGGTCCGTACTGAGCAAGAAGCGGCCCCGGGGCGTGTTCACCACTGCCAGACCTTCGCGGTCGCCCTGGTAGCCCGTGCGGGCAAAGAACGCCAGCAACTTGGGTTCGCGGTCCGGGCTGGCCGGGTAGGCGCGGATGCCCGCCCCTTCCTCGGCGGCGTAGAGCACCCCGGCTTCGTCGTCCACCACCAACGATTCGATTTCGGTGCCGCTGAACTCACCCAGGGCGCGCACAAACTCTGCGTCAATTAGGTCGCCGCGCCGCACCAGTCGGTACATGTGCAGGTGCTCGGTGCGCGGGCCGGTCTTGCGCCCGACGAAGGCGTAAACCTGGCCGTTGTCCGGGCGGCGGTAGAGGGCGATGCCCATCGGCTCGCCGGAGCCACCGGTTTCGCCTTCAAAGACGGGGGTAATGCCCGAGACATCCAGGAGCTTGCCGTCCATGGAGATCCGGAAGATGCGTAGCCGTCCCGCGTGACGCTCGGTGGTCACCACCAAATCCATGGTGCCGCCGGTGACGCGGAAGCCTTGCTGCACGTCCACGTTGTTCGGCCCCTTCAGACCGCTAAAGCGGCTGATTTCCTTACCGTTCATGTCCCACACGTGCAGGGCGCCGTTGGTGTCGTCCTTGTCCGTGCCGACCACAAACGACTTCGCGCCATCGGTGGGGTGGATCCACAGTGCGGGGTCGTCGGCATCCACGCGGACGGGCGAAGAGGTGAGGACCGGCGCGAGGGCGGCCATGAGGGCAAGCGTCAACGGCATACCCTCAGTTCTACGCCAAGGCGTTAGAGCCGGTAGAACCTTCGGCGGTGGCTGCCGCCGCGCTTCAGCCACGCGGCTTCGAACTGGATTTCACCATCGTTCTCCACGGCCCGTTCGGCGCGGTTTTCCAGCACCGGTTTCAGGCCCGCGATGGCTTCTTCGTGGGTGGCGTCGGCCCACTTGGGGTCGTTCACCAGGCCCTCCAGTTCGGCATCCGGTTCGGTGAGGCCCGTGAGCACGGCCCCGCGACGGTCCGGCAGATAGTCGCCGTCGTAATCCATCAAGAAGTACATGTCGTCGGCGGGGGTCTCGCGCACCTCCGCGTACAGGCACTTGGCCACCAGCGGCGCACCACGGTAGTCGTTGAAGGCGTTCTTCATCGGCATGCTCATGGTCTGCACCACGCGCTGGATGCTCACATCTCGCTTGCTGCGCTGGTAACCCTCGCGGTGGGCGAATTCGATGGCGGCTACGCGCATCTGCTCCACGTCGGCGGATTGACCGATGGCGGCAAAGATGAGCTCGTCGTAAACTTCGTAAATCTTCGGCTGCACCCGTGAGAAGGTGGCCATGACAATGCCTTCGGCGCAACTGACGGCAAGGACGGGAATGGCTTCGCTCAGGCGACCCGCGACGTACTGCGCACGCTGGCCCATCGCTTCCTGCCAGTCAAACGGCGTCATCATATGCCTTCACTCTACGCTATGTGCGCGAGTTCGTGCCGAGGTCCGGGCGAAAAAGCCGGTTAGTTGCCGACGACGGTCCAGCGGGGGGCGGAGTTTTCCGAGGTCTTGCCGCGTAGAATATCCACCAGGTTCACGGCGCGCACGTTCACTTCGATGGCCGAAGCGTCCCAGTTCAAAAAGTATCCCAACCCGCCTCGGGCGAGGTTGCTGGGCATGGCCACGCGGTAGCTCCCGCGCGGGTCAAGCGGCGATCCGCCCACGGAAACCGAGCGAATCCGAGATTCGCTAGCCGCCGAGGGGTTGAAAGTGATGGTGAGCCCCGCCACATCCAGGAAAGCCGGGTTGGCGGAGGGAGAAAGAGCGACCGAGCGCTCCAAAGCGGACTTGAGTTCAGTCCCGCTGAGTTTCACCACGGCCAAAGTATCCGTGGGGTAGTTCAGCACTTCGGTGAGAGAGCCCGAACTGCGCTTGAGAAGTCCAGCCGCCACAAAGGCCGCATCCGCACCGGAAGCCGACATCAAGGCATCCGCGATGGACTGCCCGGCAGCGGTAGGGCCAGCGCCAACCTCCGTATTGGCTTGGGCCGAGGCGAACGCCATGAGCATCATGCTCAAAGAGGCGACGCAAAAGCTTTTCATTCCGGTTTCTCTCAGTGTGTGACGAATGAAACGACCCACAGTTGCATGAATTGTGGGCCGTTTGCAGGTCGATGCTTAGATCAGGACGATCGCCGCGGGGCGATTAGTTGTCCCAGTCCACATCAAGGCCCATCGAGCGGGCCGAGCCGGCCACGATGCGCATGGCCATTTCTTCATCGTTGGTGTTGTAGTCCACCATCTTCAGCTTCGCGACAGCGCGCAGCTGATCGCGGTTGATGGTTCCGGCGCGTTCGCGGCCCGGCTTCTGGCTACCTCGATCCAAACCAATCTCGCGCTTGATAAGGTCGGTAGTCAGGGGCTGCTTGACGATGAAGGAGTAGGACTTGTCTTCGTAAACCGTGATGGTCACGGGGAGAACGAAGCCCATCTTCTCTTGGGTCTGCTCGTTGTAACGCTTAAGGAATTCCATCATGTTGATCCCGGCTTGACCGAGAGCAGGACCAACTGGCGGCGAGGGCGTGCCCTTACCGGCGGGGATATTCAGCTTGATGATGTTCGTGATTTTCTTTGCCATTGGAGTTGAGTCTCCTTTTCGGGCGGCACCAAGGTGCGCCCAGATTGGCCTGCCGGTGGGTCAGAGGGAAGCGTTACCGAACCGCGGCAGGTGAATGATATCCGAAGTCAGGCCCTAAGGTTCGGGTCCTGTTTCTCGGGGAGCCTTGGGTTAGGCCGGGGCCTCGTGCCAAACTAACGCTCAGGTACTCCGTATGGCGCAAGAATCACTTCGCATTCCCATGATCGGTGAAGGGCTGCAAGAGGCCCGTGTGGTCGCGTTTTTGAAGCAGCCCGGCGACTTTGTGAAGCGCGACGAGCCGATCTACCAAATGGAGACGGACAAGGCCGTGATGGACGTCGAGTCTCCGTTTGAAGGCACCCTGGTGGCCTGGACGGCGAAGGTGGACGACGTACTGCCCATCGGCGAGCAGGTCGGCCTGCTGGAATTGACCGGCGCGAGCACGGTTGCGGCCCCAATGGCGGTAGCCCCCGAAGCCCCGGCCGCGCCTGCAACCTCCTCGGCGGCCAACGAGATTCACCTGCGCATCCCCATGATCGGCGAGGGCCTGCAAGAAGCCCGCCTGGTGAAGAAGTTGAAGCAACCCGGCGACACCATCCGCCGCGACGAAGCCATCTACCAGATGGAAACCGACAAGGCGGTGATGGACGTGGAGTCCCCGCACGCGGGCACTCTGGTGCGCTGGTTGGCTGAAGAAGATCAGGTTTTGCCCATCGGCGCGGAAGTGCTGGTGATGACCACCGACGAGGTGGTGAGCGATGCGCCCGTGGGCCATGCCCCCGCCCCCGCTACCAGTGCCGCCGCCCCGAGTGCCGCCCCTGCCGCCGCAACTGGCGGTGCCCGCCGCCGCGATGTGCCGCCCCGCACCCGTGCCCACGCCAAGGCCAAGGGCCTGAGCGACGACCAGATTGAAGCCCTGCCGGTGACGGGCAAGCCGCTGATGCCGGCCGATGTGGACGCCTTCCTGGCTGGCGGTGCCCCGAGCGCCGCGCCCGCCGCGAGCGCCAGTGCCAGTCAGGGCAACCGCAAGTACCAAGAGAAGCCGTTCGAAGGCAAGCAGCGCATCCTGGCCAGCCGCCTGCAGCGTGGCAACCAGCTCGTCGTGCCCGGCATGATGAGCGTGGTGGCCAATTGGGGTCCGCTGGAATCCTTGCGCGCCGAAATCAAGGCTCGGGGCGACGAGTTCGCACCCAGCGCCTTCACCTACTTTGCTTATGCCGTGGCCCGCGCTGCCGCCCAGCACCCGATTAGCCGCAGCACGCTGGTGGGCGACCACACCGTGCGCACCTACGACCACGTAAACCTCGGCATTGCCGTGGCCCTGCCCGGTGACGAACTGGTGGTGGCGGTGGTGGACAACGCCGACACGCTGGACTGGAGGAGCTTTGCCGGGCAAGCCCGCGAGAGCATCAACCAGGCCCGCGACGGCCGCGACCAAGCCCACGAAGGGGTGACGGTGAGCCTGACCAACATGCAGGCCTACAACATCCGCGAGGCGATGGCCGTGGTGGTGCCGCCGGGCGTGGCGACGATCTTCTTGGGTGAGCCGTACAACGGCCTGGCCAATGATGGACCGGAGATTAAGCTCCAACGATGTGTGAACGTGGGCATTACGATTGACCACCGGCTGATCAACGGCGTGGGCGGGGCGGAGTTCTTGAACGCGATCAAGAACGAGCTTGAAGCCGTGCTGGACTGGGCTAAGTAAGCTCTACGAGAAGGCAAATGAAACCCCGAATTGGCATCGCATCGGGCCTGGAGTTCAAGGAGTTCGCCGAGGGACCCCGGGAGCGCATCTTTGTCAATCGGGGGTACCTGGATTGCATCCTAGCCGCCGGGGGTTTGCCCTTTGTGGTGCCGCCGCTGGCTTCGCCGAGCGAATACTTTGAACTTGCTGATGGCTGGCTGATTACGGGCGGGGATGACCTGCCCAGTGCGTGGTGGGGCGAACCCACGCACCCCGAAGTCTCGGAAGAACGACCCGAGCGCGTGAATTTCGAGCGCGCCCTGCTGGAGACCCTACCCGCCGACATGCCGGTGCTGGGGATCTGCTTTGGCAGCCAAATCATGAACGTGGTGCGCGGGGGCAGCCTGCACCAGCACCTCCCGGATGTGGTGGGCCATGACCAGCACCGGGGCGGCACGCTGGAAACGCTTACCATCGTTCCGGGCTCCCCGCTGGCCGCTATCGTGGGTGAAACGGTGCAGGGAAAGAGTTACCACCATCAGGCCGTGAACCGCGTAGGTGAAGGTCTGACCGTGATGGCGCACGCCGCCGACGGAACGATTGAGGGCGTGGCCGACACCGCCGACCGGTGGTGGATGGGCGTGCAGTGGCACCCCGAGCGCACCCCGGACGATGCCGCCACGCAGGCGTTGTTCCGCGAATTTATAAGCCGGGCCCGGGCTCGGAGGGAAGCCCGCCAAGGAGTGAGAGCATGAAAGTACGAGTGAATGGGCAAGATGCGGAACTGAGCGCCCCCGCCGATGTGACCGTCACCCGGCTGGAAGACCGGCTTCTGGTCCGCACCGCCCATGGCACGCAGTCGGCTTTGGTCGCCCGCGATGGCCGCACGGTGTACGTGAGCTACAAGGGCCACACCTACAGGGTGGAACCTCAGGTGCGGCAACGGGGCGAAGAAGGCGGGGATGCCTCGGGCGTGCTCAAGGCGCCGCTGCCGGGGCAGGTGGTGGATGTCACCGCCACGGTCGGGCAACAGGTCGAGAAAGGAGAGCGGCTGGCCGTGATGGAGGCGATGAAGATGCAGCAACCCGTGGTCGCCCCGTTTGATGGCGTGGTGAAGGACGTTCGGGTGGCCATCGGGGATAAGGTGGCCGAGGGCGACGTCCTGTTGATTGTAGAAGCCCCGTCCCATGAGTGATTTCCTGCGGATTGTTGAAGTGGGGCCGCGCGACGGCCTGCAAAACGAGGCTATCCCCATCCCCACCGAGGCCAAGCTTGAGTTCATCCGGTCCCTAAGAGCGGCGGGATTGCAAGACATCGAAGTCACAAGCTTTGTCTCGCCCAAGTGGGTGCCGCAACTGGGTGACGCCGCCGAACTCTGGCCGCAGCTCCCCGCTGATGGCGGCCATTACAGTGCCCTGGTGCCGAATGCCCGGGGGCTGGACCGCGCCCTGGAAGTAGGCGTGGAGCGGATAGCCGTGTTCAACGCCGCCAGTGAGGCCTTTGTGCAGAAGAACCTCAACATGAGCATTGAGGAGTCGCTGGCGGGCTTCCGCGCGATGGTGGAAGCCTTCCGGCAGCAACGCCCCGGTGGCTGGGTGCGCGGTTACGTCAGCACCATTGTCGAGTGCCCCTACGCGGGTCGCATTGCGCCGGAACAAGTCAAGAACGTAGTGGATGCGTTGCTGGCCATGGGCGTGGACGAAGTCAGCCTGGGCGAGACGATCGGGGTGGCTGTGCCCGCCGAAATCGAGCTAGTGGCCGAGGCCATTGCCCACGTGCCCAAGGACAAGGTGGCGTGGCACTTCCATGATACGCGCGGCACCGCCATCGCCAATGTAGCGGCATGCGTGGCGCAGGGCTATCGCATTTTTGATGCCAGCGCGGCCGGCCTGGGCGGCTGCCCCTACGCGCCGGGCGCCGGCGGCAACCTGGCCACCGACGACTTGGTCTACTTTGCCGAGCGCAGCGGATTGAGCACCGGGGTAGACGCTAAGGCGTTGGCGCAGGCGTCGGAGCCGATTCTGAAGTTACTGGGACGTCCGATGACGGCCCGGGCGCAACGGGCGGTGTGTTCAGTCGCCGATACAGCCCGTAACTAGCCAGGGCCAGCGCAATGCACGCCACCCCGATGGTGGCCTGCTTTTCTTCGGCGTTCAGCTTCCATTCGCGCCAGTTCACGATCAGCACCGTCGCGCCAATCGGCACCAGCGCAGGCAGCATGTTGAGGCCCAGCGGGGCCAAAACCAGAATGAGGTAGCCCACCAGCGCCACCGCCAGCCAGCGTCCGGTTTCTTTGGTTCGCATGCCGAAACGGTAGAGACACACAAAGAACACCGCTGAGATGAAGAGGTCGGCAGGGCCGACAAACGCCATGGGCACTACCGACATGCCCTCGGCGGCCCGGTCGGCTACGGCGTTGGGGATGGTGGCAGCTACGCTCTGGAACACCTGCGGGCGACTCGTCACGATCTGCGCCGTGATGGCCGTGGGGTTGAACACCAGGAACATATCAAATCCGGCCAGGAAGAACGCCACCGGCAGCATCAGGTTCTTGTCTTTGAGCAAGCCCGCGACAATCGCCCCCAGCCCCAGGCACCAGGTGAGCAAACCCGCCTGCCCCAGCGACTGCGCAAATACCGTAACGAAGCCGGACTCGGGGAGGAACCGCGCGAGCGAGACCCCGCACCCCGCGTGGATGCCCACGCCGAGCAAGAATATGGCCCAGGCGTGCGCGGGTTTCCATGCGTGCGATGACCCGGCCTTGATGGCGTAGATCGGGCCGACGATGAATATGATCGCGCTCAGGATTTGGAGCGGCACCACCGCGCTCTGGGGCACCGTCATCACGCCGTATCCAATGCGGACCAAGGTGAGGGCGGCCACCAGTAGGGCAAAGCCCACCAATCCGGACCGATTAGGATGCTTGGACGTCATGGATGGATTGACGATACACCGAGAGGATGCTTTCTGTCATGCGTGGCACCGTCAATTCCAAGGAAAGTTTTCGTGCGTGCTGCCCCCACTCGCGCCGCAGCACCGGGTCTTGCATCAAAGTCTTGAGGCCCTTCGCGAAGGCGTCCACCGTGCTGGGCACCACAAATCCGGAGTGGAACGGCTGCACGGCTTGGCTCGCCCCGCCCCCCTGGGCCACCACCACCGGCAAGCCGTAACTCATGGCCTCTGCCACCACCAGCCCCTGGGTTTCGGTGTCGCTGGGGAAGCCAAACGCGTCCGCCCCGGCGTAATAGGAGTCCACGTGTTCGCGCGGGACAAAGCCCCGGAACTCGACCCGGTCAGTAATTTTGAGCTTCTTGGTGAGGGTCTGCAACTCTTCTCGGTCGGGGCCATCGCCCACCAAGACTAGCCGGGCCCGGGCTCCCTTCGCGATTTGGGCGAAGGCGCGGATGAGAATGGCAATGTTTTTCTCTTGGGCAAGCCGCCCGACAAAGAGCACCACGAATTCATCGGGCTGCCAACCAAAGCCGGTGCGCATTTCCCGGCGGTCGTGGTGGCGGGGTTCCGGGATGCCGGTCGGAATCACGTGAATCGGTCGGGTGACGCCTTGGTCCATCAGCCATTCCCGGCTGGGCTCGCTGGGCGTGATCACCGCGTTCACCTTGTGATAGTAATTGCGGGTGTGCAGGGCCAGAACGCGGCGGGTGACCTCTTCGGGCACCACCGGCACGTAGTGGGTGTAGCGGTCGTAGTGGGTGTGGTACGTGCTGACCACGGGCACGCCTTCGGTCTGTCCCCAGCGCTTGCCCACCACCCCCAGGGTAAATGGCGTGTGCGTGTGCACGAGATCGAAATGGCCCTGCCGGAACCGTTCGCGCAAGATGTTGAACGGAGGGCGCGCGAAGGGGTAGTTGGGGAACATGTCCACCATCAGCGATTGGAAGCGCTCGGTGGCCGGATCGTCTTCTTCGTAGCCCGGATAGTGGCTTGTAAAGAGCGAGACAAAGTGACCCTGGTTGCGGAGTTCGCTTACCAGGGTCGCTACGCTTACGCTGACGCCATTCAGTACCGGGAGCGCGCTGTCGGAAAAGACCGCTACGCGCAGGGGTCGAGTGGCCGCGTTAGAGTTCCGGATGTCGTCCGTGATTTTCAACGAATCGAATGACACCGCTCAGGCGGAATCGGCGCTGACCACCCTTGGTACGGTGGTGCTCCAGCCATTCGCGGTTGGTGTAGCGGCGCACGGTGGCCGGGCACACGCCCAGCAGGCGGCTGACTTGCTCCAGAGTGAGTTCCGGATCGAGCAGGCGTCGAATCAGTTGCGCGCGGGTTTCCTTGAAGTCGCCCGTGTAGTAGTTGGCCGTGACGTCGTCCGAGAAGAACGAGCCGAGGAAGTCGATCTGGTTCGGCAGAGCCTGCAGATACTCGCGCAGTTCGTTGTCCAGCACCGGGTCCTGCGGGGTGGCCTCGCGGCTTCGTCGCGGACGGGGGGCGCGCAGGCTGGTCTTCCGGAAACGGACGTCGCCCTTGGCGTCGTCCTCGGCGACCTTCTTGCTGCGGCGCGTCGTCTTGACGGGCTTGTCGAGAAAAGCGTTTTCGATGTACGACACCGGGTCGATTTCTTTCGTTCCTGGCATGTTTGGCAACAGAGGACTATACACCCCGGGGCGCCGGTTCAATGAACATTGAGTCTCCAAACGAGAGAAACCGGTACTGATGACTCACGGCATCCCGGTAACTTGACCGGAACCCAT
>CAZDWU010000007.1:4790-9129 GCA_964509165.1 uncultured Chthonomonas sp. | reverse complement strand
TTGGCGTAAACGGTTTGGTAGCGCTCGGGGGCTTGGAGTTCTTCCTTGATGTAAGGCGGCAACGGGACGCGTCCCACGTGCGCCAGCGCATCGGCCAAGGAACCCGGAGCGGTCAGGCGCACCCGCTTGCGACCCTCTCCCAGGTCAGCAAGGATCTCGGCTTGCAGGCCCGCATCGAAGTCCACGGTCGCGCCCGGCTTGAGGCGCTTACCGGGACGAGCAAGCGCCACAAACTGCCCGCCGCCTTCATCCACCAACAGCAAAAGCTCGACCTGACCCCCTGAAGGACGATGGCCGAACAACCGCAGTGCCGTCACGCGGGTGTTGTTCATCACCAGCACGTCGCCGGGGTGGAGCAACTCCACCACATCTCGGAATTGCAAATGGCGAATGGCGCTGGTTTCCCGGTTCACCACCAGCAGGCGCGAGGCCGCCCGGTCCTCAAGAGGCGTCTGGGCGATCAAATGCTCAGGAAGGTCGAAGTGAAGATCGGCTAGTTGCATGCGTCGAGGTGGTCGAGAATCGTGCTCAACGACGAAATCACATAGGGGCTGTCGCCGGCGTATTCGCGGTCGATGAGCAGGCTGTGCATACCCACCTGACGCGCACCTTGGGCGTCGGCCACGGCGTCATCGCCCACGTGCCACACCTCGGCGGGCTCCACCCCGAGCCGCCCGAGCGCGTGCTGGAAGATGCCGGCATCGGGCTTCTCGGAATTCACCACCATGCTGGCCACGGTGACCTCGAAGAACTGGTCAATGCCGAACGCTCGCAGGGTGCGGTCCAGGCTAATATCCCAGTTGCTGACCACCGCCATGCGCACGCCGCGCTCCTTCAGGGCTTGCAGGGTGGGCAGGGTATCGGGATAGAGCCCAAAGACATCCGCATTCGGGCCGTACAGCTTGGCCGAAGCCCGCTGGTGGATGATCGCCGCCGCATCTTCCGGCCAGCCCACCTCGCGCACCCAATCTTGCCCGAGCCGGGCCCACCAAGCATCGGTAGCGTCCTCGTCGGCCGCTTCGTTCAGGGTTAGGTACTCCGCCCACCGGGTCTTCAGCAAGCGCCCGTAAATCTCGGCGGCGCGGCTGTCGCCACCAAATCCCATGTCAGTGGCGCTTTGGCAGGCAAGTCGCACCGGATCCCAATCCACCCACAGCAGGGTTTGGGCGCAGTCGAAGGAGATGACCTGCGGGCTTGTGAGCGGCGGCATGGGCCTTTGATACCGCCCCGGCCGCAACATTCGGGGGGTCTGGGTCGTCTATCACCTGACCATGCGGGCGTTTCTCTTCGCATTCTTAGCCGGGGCCACCGTGGCGCCCGTGACCCTGAAGCGGGTGCCAGAAGTCGGGCAGAAGCAGGCTTACCAAGTCGAGATGAATGCCGACTTTGCCGGGGAGCCGCTGATTTTCCGCGCCAAGGGTGTGGACGAGGTCCGCGAGGTGAATGCGGACGGCACGTTTAGCGTTCAATCCACCCAAGAAGAAGGCAAGATCGAATACAACGGTCAGGAATTGGAAGGCCCGGAAGTCGGCCCCAGTTTCACGCTGTTTGCCCCCAACGGCGAGGTGAAGGACCTGACGGGTGAGATGGCCGACGCCGATGCCGTGCGCCTGGCCCGCCTGAGCAACGTGGTGTTCCCCGCCGACGCGAAGGATGTCGGGGCGACCTGGGAGTACGACGACCGGGGCGACGCCACCAAGAACTTGCCCGCCCTCAAGATCAATTTCAAATACGAAGGCACGGAAAAGGTGGGTGAAGTGGACGCCAACGTGGTGAGCCTGGAAGGGACCGAGCAAGACGGCGAATTCCCGGCCAGTGTGAAGGGCAAGATTTGGCTGGACCCAGTGACGGGCATGCAGCTAAAGGCCGAGTTGGAAATGAAGCAAGCCCCCGTGGCGGGCAACCGGCTGGACCTGACCCTGAAGATCACGCCGGTCGCCCCGTAACGGGCCAAGCTAGCGGCGGGGCCAGGCGAACTTGGTTTTCGGTTCGCCCCGCAGCTTAAAGCACTTGCGGCAACGGGCCTCGTAGGCTTCGGTGGCCCCAATCAGCACCACCGGGTCGTCCACATGCGCCGGGCGACCGTCGATCATGCGGTAGGTGTGGCTGGCAGTGTCGCCGCACTTCATACAGATCGCGCGGAGCTTGACCACTTCATCGGCGATGGCGAGTAACTCAGCCATGGGACCGAAGGGGCGACGCCGAAAATCTTGGTCCAGGCCGGCCAGCACCACGTCCACACCCGCATCGGTCAGGGCGATGGCCATGTCCACCAGGGCGCGATCGAAGAACTGCGCCTCTTCCACGCCCACAAAGTCCACGTCGGGGTTCAGGCGTTCGTACATCTCGGCGACATTGGCCACGGGCACCGCTTCGTGGTGAACCCCCATGTGCGTCACCACGCGTTCGGCGTGGTAGCGGTCGTCAATCACGGGCTTGAACACTTGCACGTTGCGCTTGGCAATGACCTCACGGCGGGTGCGGCGGATGAGTTCTTCGGACTTGCCCGCGTACATGCTGCCGCAGACGACGGTCAGCCGCCCGGCGCGGTTTTTGGCCTTAGCCATTCGGTGTGTCCCCCTCGTGGGCGGCTACGTCTTGTTCGTACATCTCTTCTAGTTCGTCGGCCGCATCCTCATCGAGGGCGTGGCCCAGTTCGCGGGCCAGTCGCCGCATTTCAGTGCCCGAGTCGGGGTCGCCCACGCGGTCCAGCCGGTCGGCCATCTCGTCCAGTCGGTCTTCCTCGGTGCGACCTTGCCGGAATCGGCTCACCCGCTTCGCCAGCTCGCGGCTGCCGCAGTGCGGGCACACCTCTTCATCCGGCTGACTGACCATACCCATCAGGAGCGTGACTTTTCGGCGGCAAGACCGACAGTCATATTCAAAAATGGGCACCCGACCAGAATACCGGTCGGGTGCCTTGTTTGCCCTCGAGGGCAAGTGGAGAGGGGGACTAGCCGCCCGAGTCCACGTCGGCGTAGCGCGCCTTCAGTTTGCCGTTCTCGATCTGGCCTTCCGCGAAGATGCTGGCCACGCCAATGCCGCTTTGCAGGGCGTTGTAGTAGGCCGTCTCGCTGAGCGGGGAGCCGAAGATATCGGCGAATTCCGTGTTCGCGTCGGTCTTGATGACCAGGTCATCGCCGACATTGAACTGGAACCCGCTGGCTTGCTGGATCGTGATTGTGAACTCCTTGGCGGTGCGATTCACGGCCTTGACCGTGCCGATCGCGAAGGCGTCGTTGCCGAGACCGGATTCGCTCTCGAACTCGACTTCGGTCGCCGTGACGCGGTTGTTGGTGCGGTCGTAGTTACCCTTCACCTTCACGAAGGCGTCGGCACCCGCGCCGACCAGCAGTTGGAACGCCGTGGCCTTGTCAATGATTTGGCCCTGCGCGTTTTGGTACTTGGTCGTGCCCGTGGTTTGGATTTCCACGGCGTCTTGCGACGGGAAGCCAAGTTCGCTTTCCCACTCTTCGATGACGAGCGTGAACTTACCGGCCACTTCGTCTGGCGAGAGCGGCTGGCCGCCGACTTCCGTGTTGTGGTTGTCCGCCGCGTTGTCATCGATCTCGATGCTGGCCGCTGCCGTGGTGGCGGTGGTCGGGTTGAACGCCCCGCGCACTCGCACCTTGATACCGTTGGCCAAGGTGCCCCCGGCCACGCCGTCTTCGCGGAAGATCTTTGTGGTCGAACTCGTAACGATGCTGAACTGCGAACCATCCGCGTCGGTCAACGTGAACGTGCGAATGGGGGCCGTGCCCGCCAGGTTCGAGATATTGCCTTCGTACTCCCACTCGCGGTGCAAGGTGCCCGAGTTGAAGTTGCTATCGGTGCCGAGGCCGATTTCCGGCGTGACTTGGTTGCCCGTGCGGGTCCAGCCGCGCAGGCGGAACTGCACCGTCACGTTCGGGTTGGTAGCGTTCACCGTCACTGGCGTGGTGAGGTTCACCGTCACCTTGCTGAAGTCGGTGCCGCTGTTGAACGCAGCGGCATAGACGGCCGCTTGTCCGTTTTGGCTACCGAAGGGGAACACCATCAGGTCGCGACCGAAGGTGACTTCCAGCGAGTTATACGTGCCGAAGGCTACGCTGCGGCGGGCCAGGTTGACGAACTGCGCCACCGAGCCATTGTTGAGAACCTTGAGGTCCACCGTTTCGCCCAGCGGGTTGTCGAAGAGCACCGCGCTCCCGCCGGTGCTGTTCTTCAGTTCAATCTTGACGACCGAAGTCCACACACGGGAGAAGCCGTCGCTCAGGTTGCGGGACGTGCCGTCATCGCTCACGAACGCGGATGCGAATCCTGAGCCGCCGGCCGTGGAACCGGACGTCGTGCCGGACGT
>CAZDWU010000007.1:0-4690 GCA_964509165.1 uncultured Chthonomonas sp. | reverse complement strand
CCGGACGTCGTGCCGGACGTGGTGCCCGAAGTCGTGCCGGAAGTTGTTCCGGATGTGGTGCCACTGGTGGTGCCGCTCGTCGTGCCGGTGGTGGCGACTCCTCCGCCTCCACCGCCGCAGCCCAGCAAGAAGGCGATCATTAGACCAATCACCGCAGTGATCAGAAATCCTCGTTTCATCGTCATAAGCCTCGCAAAGATTTGCCAACCGTACCCCAGGGGACGGGTCTAGTGCAGACGATGGTTCGCCGGTACAATAAGGTCCGGATTCGGAAGGAACGGAACGGGGACACTGACCTTCATCCCTGGGCCTGACCACCGGACGAGGCAGATTTTGGCAAGGAAGTCAATGCGCGGCCCCAGCACACCCTCGGTGCGTGGGCCCGGACAGATTCAAATTATCGTAAACGTCTCCAGCCGCGAAACGAGGATCGCGGTGCTGGAGGACCGAGACCTGGTCGAGTACCGGGTGGAGCGGGAGGAGCGTGTTGTTGGCAGCATCTTCAAAGGTGTGGTGCAAAACGTGCTTCCGGGCATGGACGCCGCCTTCGTGGACATCGGGTTGGAGCGCAATGCGTTCCTCTACGTCGCCGACATCATGCCGGACGACATCAACGACAACAGCCCGGCCAGCGTGCGTCGCAGCGAACTCCGCCGCCGCAAGATCAAGGAACTCATCAAGCCCGGCCAAGAGCTGATGGTGCAGGTGACCAAGGGGCCGCGCGGCACCAAGGGTGCCCGCGTCACGACTCGCATTTCGCTCCCCGGCCGCTACGTGGTGCTGATGCCCGAGCACAGCCAGGTAGGCGTGAGCCGCAAGCTGGAAGACCGCAAGGAGCGCGAACGCCTCCGCCGCATCGGCGAGAAAATCACTCCCGCCGGCTTCGGGCTCATCATGCGCACCGAATGTGAAGGCCGCACCGCCGAAGAACTTCTGGCCGACGTGCAGTTCTTGCAGCAGCTCTGGGCGCAGACCCTGGAATCGGCCAAGCGCCTCCGCGCCCCCGCCGTGGTGCACCGCGACCAAACGTTGCTTTACCGCACGATTCGCGACGTCTTTGGCGACGAAATTGACCGCTTAGTCATCGACGACCCCGAAGAGTACGAGAAGGTCAGCCTGGTGGCGGGCATGGTCGTCCCGGCCCTGCGTGGCAAGATCACGCTTTACGATCAGGAAGAGCCGATTTTCGACCACTACGGCATCGAGAAGGACCTCGACCGCTTGCTGCTGCACAAGGTGTGGCTCAAGTCCGGCGGCTACCTGGTGGTGGACGAAACCGAAGCCCTTACCGCCATTGACGTGAACACCGGGAAGCAGGTGGGTTCGCACTCGCTCAACGAGACGATCCTGAGCACGAACATGGAAGCGGCCCGCGAAGTGTGCCGCCAACTGCGCCTGCGCGACATGGGCGGCATCATCGTCATCGACTTCATTGACATGGAGGAAGCCGATGCTCAGAAGCGGCTATTGGATTACTTCACCAAGCAATTGGCCCGTGACCGCGCCCGCACCCGCGTCGGCAAGATCAGTTCGCTCGGCCTGGTAGAAATCACCCGCAAGCGCACCGGCGAAAGCGTGACCGAGGCCATCACCTCGCTCTGCCCGCTGTGCAACGGCCGAGGCCGCATCGCGAGCAGCGACACCGTGGGCCTGTGGATTGAGCGCGACATGCGCCGCCGCCTGAATGAACCGGGCAACGCGTTCCACATCGTGTGCCACCCGGCGGTGGTTGAGGCTCTCATCGGAGCGGATGGGGAAGTTATTGAGGAGATGGAGCACGAACTCCAGCGCGGCCTCTACATCCGCGCCAACCACGACATCGGCATCGAGGAATATCACATCGAGGGCGGCACGATCGAAGAGTTCGACCGCTATTTCATGGGCTTCCGCCGGGCGCAAGTGCTGGAATGCACGGTGCGCCGTAGCGCGGTGGAATCCACCGGCAAGGTCATCGGCTGGACCGACGGAGGCTACTTCGTCGAACTCCTGGGTGCCGAAGACTTGGTGGGCCAGCGCGTGAAGGTGGTGCTGCAAGATATCCGCCGCGCCTTTGGCGTGGGCGATGTGATTCAGCCCGTCGGCAATCGATCCTAATACTTGCAAAAAATGTGCAGTTCTCCGGACTCGCGGGGCCGGGGAACCAAGCACATTTGCACTGCCCTAGGATAGAATACGCGCAGATGGTCGACGTTGCAGAAGTTTGGTCCGAGGCGCTCCCGGCCATCAAGGACGGGGTTAGCGGGGTCGGGGTCTGGACGGCCCTCAACGTCAGCGTGGCCATCAAGTACGAAGATGGCTTCTTCGTAGTTGGCGTTCCGTACCGCGACCAAGAGCTGGCCGGCCACCTTCGCCTGCCGCAAACCAAGCGCTTGATTGAGCAAGAGGTGGGTATCCGCCTCAATGCCAAGGTCAACCTGCGCGTCATTGAAGGCACGGAGGCCGCCGACTGGGAAACCGAGAAGCGCCGCGACGCCGAAAAGCGCCGCCTGCAAGAACAAGCCGTGGCCCGCGCCCGCGCCGAAGTGGCCGCTGGCACCAGCTGGGATTCAGTGTACGAGCAGCTCAGCCGCAAGTTTGCCGCCACGCCCAACCGGTCGTTGCCGCAAAACCGCGCCCAGTTCTTTATGGAAGCCATTGACCTGGTGGCCGAAGCCCTGAGCAAGACCCCCGTGGCCGATGACTTTGCCGAGCGGCAGTACGCCCGGTGTCTGGAGCGCATCAGCCAATACACGGAACTGCCCAGCACGCTGGTGGCCGTCAAGGTTCTCGAGCGCACCTTCCAGGGTTAAGGCCGCATGGCGCCCACCGCCATCATTCTGGGTTCGGGCACCAGCAACGGGGTCCCGACGCTGGGGCGCACCTACCCGCCGGAATTCTTAGCCGACCCCCGCAACCACCGCACCCGCGCCTCTTGCCTCTTGCAAGGCCCCGAGGGCAACGTGCTGATTGACTGCAGCCCGGAAATGCGCCTCCAACTGCTGCGCGAGGGCGTGCAAGACCTCCAGGCGGTGCTCATCACGCACACCCACGCCGACCACATCATGGGGATGGATGACCTGCGGGCGTTCTGCCTCAAGACCGGGGCCGATATGCCGGTCTACGCCGCCCCGGAACACCAAGACGACATCCGCCGGGTGTTCCCGTATGCCTTCGGCCAGTTTCCGCCGGGCATCTTTGTGCCCCGCTTTGACCTGCGCGAAGTGACAAGCACCCTGGAGCTCGGGGGGCTCACCATCCGCACCGCCTACGTGCCGCACGGGCCGGTGCGCTGCCTGGTGGTGCGGGTGAACGACTTCTGTTACGCCACCGACCTGAGCGACATTCCGGATGAAGTGCTCCCGTTGTTTGAAGGGCTGGACACGCTGGTGCTGGATGCCGTGCGCTACCGTCCGCACCCCAACCACTTCCACTGGGATCGGGCGGTGGAGTGGGCCGAGCGTCTGGCCCCGCGCATCACCTACTTCACGCATCTGTGCGACGATTACGACCACGGACCGGTGGAAGCCGGGCTCCCGCCGCACCTGCGGCTGGCCTACGATGGACTTCGCATCCCACTTTAGGGCCGCAAGTTCAAAAACCTAACAAAAAAAGTCAGGCTTCCCCTCAAGTTTGCGGGGGAAGTGCCAACGATAGACTTTGGATTCAACTCACGGGAGCCTACGTCTCTTGCCTCAACCTTCTATCGTCGCCGGAATACTCGCGCTGGTGGTCCTTGCCACCGGGGTCCTTTCCGGTGCCGAATCCCTGGCGCTGTTGCAGCGCGCCGCCATCGCGTATTTCGCGGGATTGGTGCTGGGACACTTGTGGAACGCCTTCTTCCAGTTGCCGGTCCGCCAGTTCAAAGACGAGGAAATTGAGGGCGAGAACGGGGCTGACAAAGAATCTGCGGAGGAACCTGCGACCGCAAAGGCGGCATAGCCGTCTTGGAATTAGGATAGACTCCGTTTAGGTCAGTTTTAGGTTTTCGATCATCATGCCCATGTCTCCTGCCACCATCCAACGCGCTTGGATCCGCCACAAAGTCTACAAAGAGGAGCAGGCTCGTCTTGACCTGATTGACAACTACTCCTACTTGGTCAAGATCACGGCGGGCCGCTTGGTGGCCAACACCCCGGGGGGCATGGACCGGGACGATCTGATTTCGGCCGGTGTGATTGGGCTCATCAAGAGCGTGGACCAGTACGATCCCAGCCGGGACGTGAAGTTTGAAACCTACGCCATCGCCCTGATTCGTGGCGCCATCCTGGAGATGATGCGCGACGAGGACTGGGTGCCCCGCAGCATCCGCGAGAAGCTGAAGGCCCTTGAGCGCGCCAACCAGCGCCTAGAAACCGAACTCAACCGCCCACCCACCCGCCGGGAGCTGGCCGATGCGCTGGAACTGAGCGAGCAGGAAGTGATGGACCTGCAAGTGCGGGCCGGACGCACCAACGTCTTTAGCCTGGACGACGTGATTGGAGGGAGCGGCGGCGAAGGTGAAGACAGCCTCCACCTCATCGAAATGATCGTGGACGAGGATGCTTCGCCGGAAGACGAAGTGGAAGGCCGCGACCTCAAGCGCATCCTGGCCGCCGGCGTGGACAAACTGCCGGAGCGCGAGCGCCTGGTGGTGTCGCTTTACTACTTTGAAGGGCTGACCTTTAAGGAAATTGGGAACGTGCTGGGGGTGAGCGAAAGCCGCGTGTACCAG
>CAZDWU010000006.1:36512-42863 GCA_964509165.1 uncultured Chthonomonas sp. | reverse complement strand
TCCTCGACTTCCTTCTCGCTCGGCGCGCGGTTGGTCAGGTTCTTGGCTTCGTTGATCTCGGCCATCTTGGCGGCCAGGTTTGCCCCGTTGCGCTGGGCCAGCTCCGGCACGCTATCCACGCCCGCATGTTCCAGCAGGTCGGAATACTGCGAACCAATGCCCTTGATGCGCATCAGGTCGGCGCGGTTCACCCACTCCAGCACCAGCTTCTCGCTCAGGCCGGTCTTCTCGGCCAGGTCCGCCCGGCCCTTCTTGCTCGCGCCCGCCGCCAGCAGTTCGTCCGTCGTGTCGATGCCGTGGTCCTTCAGGGCCGCCGCATACTTGGGGCCGATGCCCTCAATGTCCGCAATCTTCGCCATAGCAACCCGGAGGATACTTAGCCCTCCCCGGGCTTGTCTAGCATCGGGGGAGGCGTCATAAAAAGCAATGACCCCCGAGGCTTAAACCTCCGGGGTCATTTGAACTCAAACCGAGGCTCGCTTTAGGCGCAGTGAACCTTGTGGATGTCCGTGAGAGCGTTCCACAGGCCTTCGGCCACGCTTTCGCAGGCGGCCACGGCGCGATCTTGATCTTCGGCCGAGAGCGCTTCCATGCGTTGCAGAAGCAGCGCCGGCTCGTGGATGTCGTTCACGTGGATTTCAAAGTAGGTGCGCGCAGCTTCCGGCAGGCCGGCGTAGTGCGTGTCCAGACCTTCGAGCTTGCTCTTGCTGGTGTTCGGCTGCTGGCATTCGAAGGCGTAGAGGCCACCGAGCGACGTCACCGCATCGCCAAAGGCCGCATCCACGCGGTTGGCCATGTCGGTCACGGCCGGCAGCGAGGCGCCCTTCACGTCCGTACCCAGCGCACCGGCAAACTCGGCCCACAGGTCGGCGTGCTCGCGCTCTTCGGCGGCAATTTCTTCGTCACCGTGAGCAGCCCAGCCGGCGGCCACGCGATTGATGAAGGCTCCGTATTCAGAAGCGTAAGTCTTCAAGGCGTCTACCGGCAGAGTGCCCGCACTCCAAGCCTGATAGAACGGATGTTGAAGCAGATCGTAGCGCTCAATCACAGCGCTCAAGCGGTCGGCCAAGGGGGTCGCCATGCGCAAAATCCTACCCCCAACCGGCGGCCCCGAAGGGTAGCCTTGCGACTCTGTGATCACAAAAAGCCTCTTCCAGCAATTTCGCCCGTGCGCGAAGAGGTTTTGGTACGCCACCCACCGGCCCGAATTGGCCAAGAAGTTCAGCCCCGACCAACTGGCGTACATGAAGATCGGCCAGGCCATCGGTGAGCTTGCCCGGCAGAACTTCCCCACCGGCGTTTTGTTGCCCACAGCCCCACAGGAAATGGCCCTCGCCCACACCGCCGTGGCCGTGGAGGGCGATGCCCCGGTGCTGTTTGAGGCCACCTTCGCGGCCGAGGAGTTGGTCACCCGCTGTGACATTCTCGAGCGCAACGCCGATGGCACCTGGACGCTGATTGAGGTCAAGTCCGGGGTGCGGGTCAAGGAGCCCGACCACATCGAAGACGTCGCCTTCCAGGCCATCGTTCTCCGGGCGGCGGGGATTCGCATCCGGGATTACCGCCTGATGCACGTGGACCGTGAATACACCCACGACGGCGGCCCCTATGACGCGGCCACGCTCTTTACCTCGGTGGACATCACCGGCCTTGTGATGGAGATGATCCCGCGCCTCGCGGCCGATCTTGAGCCCGTGCGCGCCATGCTCCACCAGGAGGAGCCGCCCGCCTTTGAACCCAACACGTACTGCCGGGACTGCGATTTCCGCGAGACGTGCCACGCCAACTTGCCGGAGGGTGGACTGTGGAAGCTCCCCGGGATCAACGTGAACTCCGTCCGCAAATTGGCCTCCCAGGGGCTCCGCGTGATCAACGATGTCACCACCGCCGAGCAGCTCAGCCCTTCCAACCGCCTCGCTTACCGAGTGATCTCGGGTCAGCAGGATTTCACCGATCCGGACCTCATCAAGCAGCTCGAGCGCCTGCCCGGCCCGATCGGCTTTGTGGATTTCGAGGCCATCGACCCCGCGCTGCCCAAGTTTGTGGGCCACCACCCTTACGAGCGGGTGCCGTTCCAGTGGTCGCTGCACGTCATCCCCGATGCGGATTCCTCCCAGGAGCCCGAGTGGCGTGATTACCTGCACACCGATGTGAACCAAGATCCGCGCGTGGCCTTTGCCGCCACCCTGTGGGAGGCCGTGCAGGACTGCGCCAGCCTGGTTTTCTATTCCGATTACGAGGTGGCCACGCTCAAGATGCTCAAAGATGCGGGCGTCCCTTACGGCCAAGAGCTGTACAACAAGTTCAAAACCCTCGGCTACGATCTCTATAAGGCGATTAAAGGAAAGACCTATTGGACCAGCTTCAACGGGTCGTACAGCATCAAGAACGTGCTCCCCGCCGTGAACCCCGCCGTGAGCTACAAGAGCCTCAATGTCCAAAACGGTGCGGTGGCGGTGCAGGTCTACGAGGAGTATCTGGACCCGACGACCAGCGACGAAAAGCGCGCGGCCATCATCGATGACCTGCGCGCCTATTGCCAACTGGATACCTACGCGATGCTGGCCCTGTATCAGGGTTTTCGCGCGGCCGTGCCCGGGTGGGCGCCGGCCAACGCGTAATCAGCCTCGCTGCGTGCCTTCCACAAACGCCTTCACGTCTTGGAACAGCGTGGTAAGGCAGCCCGTGTGCACGTACATCATGTGCCCGGCTTCGTAATAGCCAAACGAGAAGTTCCCTCGCACTTCGGGGTCCAGCCCCATGTGCCGGTAGGTGTATTCCGTGGCAAAGTAGGGCGTGGCGAGGTCGTAATAGCCACTGGCCACAAACACCTTCATGTACGGGTTCTTGTGCATGGCGTTGCGCAGGGCCTCGCTGGTATCGGGGTAGCCCTGGCGGCGGTTGTTGCCCCAATCCCACGGTCCAATCCCGCCGAAGATCTCGTACCTAAGGTCGGATTCGTACTTGAGTTGCGTGCGGACAAAGTCGTGGAACGTAGCCGTATAAGGCGGCATCAGCATGGACATGCTGGGGTCGCTGGTCATGCTTTCCGCTTCGCCCTTTCGGTAGTCGTCAATCCCCTTAATACGGCTGTCGAGGCGCCCCACCGTTCGTCGATCTTCGCGAAGCAGTTCCTTGCAGAATGCTCCCTGACGCACGCGTAAGTCGGCACGATCCACGTACTCAGCACTCAGTCCGGTCAGGCGGGCGAACTCGTTAACCACAGAATTTCGTTCCTCGCCCACCAGATCATCGCCCAGCAGCAAGGCCCGGGCGTAATCTCCTTGAACAAAGGCTTCCGATTGGCGAAGAGCGTCTTCCAGGCTCGCGGCCCAGGGCAGCTTGCCGTGGTACCACGCCGTCGCCGTGTAGGTCGGGAAGAAGAGCTTGAACGCCAGATCATTTCCGTATTCTTGGCCCGCCGTTTGGAAGTTGAGAATGGACGAAACAAGAATCACGCCGTTGAGGGCAATCCCTTGGTCAATCATGTGGCCGGCCATGCCTGCTGCGCGGGTGGTGCCGTAGCTTTCTCCCACCAGGTAGATCGGTGAACGCCAGCGCGAATTGCGGTTTAGCCACATCCGGCAGAACTCGCTCACGCTCTTCACGTCGCCATCAATGCTCCAATACGTTTCGGCCGTCTCTTTGTCCTTGGCGCGGCTGTAGCCGGTGCCCACCGGGTCAATAAAGACGAGGTCGGTGAAGTGGAGCCAGGTCTCCAGATTCGGTTCCACCTGGTAGGGCGCGGGCGGCAACTGCCCTTCCGGGGTCATCGGCGCGCGGAACGGCCCCACCGCCCCCATGTGCAGCCAGATGCTGGGCGAACCCGGGCCGCCATTGAAAGTGAATGTCACCGGGCGAGTGCCCGGTTCGCAGCCCTTCTTGGTGTAGGCGACATAGAACACTTGGGCCAGAATCTCGCCCTGGTCATTCTTTAGCGGCATCCGGCCGGTGGTGGCTTCAAATTCGAGGCCCGGAATACTGAGGCTGGTGGTAACCGGCGCCTCTTCCTCAAAGGTCATCGCGGTCGGCTTTTCGTCCGGCTTCTTGGCGTCGCTCATAGATGGCTCTTAGTATGCCTAAGAGGCCAAGGAGCAAGTGAGGGGATGGTGGGCGATGAGGGACTCGAACCCCCGACTTACTCCGTGTAAAGGAGCCACTCTACCAACTGAGTTAATCGCCCGCGAGGCCGTGATTCTACTCGCTGGCGGCGCGTCGGCGCCGTCGCGCCAGGGCCGCCAGGCCCGCGCCCATCGCCAGCAGGGTCACCGGCTCCGGCACCGGGGAGTTCAGGGAGTTGAGCGTCCACTGCGCCACATTCCGCCCCATCAGTTGCCCGGCGACATTGTCGAACTCGAAGTGAATCCCACCGTAGATGCGGCTCTTCCCGGCTTCGGCGGCCGCCTGGCTAAACGAGTTAAAGTGCCGCGTGGCCGTGATGTCTTCGCTCTTAGCGTTAAAGCTGATGTCGTCCGTCCCGAAGAATCCCGCCAGGGCCGCAGCCGCCGCGCCGCTAAAAGTGGAGTGCCCACTCACATAGCTGGGGTGGTTCGGCGTTGGGATGAGCGGACTCCAGTTGGGGTCGCCATCGGTGGTCACGTTGCCGTCCAGGTCGCCTTGATGGATGGCGGTGATGGGCCGCCAGCACTGGTAGGTGTACTTGGTGTCCCAGGCGCTCACGCCGGCGTCCGCCAGCGAGAAGTTGAGCAGCAAGAACATGCGGGCGTTGTCCTCCAGGCTCAAGTTGCGGTCCTGAGAGACACCGGCCGCGATCACGTTCCAGTGACCCGGAGGCGTGGCCGTCCCCGCGCCGCCAATCCAGAACATCGCAATCTCCGTCTGGTCCGCGGTGCGGGCCAGGCTGGTCAGGCCACCGAGGGCCTTCACCTCGTTGTAGGCGGAGGCGTACTCCTCACTGCCCAGGGCGGGCATAACTTCCGAGCGGAACTGATCCGAAGAATTGAGCGTGAAGGGTCGCACCTGCGACCAGCCCGGCAACGCTCCGGAAGCAAAGTTGCTCGGGGTGGGGCGCCATTTGCCCAGGTCGTTGCTTCGGCCGTCGGGCACCGACCCGGCCGTAGCGGAACCATCATTGGCGCGCGTGGCGAGGGCGGCGGCAGCCGTCTTGGCCCCCAGAGCCATGCCCGCATCTCTGGCGGCGCCCGGCGCAATTTGGCTCATCTGATCGTCGTACAGTGCCTTAAAGCGACCCGCCTGGGTGGGATAGAGCGCGCGCAGAGTGTCGTACTGCGCCTGGATGGCGGCGGCTTCCTTGCTGGCACCCGCGTTGCCCGCGCCCGAATAGAAAACGTTGCGGTAGCCCGAATTCGAAATCGAGTTCACGGCATCAAAGGCCGCCCCGGAAACGATGGCCAGGTTGCGCGCGGCCATGGGGGGCGCGGATTTGGCAGTGCGAATCGCCTGGAGCGCTTCTGCGTTCCAATCCAGAATCGCATCGGCCTTAGCCTGTCCCATCAAGGTCAAGACCGCTCCTAAAACAACCAAAACCGACGAAATGCGCACGATTCCAATATGACGCGCAAAGTCGATGCCAAGTACGTAACCGGCACTAATTCTTGAACGTTCTGGTATTATCAAGGGGACCTCATGAGGAGGATTTTTGGTACCTGCTTGGCGCTAGGGATGGCGCTAACACAGGGATACGCGCAACAAGCGCCCGTGACGCCTACGGCGGTCCGGGTGAATTACACTTTCCAAGGCGTGTCGCCGCACGATGGCTATCGTGTCGGCAACAACTGCTTCATCCCGGCCGACATGATGCGTCGTTGGGGCTGGGACGTCAACGTTCGCGGCAACGAAACGATCGTCAAGGCGGAGGGCCGAGAAATCCGGCTTGAAACCCGCACGATCGCGGCGAAGCCCACTGTTGACCTTGGCACGATTGCCCAAACATTGGGTGGACACACGATGTGGGAGGGCAACACCTTCCGCGTGCTGAGCGAAATCCGCAACGTAGAGACCACGCCTGAGGGCTTCCGAATCGACGGCACGATGATGGTGCGCATGCGCGCCTTCCGCCTCGCCGCTCCGGATCGCTTGGTGGTGGATCTGTTTGGCGCGAAGCTCAATCCTCGCGTGAGCGAAGAATTGCCGAACCAAGTGCGCGTCGGCCAGTTTGCTCCGGACGTTGTGCGCATCGTGGTGGAAACCCCGCGCATGGCCGAGCAGCCGATTCCTTCTCAGCTCCCCAGCCGCAAGTTTGAAGTGGACCTCGTCCACGTGGGCACCAGCCAAATTGCGATCAAGCCCGCTCCGACGGCCCCGGTGACGGCGCCGCCGGCTAACCAAACACCCGTAGTGGACCCGGTGATCGTCAGCGAACCCAAGGTG
>CAZDWU010000006.1:25579-36412 GCA_964509165.1 uncultured Chthonomonas sp. | reverse complement strand
AAGCCGAGCGGCTCCAACGGCACCCTTGCTGGCAAAGTCATCGTGATTGATGCGGGGCATGGCGGGCGAGACCCCGGTGCGACGGCGGCGCAGGTCAATGAAAAGACCAATGCGCTGAAAGTTGCCCAGCAAGCGGCCAAGGCGCTCACCGAAGCCGGAGCGAGCGTCATTCTCACGCGCAACGACGACCGGTTTATCCCGCTCACGGAGCGCTCCGAGATTGCCAATCGAAGCAATGCTGACCTCTTTATCAGCATCCACTTCAATAGCAATACGGTCGCCAATAGCCGCTCGGGCAGCATCATGTTCCACCACAAACAGAGCCCGTTTGGCATTCTCTTGGCGAACCTGATGGCCGAGGAAATTGGCAAAGTGAGCAAACTTCCCAACCTGGGGGTACGGAGCGACCAGACGATCTACGATTCGGGTTTTGCCGTCCTCCGGCTCTCCCAGATGCCGGCCGTGCTCCTCGAACTCGGTTTTATCAACCATAGCCGAGACCGAGCTCGAATCCAGGAGTCTGAGTTCCACTCCTCGGTGGCGAAAGCCATCACCCAAGCCGTTAAGAGGTACTACCAGCAATGAGCGAAACGAAAAACTCTGCCTCCAAGAAGGCACCAATCTTTGTCTTGGGTCTGGCCGCGGCTTGCTTCGGGGCTCTGGCTTGGTACGTCTCCAGCCGACCGGCCGTGCCGATGGCGAACACGGACCCAGCGGTGACCAGCAACGCACCGACGGACGAAGTCGATGTGCCGAAGCAGCAGGACGTCACCACGCTCACCCCCAATTACGACGGTGGCAAATTCGGCACCAAGCCTGATACCAAAGAGTCTCCTAAGGGCCAAGACCCCATGGTCTTTGCGTTGAATGACTACTTGGACAAGGTTCCCGCCGTGCCCAAGGACGCCGACGTGAAGACGGTCACCGTGAAGGAAGGCATTGCGACGATTGACTTCAACGAAAAGATCTACGCGGGCTACGGAGCTGAGGATGAACAAATCATCGTTCGGGGCCTCCTGCGAGTGATGGCGCAATTCCCCGAGGTCAAGAGCGTGCTCTTCACCACCGACGGGCAACCGCTCGATTCACTCGGCGCTATTGATCTGAGCTCGCCGCAACCCGTCGAGAAGTCCTGACCTTCACCCAGTGCGCATGGGTGGTGCTCACCACCCATGCCACAAAGGCCCCGCAAATCCAACCGAGCAAAACCTGACTCGGATAGTGGACGCCGTTATAGATGCGGCTTGTCCCGGTGAAGAAGCTCACCCCCAGCCACAGCCACCCCCACGGGGATTTGGCGTAGAGCAAGCTCACGGCCACCGCCATGGTGTTGGCGGCGTGCGCGCTGGCTGTCCCCGAACTCGCCGTATGCGGCACCCGCAAGATCAACTCGGGGTCAAGTTTCATGGCCAGGTCACGGGCCATCCCTCCGTCCAGCGCCCGCGCCACCACGGCACAAGGGCGATCCATCGGAAACCCAAATTTGATCGCATCGGTGAGGGCATTCGTCACCGGAAAGGCCACCAAACCGCGCAGGGTCGCGACGCGAGTGGTCTTGTTCCAAATGAGGTAGATGGCCAGCGCCAAGAACAGGCCGCGCACCGCCCATTGCTTGTTTCCTTCGCTAAAAAACCAGAAAAATGGCTCCCACTCTGATGGCCAGTGGTTGACCCACCGAAAGATCATGTGGTCAATGCCCATTGCCATTAGAGTACCAGTGCTGTTTCAGGTAAACCCGACCCGCTAATGAGCGAACGTCGAGTGGCCATGGTCATGGCTTCCCTTGCGGGGGCCACAATGGGAGCCCCGCACGTTCGGCGCCAGGATTTCGTACCGCTCACCGGCTACGAACCCGTCCCCTTCCGTATGGCCCCGGCGGGCCACCAAGATTTAGCCGTAGTCTGGGCCTATCACCTCCGCCAGTCTCGGCCTCATTCCAACCTCAGCGGCACATACCGCGCCCATTGGAATTCAGCCGAACGCGGGGACGCCTACGCCCTCGCCAACTTGGCCGCCGGTTTGGGTTTGCCCCTGAGTGGACAATTTGGTAATCCCGCCAGCGGCCGTGCCACGGGCCTGGCGCGCGCGCTCTTCTGGGGAATTCGCGGGGCTGGCAAGCCCGAACTCGCCAGCGTGTGGGCCGCCACTGATATGAGTGTTGACCACGCTGGCGATGCCCTGTGGGTGGCCGCATGGGTGGCCGCCGCCGTCGCTACCGCCGCAAGTGAGAATGGCAGTTGGGGCGCGCTCCTCGGCCTCATTCCCAAGTACGTCCCGGCGGGGCATCCCGCGCTGGCCAAGGTGCCCGAGATTCTTGGGGCGGGCATCTCGCAGCCCGCCAGTGTTTCCAGCGCCATTCCGGAAGACTTCAGCCCGGCCAGCCGGGCCTTCCTCCACATCCTCGCGGCGCTCTCCGGCTGCCAGGGGCAAGCCTCCCGCGCCATGATTCTGGCCGCCAGCCTGGGGCATGCCGCCAGTGACACGGCCGCCATTGCGGCTGCGCTCGGGGCCGGCCTCTACGGCCCGCTGGAGCCCGAGTGGACCGGCCCCCTGGGGCAAACCTACGTCGCCACGGGCTTCCTTCAGGATATTGATCCCCCGGCGACCCTGGCGGCCTATGCCGAACTCTTTGACGGCGACCTGCCCGAGGCCAGTGCCCTCGATCTCCACAAGCACTCCGCTTACGCCGAGGTCGGCCCGTTCCAACTCCACGTCCACTACCCGCAAGGGCCAATTTTCCAGGAAGGCCGCCGCGCCGAAGTCGAACTGACGCTCATTAACCGAGAGTCCAACCCGATGCGGATCTCCCCGGAGTGGGTGGCCGGTGCGGGACTCGAAGTGGCTTCGGATGCTAAGCCCGAATCCGTAGCTCCGGGAGCGGCCTGGACCACCAAGGCGAAGATCGTGGCCCCGCAAGGAGTGGCGAGCGACCAAGTGATCGAACTCCGCACCGAGGGCCTGCGCCTGAGCCTCCCGGTTCTGGCCACGGGCACCTGGTCGGTCATTGGGCCGTACCCCAACCAAAATGACGCGGGCATGGGTCAGGCATTTGCCCCCGAACAAGGCTTTGACCCCAACCTGAAGGACACGGGCCGCGCGGAGCTCCCCGTCGCATGGCAAGCGTTTTCTCCGGATGGACCCGAACTCAACCTGGAGTCTTTGTTCCGCAGTGCGCCGGGCGTTGTGTACGTCTACTCCCAAGCGACGATGCCGGCGGGGCGTCAGTATCGATTGCGCATCGAATCCCCGGTGCCCGCCCGAATTTGGCTAGATGACCAGGCTGCGCAAGAGGTTGCCCCGGACCACCCCTGCGAAATCGCCCTCACCGGGCACGGTCCCTTCCGCCTGATGCTCAAGGTCGGGCGACAAAGGGAAGACATGGCACCCGTACTTGTTGCCTTCTTCGACCAAGAAGGTCATCTTGTGCGCCCCGCACGACTTGCGCCCACCGACGACGTAGAAAGCTAAGTGCTGGGTTGGTCGCGCACCCTCAGTCGCTGCTTGTGGTGGCATATGTTGCGGTTTATGCGCCGCCCCGGGGTGCATAAACTCCAACGCCGTGCGAGCCACCTGAATCCGCGCACACGGGAGCACTTCCGCCGCCAAGAGCAGTTCGCCCGCCGCTACGGCCTGCGCATCCTGCACGCCGTGATCTTTCTCTCGATGGTGGCGATTGTCTTCCAGGCGCTGCTGGCGTTATTCCTCTGGGGCGACAGCGAGGGTTGGCTGCGTCTGCCGCGCCCGGACGATATCCCACGCCCGCCGGTGGAGAGCCGGTAAGGCCAGAGCATTGAACTCATCCGGCGAGAACCACTCCACTTCCCCATCCAGTTGGTGCACTTGGAGCACGCGCACTGTCAGTCGATGCCGGGTGACGACAAACGGAAACCTCCCCAACTCCTCGCCTGAACTGGCCGGGGCAGGCGGAAACCCATAGAGTCCGGCCCACCAGCCGCCTTCCGGATACCGGATCAGCGCGTACCGGCCCGCTTCCTCGCAGACAGCTAAGGGCAGTTCCATCTCTCGCATTTCTGGCCTCACTTTTGGCGCCGGATAGAGACTTACCTCGCCCTGCGTGCCCCGGCAGATCTCTTGCCAAGGGCAAAGGTGGCAGAGCGGCGTGCGCGGGCGGCACACAGTGGCCCCGAGTTCCATCAGCGCTTGGTTCCAATCTCCGGGGCGCTCATTGGGGACGGAGTTCTCCGCCCAGGCCCACGCTCGCTTGGTTAAAGCGGGGGGCGGAGTGGGATCGGCCATCAATCGCGCATAGACACGCTCCACGTTGCCATCCACTAGCGGTTCGGGCAGGTCGAACGCGATAGAAAGAACCGCCCCCGCCGTGTAAGGGCCGATGCCCGGCACCGCCCGCATCCCTTTGCGGTCTCGGGGCCAGCCATGCTGCGCGATCTCCTTTGCGGCTTGGTGGAGCAGGCGCGCCCGCCGGTAATAGCCCAAACCTTGCCAGGCGTGGAGCACGTCGTCGAGGTCGGCGGCGGCCAGGGCTTCGATGGTGGGAAACCGCTCCATCCAGCGGCGGTACGGCTCAATCACCGAGGCCACTACGGTTTGCTGGAGCATCAGCTCGCTCACCAGCACGCGGTAGGGGTCGCGGGATTCGCGCCAGGGCAAATCCCGCTTGTGCTGGTCGTACCAGTCGAGGAGTTCCTTATGCACCGACGGGATCGAGGCCAAGTTGCTGGAGAGCGGCGACCGGATCGGACTTTGAGGTCAGCGCCCGGCCAATGACCAGATAATCGGCCGAGTCCGCCAGCGCGGTTTGCGCGTCACCGACCCGCACTTGGTCGTGAACGTCGCCGACACTGCCCCGGATGCCCGGTGTCACCAACACCTTGTGACCCACGATCGGGCGGAGAACTTTGAGTTCGTGCGCGGAGCACACCACCCCATCCAAACCAAGCTCCACCCCGCGCTGGGAGAGGTGCGCCATTTGTTCGGGCAAGGAGCGATTGACGCCCATGAAGCCCTGGAGCGTGGCCTCATCCAGCGAAGTCAGCACAGAGACGCCCACCAAGAGCGGGCTCTGCTCCTCGGGGTACATGGCGGCTTCTTCCACCGCCGCCGAGATCATTGCGGGGCCACCACTCAGGTGTAAGGTGAGCATCCACACCCCGTGCTTGGCGGCTTCGCGTACGGCGAGGGCGACGGAGTTCGGAATGTCGTGGAACTTAAGATCGAGGAAGATGCGCTCGGCCCCGTGTTCGCGCAGAATGTCCACTACGCGCAGGCCGTTGGGCATCGTCAGGCCGTGGCCGATCTTGAACGCCCCTACATAAGGCGCAAATCGATGGACCAAGGCAATGGCTTCATCCAGGTCGCCCGTATCCAAGGCGCATATAATTCGACGGTCCATGCCCTTAGTGTAACCGCGCTTAGCGGGTGAAATGAACAAATGATTCACCGCGAGCTCCTTTTGAACGGGGTTTTCCTCGGCGGACCCTGCGACCAGGGGATCGGGAAGGAGATTGCGGTGAGCCCCTGGGATGGTAGGCGCATTGGCACCTTTGCCGAAGGGGGCTGGGCGGAGATGGATGCCGCCCTCGCCTGCGCCACCCAGGCCTTTGAGGTGTATCGAAAGACATCTCTGGCTGAGCGGGGAGACTTGCTTACGCGCATAAGCGAAGCAGTGACAGAGCGGGAGGATGAACTGGCCGAAATGCTGGTGCTGGAGGTCGGGAAGCCGATCACCGCCGCCCGCGCCGAAGTCAAGCGCACGGCGCTCACCTTTGGGCTGGCGGCAGATATCGCCCGGACTCTTGAGCCTGAAGAGGTTGATCTAAGCTACGATCCGCGTGGGCGCAACTACCGGGCCGAAGTGCGCCGCCGTCCGGTGGGGCCAGTGCTGGCTATCGTCCCCTGGAATTGGCCCTACAACCTCGCCGCTCACAAAATTGCCCCGGCCCTGCTGGCGGGTTGCCCGGTAGTGCTGAAGCCCAGCACGGCCGCCGCATTGTGCACGCTCAGCCTGGCCCGCCTGATTCACGAGTGTGGGTGCCCGGCGGGAGTGGTGAACGCGATCGCCTGCCCGAATGCCATTGCCGAGAAAGCCGTGCGCGACCCCCGGGCAAAGTTCGTGAGCTTCACCGGCAGCGAGGCCGTGGGCTGGCGCATCAAGGAGTTGGTGCCGGACCGCAAGGTGTCCCTTGAACTCGGCGGCGACGCGAACGCGGTGATCTGCGAGGATGCAGACTTGGACTTGGCCTTGCCGTTGGTGCTGAACGGGGCGTACGCCTACGCCGGGCAGATCTGCATTAGCGTGCAGCACCTGCGGGTGCATGAGTCGCGGGTGGATGAGGTGGTGGCGCGGCTAGTGCCGATGATTGAGAAGCTGGGGGTTGGGGATCCGGCCCTAGAAAGCACCGTGGTGGGCCCGGTGATCCATGCCACTGCGGCTGACAAGATTGAGGCAGCTTTGGCCTCGGCGGTGGCCGGAGGGGCAAGGATTCTGGCCGGGGGTGAGCGCACCGGCAACGTGATCTCGCCGACTTTGATTGCAGACGTTCCCTCGGGGCACACCCTTGATTGCGATGAGGTGTTCGGCCCCGTTCTCACCCTCAGCACCTTTGCCAATGATGGCGAGGCCGTTGCACAGGTCAATGGGGGGCGATTTGGGCTACAAGCGGGGGTGTTTACCGCCTCCCCGGCTCGCGCCGAACTCTACATCGAAGACCTTGAAGTCGGGGGAGTCGTCATCAACGACGTCCCCACCGTGCGGTTTGACGCCATGCCCTACGGCGGCGTCAAGCGCAGCGGCTTCGGCCGCGAAGGCGTCCGCTTCGCCTACGAGGAGATGACCGAGCCCTTGGCGGTCGTTACCCGCCAGGTTTAGCGAACCGCGACGCCATCTTCCCCGTGGAAGATGTGAATCCGGTCCAGATCAAACGCAAACTTGGCCGTGGAGCCCACCGCCACCGAGTGCGCCGGGTCTAGCGTGGCAATCATCGGCTGGTCGCCTACCATCAGGTACGCCGTATCTTCCGCCCCCAGCTTCTCTAGCACGTCCAGTTGCGCCTCAAAAGTATTGGCCTCGCTCACCGGGATGCTCACATTGCCTTCGGCGTGATAGATATCTTCCGGCCGAATCCCAAAAGTGACCGCCTGCCCATTCAGGGCAATGGCGGGGTGGCCATCCTTCAGCTTTACGCGCACCGGCCCGGCTTCCACCCAGCCGTCCTTGATCACGCCTTCCACAAAGTTCATCGGCGGCGCGCCAATAAAGCCCGCGACAAACTTGTTGGCCGGTTCGTTGTAGACCCGCGTCGGCTCGTCGCATTGTTGCAGCAAGCCGTTGCTCATCACGGCAATGCGCTGGCCCATTGTCATGGCTTCCACTTGGTCGTGGGTCACGTAAATCGTCGTCACGCCCAGGCGGCGGTGCAGGCGGATCAGTTCCGCGCGCGTCTGGATGCGAAGCTTGGCGTCGAGGTTCGAAAGCGGTTCGTCCATCAAGAACACCTTCGGCTTGCGGACAATGGCGCGGCCCAGGGCCACGCGTTGGCGCTGACCACCCGAGAGCTCCTTCGGCAGGCGTTCCAGCAGGTGCTCAATGCTCAGCATCTGCGCGGTTTCTCGCACACGCGCATCAATATCGGCCTTGATCTTCTTCGCTTCGGCCATGTGCGTCAGCTGCCAGAAGAACCCGCCCAGTTCGCGCAGGCGCAGACCAAACGCGATGTTGTCGTACACCGTCATGTGCGGGTACAGGGCGTAATTCTGGAACACCATCGCGATGTCGCGATCCTTCGGCGGCACGTCGTTCACGCGCGTGTCGCCAATCATGATGTCGCCCTCGGTGGCTTCCTCCAGGCCGGCCAGCATGCGCAGCGCGGTCGTCTTTCCGCAACCCGAGGGGCCAACGAGCACCATAAACTCGCCGTCGTTGATCTCAAGGTCGAGGTGGTCGACGGCGCGCACGCCCTTGCCAAACACCTTGCTTACGTTCCGAAAAGCGACTTTAGCCAATGTGAATCACCCTAGCGGCACACCCATCGTTGCGCGTGCTTGTGGCGCATTATATCCAACCCAGTCTCAGGCTCGTATCCGATTCGTTACGGAGCGGATTCCCCCAGGTTCGACCAAACAAACCGCAGGTTCGCGCAATTCTTTGCCCGCAGGTAAGGCAAGAGAGGCCTCTTTCCGTTCATAATGCGCCCATGTCCGGAAACATCGAGCGCATCGTGGCAACTGACTGCGGCTCGACTACGACCAAAGCCATCCTCATCGAACGTAACTCCGAAGGCCAATACCGCCTGGTGGCCCGCGGCGAAGCCCCCACCACGGTGGAGAAGCCGTTTGAGGACGTGACGGTGGGCGTGCTGAACGCCATGACCGAGCTGGAGGAAATCACCGGTGAAGTGATGCCCGAGGGCTACGAAGTCGGTCGACGCTCTTTGATTAAGGACGGGCAGGTTTATCGCTTGCTCAAAGATGGCCAAGCGGCAATGACCCGAAGCACTCCGCACGATGGAGCGGACCTTTACGTTTCCACCTCCAGCGCCGGCGGCGGTCTGCAGATGATGGTCGCAGGCGTGGTGAAATCCATGAGCGCAGAAAGCGCCGAGCGCGCTGCACTGGGTGCGGGCGCCATCCTAATGGACACCTTGGCCGTGGACGACGGCCGCAAAGATTTTGAAAAGGTGGAGCGGCTCCGCCAACTTCGCCCCGACATCATTCTGATGTCCGGTGGCACCGATGGGGGCACCGTCTCTCACCTCGCCGATATGGCCGAAGTCATCCGCCGCGCGGACCCCAAGCCGCGCTTTGGTGACATGAAGCTCCCGGTGATCTTCGCCGGCAACGTAGAAGCGCGCGGCGCGGTGAAGGAAGTTTTGGGCGCGGGAGTCTCGCTGAAGGAGGTTGACAATCTCCGACCTTCCCTCGAACAAGAAAACCTCGACCCGGCCCGCGACGAAATCCACGAGCTCTTCCTGGAGCACGTGATGCAGCAGGCCCCGGGCTACAACAAGCTTCTGGACTGGGCCAGCGAAGAAGTCATGGCCACGCCCAACGCCGTGGGCAAGCTGATGAAGAACTACGCCGACCAGGAAGGCATCAACATCCTGGGTGTGGACATCGGCGGCGCCACTACCGACGTGTTCTCCGTGTTTGGCGGCACCTATAACCGCACGGTTTCGGCCAACCTGGGCATGAGCTACTCGATTTGTAACGTGCTCAAGGAATCCGGAACGGACAACATCGGCCGCTGGCTCCCGTTCGAAATGGATCCGTTCGAAATGCGCAACCGACTGCGCAACAAGATGATCCGCCCGACGACCATTCCGCAGACGTACGAAGACCTGCTGATTGAGCAAGCGGTGAGCCGCGAAGCGCTGCGCCTGGCCTTCTACCACCACAAGTCGCTCGCTCGTAGCCTCAAGGGGACGCAGCAACAGCGCGACGTGGGCCAAATCTTTGAGCAAGCCGGTGGTGGAGAAACCCTTATCAAGATGATGGACCTCGACATGATCATCGGGTCCGGCGGGGTGCTGAGCCACGCGCCCAAGCGTGCGCAATCCGCGCTGATGATGATGGACGCCTACGAGCCGGAGGGCATCACGATGCTCACCGTGGACAGCATCTTCATGATGCCGCACCTGGGCGTGCTGAGCGAGCACTTCTTTGATGCCGCTCGCCAGGTGTTTGAGTACGACTGTATCGTCAAGTGCGGCCACTGCATCGCGCCGGTGGGCCAGGCCAAGCCGGGCGAAGTCGCCATCACGGTTTCCGGCGATGGCGTGAACGAATCGGTGAAGGTGGGTGAGATCAAGGTCATCCCAGCGGGTCGCGGCGAGTTCCGCGAACTTACAGTGACTCCCGCCCGTGGCCTCGATATCGGCGCCGGCAAGGGCAAAGCGGTCACGCAGAAGTTCGAGGGGGGCACCGTCGGCATCATCATTGATGCGCGAGGTCGCCCGCTCAACCTCAGCCCGGATGTGAAGGAGCGAGTCGGCAAGAACCGCGAGTGGCTGGAAGCCATGGGCCTTCCCCTCCCATAACTTCGGATCGTAGCTAGAATACAAAATCCCTCTCCGCCTCCAACGAGGTTGAGAGGGATTCTTTTTTGCCTCAGGAAGTTTAGGCGCCGCGATTGACGCGGTTCATCAGCTTGCTCAGCCAGCCCTTGTCGTCCATTTCTTGCTGGCGTCGCAGTTCGGCCACCTTCGTGTGCTGCTCCAGATCGCGATCCGGGTCCGGATACGCCCTATCCAGCATCCGCTGGAGGTGATCCGCCGGGGCGAGGTGAAGCTGAATCGGCAATCCAGACTCATCCGAGAGCATCTGCACCGACTCTTCGCTCAGGGCGGTGGCTCCCATCACGTGCAGGGTGCCCCCTTCAATCGTCACGGGCAGGGCGCGCAGACGCGTGGCCGTCTCCCGGCTAAATCGAGCCAGAATTTCAGGCTTTGGCACCAGGGATTGACCCATCAGGCGCTGAATCGCCGAGGCATGCTCCAAGGCAATCCGGCTCTCTTCCGCTTCTTCCTCGGTCAAGAATCCGGCGTCGCTACTGGCGCGGCCATCGTCATCCTCTTCCTTGAAGTCCGCCGAAGGAATCGCCGTTGCGGCGGCTCGCTCGACCTCAATTTCTCGGTTCATGCGGTCCAGCATCTGCTCGATCATGATCGGCGTCGTGTCGCTACGCGGCTGCACTGTCGGCTGATTCTCGCCGCTCATGAACTCCAGCCACGCGGCGCGGGCCTCTTCCGTGGCGCTGAGCGTGAACCCATCTTCGGTTTTCTCCGCCGGGGGCGCCACAGGTGCACTGTCGAAAGAAGCGACTTCAGCTTCAGCCGGCGTCAGCGCGGGAGCTTCTTC
>CAZDWU010000006.1:14335-25479 GCA_964509165.1 uncultured Chthonomonas sp. | reverse complement strand
TTCGGCAATGGCGGTTGGTTGATCCCAATCGCTGGTCTCCACGGGCTCGGCCATCGCGGATTCGACTTCTGCGCTCAAGTCTGCCGCTAGGTCAGGATCAGCGGTCTCAATTGCGGGGGCAACCACGGGTGCGGCGGCGACTTCCGCCGCCGGAGCGGCCACGCCAGCGAAATCCGTCGGATAGGCGGCCTGGAGGGCAGCCAAAACCTCTTCCTGCGGGCGCGGTTCTACGATCAGTCGTCGCTCGGCACGCCGTTCAATCGCGGTGAGCAGAGACTCATCAAAGGGCTCCATTGCCCAGCAAACCAGCTCTTCGCCCCGCAGTTCCATCGGGCAGGCCCGGGCAAACCACGCCAGGCTCGCCGGCACAAGCTGTACCGCATCGGCATGAGGCTCAACCGGTTCAAAACTGGCGTCCTCAGCCACCGCGGGCTCTACCTCAGCGATTTCTGCAGCCGGGGCTTCGACTTCCGGTTCAGCAATGGACGGTACTTCGGCCTTCTCAACACTCTTGGCCCACGCCAACGGGTCAAAAGTGACCTCCGGCACGGAAACTTCTTCTTCGGCGGTGAGGCTTTCCTCTTCCGCTTCGGCCAGCAGGCTTTCCCAATCGGCTTCGGCGTCATCTTCGCTGACCGCAATCACCGGGGCCGTTTCTTCTTCGACAACCGCCGCAACTTCGTATTGCGAAACCAGAGCCTCTAGCTCAACTGAATCCAGGCCATCTTCAGGCGTTCGCGATTCGGCGATCTGCCAGGGGGTCAGGTTCTCGGCAATTTCGGTCTCTTCAGGTTCAATTTCGGCGACTTCTTCAATCGCGATCTCTTCAATGAAGGACTCTTCGATGACCAAGATTTCCTCGGCAACGGTCGGCGCCTCGGTCACCTCATCGTCAAAAGCTTCTTCAAAGGTCTCCTGAGTCGGGGCGAGGGAAAGCGGCGAAAGTTCATCGCCGTAGCGGGCCGTCCAGGCCGCCGCCACTTCTTCAAAATCAGCAATCCGGAACCGCGCTGCCCCTTGGCTGAGTTCGCTTAGGGCGCGCAGTGTCTCGTTTTCGGCGGGACTAGCCACCAAGAATTCAATGCCCGATTCATCTTCACCCATCGGCACGGCCCGCAGGTCGCGAAGAACTTCCATCGGAAACTCGGTCGCCCCCACCGTCGCCGGGGCATCGAGGTCGTCTCCATCCGGCAAACCGGACCAACTCGACTCTTCCTCAGCTTCGGGAGCTTCTTCGAAGACCTCTTCAATCTCCGGCTCGACCGCCACATGGGCTTCTGCCGCCTCCGGCACCAAAAGCACCGGATTCGGGTTCCCCGACCAGGCCACGGCCGGGTCGTTCACAAATCGTTCAAGTAAGGAAGTCGGGATCTCGCTACCGTAGCGGCTCAGCAGCTCGCGGGCCACCTCAGCGTCGGTGCCTTGCACCCATTGCACCGGGCGCTTGGCATAGGCCATCACCAGGTTCAGCGCCTCCACGGTCACCTCACGGGCGTGCAGCACCACCACAAACGGCTCGTGGAGACTCACGGGCACCAATCGGTGACTCAGGGCCACGGTCCACGGCAAGCAATCTCGAATCTGGCGCTGAGCTTCCCCGCCCTCGGCTTCAATGGCGCTCAAGAGGGATCGGCCCAGGGTTCGCACATGCGCATCCGCGCTCAGGCTCCATCGGAAAGCCGCTTCCTTCAGTTCTTCCGGGCTCTTGGCTTGCATCCACTCTTGGCTGACGTTGCCGTACTTGGCCCAACCTGAGGTCGGCACATTCGAGCTCAAATCAGTCTTGTCGGTCGGGTGAGAGCCTTGATTTGACATAGTCCTTCACGAAAGCCAATGCTTCCAGTGGATTTATCGGTAGTTCTTACAGGATTCTTGACGTCCAGGCCCGGAATCCCGTTCCGAAATCCAATAAAAACTGGATTAAGGGGTGGCTTCCGTCGGGCCGCTTTCTACCGGCTCCTCAGGCTTCATGCGATCTTCAAAGTTGTTGTGGTGGAGGCGAAGACGCTTCACGATCTCGACCCCTCGGTCGGCGGCGTGCTCAATGGCGTGGAACGTGTTGATCCCACGCAAAAGGTCGCGCACCGATTCGGGACGCTCGACGATGAGTTCCATAAAGCGCCGGCGAGCCGCCTTGTAGGAAGCATCCACCGTGTCGTCCATCAGCAGAGCCTCGCTCGCCACTTCCTCGTCGTACTTGAGGTAGAGCGCGGTGGCCGACCGAATCACCTTGGCCGCCTCGGCTTGTAGATCGTATAGAGCCGATTTGAGCTCATCCGGGAACTGCCCGGAGAGCCGCCGCGCCCGGCTCGCCATCTTCTCGGCGTCGTCCCCTGCCTTTTCTAGCTCCCCGATGATGCTCAGGGTGCTCGTCAGCAAACGAAGGTCGTTGGCCACCGGCGCTTGCTTCAGCAAGCAGTCCACGGCAATGCCGACCGCGAGCTTTTCGCTCTCGTCAATCACGTCGTCAAGCGACTTCACGCGTTGGTAGAGGCTTTCTTCCCCTTCCATCGCGCACCGCACGCCCAGCTCAAGCATTTCGACGACACAGTCCGCCATCCGCAGCACTAAGGCACGGATTTCATCAATCTGTTCGTCAAATTCGCGGCGAGTCATGGGGGCCTATCCTCTGAAAGACGCAAGGAAAGGCCCAAACGATGCCGAAGTGGGGAATTTTTCTTAACAATTCAGCACGGGCAGCACTTCCAGCGACGTCTCTGACTTCAACTTTCCGCATTTGACCTGAATCTTGTAGGTCCCCGGCGCCACAAAGTACGTCCACCACGGTTCTTGCCCCGCATCGGGCAGGCGGTAGATCTCCTTGGGCTGGGCATCCCACACCACCCGGTTGTAGCCGGCAAAGCCCGTCCCCGACATGCTGGCGATCTCCCGCCCCTTCTCGTCGGTCACGGTCACGCTCACTTCTTCCGTGGCGGCTTCCTTCAGCCAGTACGTGATGGGCGCGAACTTCGGCGGGTTCGTCCCCCGGAACTCGTCATCCGCCCACAGCCCTTGCAAGAACAACCGCTCAATCGGGCGGCAGTTTCGGGGTGTGAACACATGGAGCGCCTCGCCCAGCACGGCTTCCGTGCTTTCCGAGAGGAAGCGGGCGTCGTCCAGAATCCAGATGCTCCGGCCGTGAGTGCCCAGCACCACGTCGTGCTCACGCGGGTGAATCTGGATGTCATCCACCGGGCAGTGCGGCAGGTTCTTGCCGTTCAGCCGTAGCCACGTCTTGCCCCCGTTCAGGGTCACAAACACCCCGTTCTCCGTCCCGCAATAAATCACGTTCGGGTTCTTGGGGTCCTCGCGCACCACCTTCACGCTACGGTGCTTTGGCAGGTCGCCCGTGATGTCGTTCCAGGTCTTGCCGAAGTCGGTGGTTTGCAATATGCGCGGGTCGTACTGGTCGTCTCGGTGGCCGTCCAAGCTCATCGTGGCGCGGCCCGCCCCGTGCGCCGAGGCGTCAATGCGGCTGACGTACCAGTCGTTGCCCTTGGGCGTCACGTCTTTCCATTCACCATCCACGCGCACATGCACGCGGCCATCGTCAGTGCCGGCCCACAGCAGACCTTCGGTAAGCGGAGACTCCACCAGCGAGGTCACGGTGCAGAAGGTCTCCGCCGCCGACCCTTCGGTCGTGATCTTGTTCACGTCATTGGTGGTCAGGTCGCCACTGATGCGCTCCCAGGTTTCGCCGCGATCGCTCAAGCGGAACACCATGTTCCCGCCCAGGTACAGCACGCTCGGGTTGTGAGGCGAAACAAAGAAGGGCGCGTTCCAGTTGAACCGATAGGCCGCGCCGCCTTCTCGCTGTTGCGGTTGCAGGTGCCAGCGTCGCCCGGTCTTGAGGTTGGCTTTGGTCAGGTTGCCCCCTTGCCATTCGGCGTAGATCACGTCGGGGTCTTCGGGGTCGAACGCCACGTGGAAGCCGTCGCCCCAACAAACGTACTTCCAATCTGAGTTGGTGATGCCCGTTTGCGGGGTGCCGTCTTCGTACTTCTCCGTCTCCACCAGCGTGCTGCTGGGGCCAACCCACGAGCCGTTGTCTTGCAGGCCGCCGGCAATGCGGTACGGCTCGCTCATATCCAGCGCGATGTTATAGAACTGCCCGATGGCAATTTGGTTGAGGAATTGCCACTTCGCGCCGCCATCAAAGGTTTGGTAAATGCCGCCGTCGTTGCCGACCACGATGTGGTCCGGATCGTTGGGGTCGAAGGCGATGGAGTGCATGTCCACGTGCATCTTGTCGCCGAAGCCGCCCCTGAACGTACGCCCGCCATCCTCGCTGACTTCCACTTCCCAGCCCAGCATGTAGATCTTCTGATCGTTTTTGGGATGGATGCGCACCTTGCAGAAGTAGAACGCACGCGGCGCGCGCACGCTCATGCGGGTCCAGGTGTTGCCACCGTCTTCGCTGCGGAAAAGGCCGCCCGACTTGCTGCGGTCGTCGCGGATGCTATTGGTACCGCCTTGGCCGCTTTCGATGACCGCGTACATGATGTCCGGGTTCTCGGCATAGAGGTCGATGCCGATGCGACCGGTGTGCACGGGCAAACCGCCCTTGATCTTCTTCCAAGATTTTCCGCCGTCTTGGCTGCGGAACAGGCCACCCTCGGTGCTGCCGCTATCAAACTTGTGCGCCTTGCGACGGCGATAGTACATGGCCGCAAAGACGACGTCCGGGTTGCGGGGGTCCAGCCGCACATCGCAGCACCCGTGGTCCTTCACCGCCAGCACCTTCGTCCAGGTCTTGCCGCCGTCGGTGGTCTTATAGAGGCCACGCTCCTCGTTGGCCCCCCACAGGTGGCCCAGTGCGGCCACGTAGCACACGTCCGGGTTGCGCGGGTCCACCACGATGGCGGGAATATCGTGCGAATCGGCCAGGCCCATGTGTTGCCAGGTCGCCCCGGCGTCGGTGGAGCGATACACCCCGTTCCCCCACGAACTGGAGTTGCGACCGTTGCCTTCGCCCGTGCCCAGCCAGATCATCTGGTTGCGGCCGAGTTCCTTGAGTTCCTTTTTGCTCTTGCCGGCTTTAGCTTCCGCCGGGTGGTCAAAGTTGGCCGGCAGATCGCACACCGCGATGCTGCCCACGCTCGTGGTTTCTTCCTTGTCAAACAAAGACTCCAAGGTCGTGCCGTGGTTCTTGGTTCTAAAGAGGCCCCCCGAGGCCAATCCCACGTAGAAAACCTTACTCTCGCCCGGGGCAAATACCACTTCGCTCACGCGGCCACCCATGGTGCCCGGACCCACACTGCGCCAGTTCAATCGCTTGATATCGGTATCCACCACCGACCGCTTCTGTGCCATACGGTGCATCCTACTCAGAATTTGGCTAAACCTTCGCCCATTGCGTTCAACTTGGTGAGATAATGGGAGGCGTCATGGTTTCGTTGGTCCTCGGACTCACCCTCACGGCAGTGAGTCCCGCAACCGCCGAGCTACCCACCCGCCCGCGCGATCCGTGGGTGTTCCGTAGCGTTCTCGATAAGCAAGCCCGCATGGTGACGGTCGAGCTATCGGAGCACCTCATCATCGCCTACGATGCCACCAACTGTGGCTTCTACAAAGCTTGGGAAGGCACGGTCAAGTTCCAAGGCGCCGTCTACACCGCCGAGCACGGGCCGCAACCGACCTCCGTCGGAAAGGTCTATGAACAGGACACCATTGACCGCGCGATTTGGTCCGTGGCCAACGCGCGCGGCGAAGTGACCGAAGTTAAGCCCCGCTTCCGTGGCTACACCATGAAGGGCGGCCAAGTGGAGTTCAACTACGAAATCCCGCTCGGCTCTAAGTTTGTGACCGTGAATGAGATTCCCGAGGCCCTTCCCCTTCGCCTCGGTCGAGTCGGTCTCGAGCGCCGCTTTAACGTGAGCGGCCTGGCCCGTGGCGAGCGTCTATTCCTCGATGTCGCGACGAAGTTCGTGGCCCCGGATTCCCGGCGCGCCTTCCCGATGCTCACGCCCACGGAAGTCGAGCTCCGCAACGGGACGAACGTGCTCTCCACTCGCTACGGAGCCCCCGTGGATCCGGCGGCGGCCGCATCTGCCACTGGCCAAGGCTTGCTCGCGAGCCTGAAGCCCGAACCCACCGTGGCCCAAGAAAGCAGCCAGGTGCGAGTGCCCGGCATTGCCATGCGCCTTTACGATGTCGGCATTGACCTTGAGCGTGTGCCCCGTCTGGTCGGCGGGCAAACCCCCAACTACAGCGTGGTGGTGCCCAAGCTCGACCTCCGCGACGCAGATTTCGGCGACCTCAAGGAGCGCTTCCTGGGTCACTTCTCCGGCTTCCTCAATGTCCGCAAGGCCGGCCGCCACCAATTCCGGCTGGCGAGCGATGACGGCTCCAAGTTCTTCCTGGGCGATGAACTTGTGATTGACCACGACGGCCTGCATGGCGCCAGCGAACCCAAAACGGGTTATCTGGACCTCAGCCCCGGCGAAGTTCCGCTATTCATCGAGTTCTTTGAGAACCAAGCCGATGCAGCTCTGCGGCTGGAATGGAAGGAGCCGGGCGATGCCGAATGGAGCATTGTCCCGACGGAAGTTCTCACCGCCCAGGGCGGCGAAGTCCGCGTGACGGCCCCCGGCACCAAGCGTGTACTCCTCAACGGGCAAAGCAATCGCCCTGGCGACCGCAGCCCGCTCGAGGGTGTGCACCCGGCCTGGACTCTGCAAACCATTGACGTCCCGGGCTTTGAGCCCCGCGTGGGTGGCATTGATTTCCTCCCCGACGGGCGCATGGTCGTCTGCACGTGGGATGAAGTCGGCGGCGTTTACATCGTGGACAATGTCTGGGGCACGGTGCGCAACCCAACGGTCAAGCGCATTGCCGCCGGCCTTGCCGAACCCCTCGGCATCAAGGTCGTCGATGGTGAAATCTATGTCTTGCAGAAGCAAGAACTGACCAAGCTCGTGGACCTGGACGGGGACGAAGTTACCGACCGCTACTACGCGCTGGCCAACGGCTGGGGAGTCACGGCGAACTTCCATGAGTTCGCGTTTGGCCTGGTGCACCGTGGCAACACGTTCTACGCCGCCCTCGCCACCGCGATCGATCCGGGCGGACGCAGTACGCGCCCGCAAAACGAAGATCGTGGGTGGGCCGTGGCCATTGATGACAAGACGGGCGCCTATCGAAAGATTGCGAACGGCCTGCGTACCCCCAACGGCATTGGGATCGGCTGGGGTGGTCGCATTTACATCACCGACAACCAGGGTGACTGGCTCCCCTCCTCCAAGGTATTGCCCTTGCAAGAAGGTGCCTACTACGGCAACGCTTCGGTTGGCCCCGAATCGGTCACCAGCGGCCCCGTCACGCCCCCGGTCGTGTGGCTGCCGCAAAACGAAATCGGCAACTCGCCGAGCCAACCCGCTCGCTTCACCAGAGGCCCCTTCGCGGGCCAGATGATGCACGGCGATGTGACCCACGGCGGCCTTAAGCGGGTGTTTGTGGAGGAAGTGGACGGCGTGCTGCAAGGCTGCGTGTTCCGCTTCACCCAAGGCATGATGGCGGGCATCAACCGCGTGATGGTCGGCCCCGATGGCTCCATCTTTGTGGGCGGCATCGGTTCCACCGGCAACTGGGCGCAAACCGGCAAGAAGTGGTACGGCCTGCAAAAGATCACCTACAACGGCGACCACGTGTTTGAAATGAAGACCGTGCGCCCGATGCAAAACGGGATCGAGATTGAGTTCACCGAACCCGCCAATATCCAGCAAGCCGCTGATCTCAGCCTCTACGACATCAGCCAGTGGCGCTACGAGCCGACCGAAGCCTACGGTGGTCCGAAGGTGGACGAGGGTCGCCTGGTGGCCAAGTCCGTGACGGTTACGGAAGGCGGACGCCGCATCTTCTTGGAAGTGGATGGCCTCAAGGAGAACCATGTGTTCTACGTGCGCATCCATCCCGCGCTCAAGAGCAAGGAAGACCGCGCACTGTGGAGCACCGAAGCCTGGTACACCCTCAATAAGATGCCGAACCGGCAAGGCACGGTGAATCCGACGCTGCCGACCCCGCCAAACACGCTTTCCACCGAGGAAGCGGCCAACGGGTTCAAGCTCCTGTTCAACGGCGAGTCGCTGGCCGGGTGGATTGGTTTCCGCAAGGATCATGTCCCGGCGGGTTGGACCGTCCAGAACGGCGAACTCACCTTCACCCCGGGCAAAGAAGGCGGCGATCTCCGCACGCTGGACGAATACGGCGACTTCGAGCTGCGCATGCAGTGGAAGATCAGCCGGGGTGGCAACAGCGGCATCTTCTACCGCTGCACCGAGGAGTACAACGTGCCCTACATGACCGGCATCGAGATGCAAGTGCTGGACAACGACCGCCACAACGATGGCACCAACGCGCTCACCTCGGCGGGCTCGGTCTACGGCCTCTACGCGGCCCCTCCGGGCATCACGCGCAACGTGGGCGACTGGAACGATGTCCGCATCGTAGCGCGCGGGCCGATTGTGGAGCACTACCTCAACAATCACCTCGTCGCGCGCATCGACCTGAGCAGCATGGAATGGGCGAATCTCATATCCGGTAGCAAGTTCCGTGATTGGAAGGACTTCGGCAAGCGGGCGCGAGGCTACATTGCCGTCCAAGACCACGGCGACGTGGTGGCCTACCGTTCGATTCGCATCAAGCCGTTGGATTGATCGCTACGTAGGCGGTAAGGTCACAAGGGTCGGGAGCATGGAGCCCCGGCCCTTGCTTTTGCCTTATGTCTGCCACCCCCGTTGCCAACGCCCAGGTTGACGACCCGCGCACCTTACGCCGTGTCATTACGGCGTCTTCCGTCGGCACGCTCATCGAGTGGTACGACTTCTATCTGTTCGGGGCGCTGGCCACCATCATTGGCCGCGAGTTTTTCCCGCCGGGCAACGAGGTGGTGGGGTTCCTTTCCGCTCTCGCCACGTTTGCCGTGGGGTTCTTAGTGCGCCCCTTCGGGGCCCTCGTCTTTGGCCGTCTCGGCGACATCGTAGGGCGCAAGCACACGTTCCTCGTCACCCTTAGCCTGATGGGGATTAGCACGGTACTCATTGGCTTGGTGCCCACCTATGCGCAGGCTGGGGTGATCGCGCCGACCCTGCTGGTGCTGCTGCGAGCTTTGCAGGGCCTGGCGCTGGGCGGCGAATACGGCGGGGCCGCCACCTACGTGGCTGAACACAGCCCGTCGAACCAGCGCGGTTTCTACACCTCGTTCATCCAGACCACCGCGACGCTCGGCCTCTTTGTATCGTTGCTCGTGCTGCTGAGCACCGAGCGCATCATGGGCAAAGAAGCCTTCGATAGTGGTGGCTGGCGCATCCCGTTCTTGCTCTCGGCGGTGCTGTTGATCGTGAGCATCACCATCCGGCTCAAGATGAGCGAGAGTCCCCTCTTTGCCAAGCTCAAAAGCGAAGGAACAACCTCCACGAACCCGCTCCGCGAGAGCTTCGTCAATCCCGAGAATCGCCGCCTTGTTTTGCTGGCGCTCTTCGGGGCGACGGCCGGCCAGGGCGTCATTTGGTACACGGGGCAGTTCTACGCCATGTCGTTCATGGAGAAGATCCTCAAGCTCCCCCGTGACGGCGTGTGGATGACGGTGGGGGCCGCCCTGCTGCTGGCGACCCCGCTCTTCATCGTATTTGGTCGCCTCAGCGACCGTATCGGACGCAAGAAGGTGATGCTGACCGGCATGGGGCTGGCGATCCTTCTCTATCTGCCGCTTTTCCACCTCATGACCCTCGCCGGGGCCAACCCCGAGCAACCCCAATGGGTTCTCCTAGGCGCGCTGGTGTTCATCCAGGTCGTGTTTGTGACGATGGTGTACGGGCCGGTGGCGGCGTTCTTGGTGGAGCTCTTCCCCACTCGCATCCGCTACACCAGCATGTCGTTGCCCTATCACATTGGCAATGGGGTGTTTGGGGGGTTGGTGCCGCTCATCAGTTCGGCGGTGGTGGCCAACACTGGCAATAAGCTAAGCGGCCTATTCTATCCCTTAGCCATCGCCACAATGACCTTCCTTATTGCATTGAAGTATTTGCCGGAAACCGCAGGACAACTCCACGGCGACGAGCATTAGCGTTCCTTGGCAATGGGGGTGAAGAACCCATGGATCGGAACAAATTACATATCTTAGGGGAGCATGATGAAGGCACCCTGAAGCAGATGCGCCAGGCCGTGGCGGCGGATGAATGCGCCTACGGCGTGCTGTGCGCCGACGGCCACAAGGGCTACAACGTGCCCATCGGGGCCGTGCTGGCTTACCCGGAGCACATCTCTCCGGCGGGCGTCGGGTTTGACATTGCCTGTGGCAACAAAGCCGTGCGGCTCGACCTCAAAGCCTCCGAGATTCGACCTCGGCTGAACGAGTTAGCCGAGCAGATTTTTGCCTCTCTTTCCTTTGGCGTCGGGCGTGTGAATCAGACAAAGATTGACCACCCCGTATTCGATTCGCCGACCTGGAAAGAAGTGCCCTTCTTGCGGACCAACCAAAGTCTGTTCAGCTCAGCGCGGAATCAGCTTGGCACCATCGGCTCCGGCAACCACTACGTGGACGTTTTCGAGGACCAAGACACCGGCAATGTCTGGGTGGGATGCCACTTTGGTAGCCGGGGCTTGGGCCACCGCATTGCCTCGCACTTCATTGAGGCCAGCGGGGCCAAGCCGAATGGCAACATGGACTCCCCGCCGACCTTGCTGGATGTGAACAGCGAGGTGGGGCAGGAATACATCGCGGCGATGCAACTAGCGGGCGAATACGCCTACGCCGGGCGCGACTGGGTTTGCGAGCATGTGGCCGCGATTCTCGGTGGCACCATCCAAGAGAGCGTGCATAACCACCACAACTTCGCTTGGCAGGAGGAGCACCACGGCCAGACGTACTGGGTAGTGCGCAAGGGGGCTACGCCCGCTTTCCCCGGTCAGCGTGGGTTTGTAGGCGGCTCGATGGGAGATGTTTCGGTGATCCTAAAGGGCACCGAATCACCCGCATTGCGCCAAGCCTTGTGCTCGACCGTACACGGCGCGGGGCGCGTGATGTCGCGGACCGCCGCGGCGGGCAAGAAACGCTGGGTGAAGGATGAAGCCGGACGCCGCCAGGCCGTGCAGATTTCGGAAGGTGTGGTGAACATGCCCGCCGTGCGCGAAGATCTTGCGCGCCG
>CAZDWU010000006.1:1359-14235 GCA_964509165.1 uncultured Chthonomonas sp. | reverse complement strand
TCGGTGTAGAAGCTGCCCAAAGCCTGCCGCTTGACGTGGCCGTCCATCCAGAAAATCACCACTTTCTCGAGGGCGGCCGGGTCCGGGCGACCCCAGCAGTCGGCGTCAAAGTTCTGGCTGGGCAGCAGCAAGAACTTGCCGTCGTCACCGCAGAAGCTGTTCTCCACGCTCGCCTTGGCGCTGGTCAGCATCACGGTTTCACTGGTGGATTCCGGTTGCGTGAAGCTCACTGGCGACTGCGTATCCAGGTTCGAAAAGTCCAGCGCGATACCCGTCAGCGGTTGCACGTTGTAGCCAAAGTGGCTGGTGATGGCCCCGCTCAGGTCTTTCTCACTCACTTCGCTGCCGGGGCAGTGCCACACCTGCTTGTTCTTCAGGTACGGGTCAATCACGTCGTGCCACAGCACGAAGCTGGTGGACGTGCCGTAAGCTGCCGGGGGTAGCTGGTCGTCGTAGTCCGCGCCGTAGAGGTGGAAGCTCAGCCCCAGATTCTTGAGGTTGCTGGTGCAGGCCGTGGCCTTCCCGGCCGCCTTCGCCCGGCTGAACACCGGAAACAGGATGGCGGCGAGGATGGCGATGATCGCGATGACCACCAGCAACTCAATGAGTGTGAACGCGCGGGACTTAGCGGACGGCACGCAACCTATTATCCTGTTGCGAGGTGGCTTGTGCTGGGAAAGTCACCTCGCGGTATGCCCCGGCGGGATTGCCTGCGAAGTCCTCGATGTAAACGCCCCAACGATAAGGCTGAGCGGGCAACACCACCTGTTGTAACCACAGACCCTCTTCCCCAAATCGGAAGGGCTCGGACTCCCGATTGATGTAGGTCGAAGTTGCGCCCGTTTCGAAGTTAATCACGGGGTATTCCGGGCGGAAGATCATGCTCGGTTCGGGCAGGATGGTGCGGAATTGCGAACCTTCCACCAAGGCAATCCGAACAAGCTTCATCTGGCCTTCGGTGAATTTGCCAAAGAAAGTCAGCACGGCCGCCGCCTTTCGGCCTCCTTCCAATTCCAGTTCGCCACGGATAAATGCGGTGATGCCCGTTTCGCCGTACGCCGCGCCCAGGATGGGCGCTAGTTGACTGCCTTCGCTATCAAACAAGCCGGGCCACGTGCCTGTCCAAGTCAGTTCTAGCTTGCCGGAGTCATCGAGGGGAGCCGGCAACATGCCAATGAGGAGGACATCCTCGTTCTCGGCCGGAACCCCCAGGAACGACCAGACCTCAGCGGTGTCCTGGGGATCATAAGACCAGGTCACCTTCGGCATAGCTTGAGCCGTTAAGTTTCGCTTCTTCCCTTTGCCCTCTTCTTTGATCTTCGGGGGCTTGGTGTCCTTGGCAAGTTCTGCGATAAAGCTCGTAATGAACTGCGGCCATTTCACTTCGCCACCATTCACCCGGAGCGTGCGATAGTCGTAATCCTCTAAGCCCTTTAGATAGGTATCGTATCGCGGCCAGAAGACGCTAATCCCGTCGGCGCGTTTGATCGCCTCGCCCTTTACGGCAAAGAGGACAATCTGCTTCATGAGGGTTTGAATCGCGCTGGCATCAAGGGCATAAGTGACGACTGGCGCACTCTTGCCCATGCGGTCCAAGATGTCGGCCAGGTCCACCAACGCCGGGGCGTATTCGCTGAAGTCCTCACCGAAGGTAAACGCATCGCGCTGTGCCCGGCTAATGGTCGTGCGGGCCTCGGGATTCACCCTGAACGCCACTTCCAATGTTGTGCCCAGCCGGCTGGTGGCCATGTGCAGTTCTCGAGCCCGTTGCAGCTTCAAGAGGCTAGAGGTAAAAGTAGTGGCAATGCCCTGCAAGTCTTTATCTTCATTCTTCGCATAGAAGTCATAAGACCCTTGGATGAACTGCTTGGCAAACATCTCGGTCGACATGCGCGGGTTCTCCCTTAGCGCCGCCAGTGTTTTTCCGTAGTAAAAGCCCAAGCCCGGCACCAGTTCTTCACTGGCAATCATGTAATTCACACTGTCGGATAAGGACGCGGCCACTTCCACGGTCGCCATAAGGCAGGCGTCAAAGGTCAAGAGTTCAAACTTTCCGTGCTTTGCCTTGGCTGATTGCAGCGCGGATTGAATTTCGTCCAGGGTGAGGTGCGACTCCGAAGTCATGTCCACCCAGCCCGGCATCCAACCGCCACCGTGGTCGCTCATCTGCAGGTTCACCCGCTTAGCGGGCGCAATCTTGAGCCCCTCATCGATAAAGCGGTTCAGCGTGGCCGGGTCGCCCATATCCACTTCGCCCCAGTCGGCGAGTTCCTTCAGCTTCCCCTTCTCAACTTCGACTAGCTTCGCGCCCGTCCAGTTGTCGAGCCCACCCAACGTGGAATCGTGGTCCACGCCCATCAGCGGATTCAATTCAATGCGATCCACCAGCGCGATAATGCGGAAATCGCGAGAGGATCCCGCCTCCATCATCTCCTCGAGGTCGAGCATCATCGGATACTCGAGGTCGTTGTCGGCGTCCAGGTAGACCAACATCGTCCACTCCGCCTTCGTTTGTCCCCATGCCAATGCGGCGGCCCACACCGCCAACCAAACCAAAATGAACCTTCGCATACCGAAACCTAGTTCTCAACGAACGGTACCGCCCGACGGTTACTCAAGGCTAGGCAAAAGTGAAAAACAAAATCTCCCCACAGACCACATGGTCCATGAGGAGATTCTCTTCCCGTTCCGAAGGTTAGCCGAGCTTGCGAACGGCCGCCATGACGTCGTCCGCGTTCGGGATGCATTCGAGTTCCAGCACGCGGCTGTACGGCATCGGCACGTTCAGGCCACCCACGCGGCCCACCGGCGCATCCAGGTCGTCGAAGCAGTCTTCGCTGATGCGGCTGGCGATTTCCGCGCCAAAGCCACCGCTCTTCCAGTCTTCGTAAACCACGATCGCGCGATTCGTCTTGCGCACGCTCTGGTAGATCGTTTCCGTATCCAGCGGGAGCAGGCTTCGCACGTCCACCACTTCGGCGCTGATGCCCTCTTCGGCCAGGCGGTCAGCGACTTCAAGGCACACATGCACCATGCGGCTGTACGCCACCAGGCTCAGGTCCTTTCCTTCGCGCAGCACCTGCGCCTTGCCAAACGGCTGCAGCACATCGGGGCCGGTGGTCACTTCACCCTTGATGGTGTAGAGACCGGGGTTCTCGGTGAAGATGACGGGGTTGTCATCGCGCACCGCTTGCTTAAACATGCTGTAAGCGTCCTGCGGGGTCGCCGGAGCCACAACCTTCAGGCCGGGGCAGTGGGCGTACCAGCCTTCCAGCGAGTGGCTGTGCTGGGCCGAGAGCTGCTTGGCGGCGCCACCCGGACCACGAATCACCATCGGCACGGTGGACTGGCCCCCGGTCATGTAGTGAATCTTGGCGGCGTGGTTGATGATCTGGTCCAGCGCGAGGATGCTGAACGACATCGTCATCATCTCGACCACCGGGCGCAGACCGGTCATGGCCGCACCAATCGCGATGCCGGTGAACCCGGGCTCCACGATCGGGGTGTCAATGATGCGCCAGTCGTTTTGCTCGACGTTGTACTTCTGGAACAGGCCTTCCGTTACGCGGAACGTGCCCTGGTAGCGGCCAATGTCTTCGCCCATGACAAAGACGTTCTGGTCGCGGTCAATTTCTTCCACCAGCGCCATGCGCAAGGCGTCACGATACGATAGTTCTTGCGTCGGCATGATTAGTGGCCCTTCTCCGGTTCCATGTCGCTGTACACGTGGGCGTAAACCTCGTGCGGTTCGGGGTGCGGGGAGTTCACGGCTTCTTCGTAAATCGCCTCCACACGCTCCTCAATCTCTACATTGATGGCCTCCATCTTTTCGGCGGTCATCAGGTTGTTTTCGGTGAGGTACTTCTCCAGTCGCGCAATCGGGTCGCGCTTCGTGTTCTCGTCTTCCTCTTCCTTGGTGCGGTACAGCTGGCGGTCGTTGTCGGCCGCGCCGTGGCCCGCAAAGCGGTAGTTCATCACTTCCACCAGGTACGGCTTCTGGTTCTCGCGCACCCAGTTCACAATGCGCTCGGCATCGGCCTTGACCTGAAGGACATCCATCCCGTCCAGACGCTCGGACTTGATCCCGAACGGCTCGCCGCGCTTGTAGAGCTGCGTATCGGCGGCGTGGTATTCCAAGCGCGTGCCCATCGCGAACTCGTTGTTCTCGATGATGAAGATGACCGGCAGATCCCAGAGGGCGGCCATGTTCAGCGATTCGAAGAACACGCCGGCGTTGGAGGCCCCGTCACCCAAGTAGCAGATGGTGACTCGATCTTCCTTGCGGTACTTGGCCGCAAAGGCGAGACCGGCACCGAGCGGGGTGTGACCACCCACGATGCCCCATCCGCCAAAGAAGCAGTTTTCGATGTCGTAGATGTGCATCGAACCGCCCTTGCCGAAGGAGTAGCCCCCGGAGCGGCCCATGATTTCGGCCATCACCTTGACGGGGTCGCTGCCCATGATGAGCGGCTGGGCGTGGTCGCGGTACGCCGTGATGACGTAGTCCCAACCCGGCTTGAGCGCCGCGTTCCATCCGACCGCGGTGGCTTCCATGCCGATGTAAACGTGCATATAGCCACCCACCAGACCCTGGCGGTACGCGATATTGCACTTGTCTTCGAAGCGGCGGATCAAGACCATTTCTCGATAGAAACGTTCTAGATCGGCCGGACTAACTTGAGCTTCTTGCTGGGCTTTTTGCGCCACTGTGATCAGACCTTCCGGAAAACCGTATCAAGTGCGGCCCGTCGTTGCGCCGCCCCACCTATCTATACCTCTCTTTAGCCTTCGTCTTCGGCGGAGGTACCACCTGCAGGCTGGGCGAGGCGGAACAGTTCATCCTCTCCCAGGCCAAACACTTGCCGGACGGCCTCGTCGGCGGCTGTATAGCCCCGGATACGAAGCCACAGATCCTTCCATAGCCCGTTGTCGGTAAAGGCATCCAGCGTGGCCCCCAGTTGGCGCTCACCAGGGTTTGGCCCGCGCCGGGCCAGCCACTGTCCAATCAAGCAGGCCTGCATGTAGGCGCGCAGCACGCGCTGACCCGGGTCATCCAGGCGATTCGCACCAAAGGCTTGGTCCAGTTCGCGAGGCTCCAGCCAGGTCCACAGGTGGCTTTGGAATCGCCGCCGCGCCCCCCGGGTCGAAGTCCGGTCGGCCACTTGGGCCACAGCCTCGTTCAGCCAAATCGGGCACAGGCCCCCCGCGCGTTCTTCCACCATTGAGTGGGCGATCTCGTGACTCAATGCACGCCCGAATTCGTCGTAGCCCAGCAGCCCGCCCGGCAGCACGATCTTGTGGTGCGAGCCCCGGTTGGTGTAGTAGCCGCCCCGGTAAGGGAACCACCGCACATCCAGGCGCGGGTCCAGCAAGCAAATCGTCAGGGGCGCCGAGGGTTGCCAGCCAAATCGCTCCGCCACGTCCTCGCGGGCCTCGCGTACCTGCTCCAGGTCCACGGGGTCGGGCTCTAGGTCAGCGGGCCACTCCACCGTGATATCGGAGGCCACACTCGCCACGCGCAGGGCCATGCGGGTGCGCCATTCGGCCTCAATCGAGTGCCAGAAGTTGAGCATCTGGCCTCCGTGTGCCCCCACGTGCGGGCGCGCCAGATCGTAAGCCAGCAAGATGTCGTCCCGCTGATACGCCTCAACCGCCAGACGCCAGGCGACGGCGCTGTCTTGGATGGCCTGAGAATTGTCAGCTTCGCGGGAGGTCAATCCACTCCTTCGGGAATCGCCACACTATTGCCTTCCATACCGCTCACGCACGCCGCAATGGTGATGTCGCCCACAACATTGAGTACGGTGCGGCTCATATCCAGGATGCGGTCAATACCAATCACCACCCCGATGAGCTCCACCGGAATCCCAAACTTGGCGAGGATGACCCCGATCATCGGCCAGGCGCCCCCCGGCACCCCGGCCGTACCAATCCCCGCGAGGATGGCGAGCCCCATGATGGTGAGTTGCTGCGTGAAATCAAGGCTCACCCCCGCGAACTGAGCGAGGAAGAGGATGGTGATGCCCTCGAACAGTGCCGTACCGTTCTGGTTGGCCGTGGCCCCCACGGTGAGCACGAACGAAGACGTCTTGCGTGGCAAGCCCACTTCTTGCTCCGCCACGCGCAAGGCCACCGGCAACGTCGCATTGCTACTACTGGTGCTAAACGCGGTGAGAATCACCTCCCGGCACTGCCGGAAGAACTGCACCGGGTCCCGCTTCGCCACGAACTTGAGGAAGATCGGATAGGTAACGAACATGTGCAGGGCCAGCGCCGCCAGCACCAAGATGACGTACTGCCCCACCGCCACCACTGCGTTGGCCCCCAGGCTGCTTGCCGCCCGGAAAACCAGGAAGAACACCCCAATGGGCGCGTATTTCATCGCGAACTCCACCATCTTCTGGCTCACCAAGAAGAGTCCCTCAATGAAGTTCTTGACCGGCGCGGCCCGTTCGGGCTCGACCGCCGCGAGTGCCAAACCAAACACCAATGCAAAGAACATGAACGGCAAGATGCCGCCCGTGAGGGCGCGGTTGGCTTCCTTCAGCGGGTTTTTGGGGATGATCCCCCACACCGGAGGCTCGTCAGCCTCGGCCTTGACTTCCGCCTTCTTCTTGGCCTCCTCGGCGTTGATGCCTGCCGTCAGGCGCTCGCGTTCGGCATCGCTGATGCCGGCGCCGGGCTTGACCAGGTTCACCCCGCCCAGGCCAATGCCCACCGCAATCCCGCTGAGAATGATGGTGAGGAGTAACGCCCGCAGGCCGGTGCGGCCCACCTTGGCCGCCTCGCCAATCTCCGCCACCCCGTTGACCAAGGCGCTGAAGAGCAGCGGCACCACAACCATAAAGATGAGGTAGAGGAAGATGTCGCCGAGTGGGGTCGCCCAGTTGGCGTTGAAGTCCTTCAGCGCCTGGTTGGCCGTTCCTTCTGGCAATACGCTCTGGGCAATGGCACCGGCCATCGCGCCCAACAGCAACCCGACGAAGATCTTGGTGTGCTGAGGCATCTTTCGCTTGCCGGCCGGGGCGGTTTCACTCATGGCTCAGAGTCTTACCCGATGGTTCCCTCTCTTAGCCCCGAGCCAGCGCTCAGCCGCCCGAGCGCATGGCGATCACGACGATCAAGCCGATGGTGCCCAGCGCCCCCATCACCACGCCGAACCATGCGCGGCCCTTGCCATCCCACTTGTCTGACTTGTTGATCTGGTTCAGCGCGAGAATGCCGGTGAGTAGCGCAAACGGACCGAACACCAGCAAGAGCGAGAACAATCCCAGATAGCTGGAAAGAATTGCCCAAGGCGAGGTGCGGATGGGGAGCACATATTTTAGAAAACCCGGATCCTGCTCGGCCGGCCGCTGGTGCGCGTACTGCCCGCTGGCGTAGGGGTTGGGCACGCTCGGTTGCTGCCCGTATTGGCCTTCGTAAAGGTTAGGGGGCGGGGATTGTGGCGCCCGCGGAGGGGGTGCGGGTTGGCCATTGGGTTGGTTCGGGTCGTTCGGGGTCATGCCGCAAACTGTACCAAAACCCTCCCCGAAAAGAAAATGGCGCCGATGCTTTCGCATCCGCGCCACTCCCATCTCGGCTGTACCGAGATTTACTTGTCGAGGGTGACCTTGACCCGCTCTTGCAGGGCCGCTTGCGCCGCGCTGAGGCGAGCAATCGGCACCCGGAACGGGCTGCAGCTCACGTAGTCCAGACCAATTTCGTGGCAGAAGTACACGGATTCCGGATCGCCGCCGTGCTCACCGCAGATGCCGCACTTGAGTCCGGCCCGCTGGGCACGACCCTTCTCGACACCCATGCGCATCAGCTGGCCCACGCCGCCCCGGTCGATCGTCTCGAACACGTTGTAAGGCAGGATCTTCTGCTCCACGTAGTCCTTGAGGAACTTGCCTTCGGCGTCATCACGCGAGTAACCGAAGGTCATCTGCGTGAGGTCGTTGGTACCGAACGAGAAGAACTGAGCGAACTCGGCGATCTCGTCGGCCGTGAGGGCAGCGCGCGGGATTTCGATCATCGTGCCGAACATGTAGGGCACCTTAACGCCCCACTCTTCTTGCACTTCGGTCGCCACGCTTTCCAGCTGCGTTTGCACCACCTTGAGCTCGTTCACGTGACCCACCAGCGGGATCATGATCTCGGGGTGAACCTTCACGCCGCGCTTCGTCAACTTGCAGGCCGCCGCCATGATGGCGCGGGTCTGCATGGCCACGATGCCCGGGAACACGATGCTGAGGCGCACACCGCGCAGGCCCATCATCGGGTTCGATTCGTGCATGCTCTCCACGGCTTGCAGGAGGGCACGCTTCTCTTCGAGCAGGGCCTTGATGGCATCGCCGCCCAGCGAGTTCACCGCGATTTGCAGTTCGGTGACTTCCTTGCTCAGTTCCACCAGGTTGGGTAGGAACTCGTGGAGCGGCGGGTCGATCAGGCGGATGGTGACGGGCTTGCCGTCCATCGCTTCGAAGATGCCTTCGAAGTCGCTTTGCTGCACCACCTCCAGCTTGAGAAGGGCCGCTTCGCGCTGCGCATCGCTCTTGGCGAGGATCATGTCGCGCACGATCGGCAGGCGGTCGGCTTCAAAGAACATGTGCTCGGTGCGGCAAAGGCCAATGCCCTGCGCGCCGAATTCCAGTGCCTGGCGGGCGTCGCGCGGGTTGTCCGCGTTGGCGCGCACATCCAGTCGGCGGTACTCGTCGCACCATTCCATGAGCGTGCCAAAGTGACCGCTCACGTCCGGAGCAATCAGCGGAAGCTGCTGCAGGAACACGTCGCCCGTGCTGCCGTCCACGCTGATGATGTCGCCTTCGTGGATCGTCTGGCCGTCCACCGTGAACGAGCGCGTGCGCAGGTCCACATGGAGCGATTCACAGCCCGCCACACACGGGATACCGAAGCCACGGGCCACCACCGCTGCGTGCGAAGTCTTGCCCCCGCGCGCAGTGAGGATGCCCTGCGCGGCGAGCATGCCGTGCACGTCATCCGGGTTCGTTTCGTCGCGAACCAAAATCACCTTCTCGCCCGCATCGCCCAGTCGCAGAGCGGTGTCCGCGTCAAAGACGGCCTTACCAACGGCGGCACCCGGGGAGGCCGCGAGGCCTCGGGCCACGGCCTTGATGCCGCGATCCGTCACGTAAACGTCGTCAATGCGCGGGTGCAGGAGCTGGTCCAGGTGGCTGGCCGTCACGCGTTGCACGGCCACTTCCTTCTGGATCAGGCCTTCGTTCACCATTTCCACGGCGATGCGCACGGCGGCGGGGCCGGTGCGCTTTCCGGTGCGGCACTGGAGCATGAACAGACGACCCTTTTCGATCGTGAACTCCAGGTCCTGCATGTCCTTGTAGTGACCTTCCAGGCGGTTGCAGATGGCCACGAACTCGTCGTAGACGGCCTTGTTCTGCTTTTCGAGTTCGCTGATGGGCACGGGGGTGCGGACGCCGGCCACGACGTCTTCGCCTTGGGCGTTCATCAGGTATTCGCCGTAAAGATAGTTCTCGCCGGTGCTGGGATCGCGGGTGAAGGCAACGCCGGTGCCACAGTCGTCACCCAGATTGCCAAAGACCATTGCCTGCACGTTCACGGCGGTGCCGATCTCGTCGGGGATGCGCTCGGTGCGGCGGTAAACGATGGCGCGGTCGTTGTTCCAAGACTTGAACACAGCCTCGATAGCCAGTTCCAGTTGCTTCCACGGGTCGGTCGGGAACGGGTTGCCCGTTTCCTTTTGCACAATCGCGAGGAATTCGTTGGCGACTTCCTTCAGGTCTTGCGCGGTCAGATCGGTGTCGAGCTTGATGCCCCGGCTCTTCTTCTTGGCGTCAAAGGCGTGTTCGAAGACGGACTTCTCCAGGTCCAGCACCACCGCCGAGAACATCATGATGAAGCGGCGATAGGCATCGTAAGCGAAGCGCTCGCTGCCGCTTTCTTGGATGAGGCCCTTGAGGGTGTCCGGGTTGAGGCCCAGGTTGAGAATCGTGTCCATCATGCCCGGCATGCTGAACTTAGCACCAGAGCGGACTGACACCAGCAGCGGATTGGTGGTGCCACCAAACGACTTGCCGAGGTCCTTCTCCACCGCTTCCACGGCCGTCCGCACTTGGCCCATCAATTCGGCCGGCATTTGGCGGCCATTGGCGTAATACTCCATACATTGCGCCGTGGTGATGGTGAAACCCGGGGGCACCGGGAGTCCGATGTTGGACATTTCCGAAAGGTTCGCACCTTTACCGCCGAGGAGATCTCGCATGGAGGCATCGCCTTCCGAGAACAGATATACGCGCTTTTCGCTCATGTTGAGGCTACAAATCCTGGTTTGGGATTTAGCCAGCCCACGGCACCTTTGGCGCAGGACGGCACTTCAGCGGAGGTTACCCGCCGCCATTCTCGGACCCAGGAAGGGGAAAACCTACACGTATCGGCCCTCTCGCTATACTAGAAGAGCATGCCCGAGCCGGTAGACATTGAGGTGCGCAAGGCGGCCGCCCGCCTGGCCAACCGTGCCCGCGAGCAGGGCCAGCCTTCGCAGTGGTTTGAGCCTCTCTATCAGTCCGCCGAAGGGGACCCCCGGTGCGTGCCTTGGGCCGACCTCGCGCCGCATCCGCTCTTGCAAGAACCTGCGCCCCAATTCACAAAATCAAGTGGCCGAGCCGCCGTGGTGGGATGCGGGCTAGGCGACGACGCCGAATGGGTGGCCGCCCGGGCCGAATCGGTATGGGCATTTGATGTCAGCGCCACCGCCATCGAGTGGGCGAAGCAACGGTGGCCGGACACCCGCGTGCAGTACGAGCAGGCCGACCTCTTTGCCTTGCCGCCCGAACGCCTGGGTGGGTTTGATTGGGTGGTCGAGGTCTACACCCTGCAGGCCCTGCCGCCCGAAAGCCGCGCCGCCGCCAGCCGGGCCATCGTCTCGCTCTTGGCCCCCGGCGGAGAGCTCTGGATCATCACCCGCATCCGCCCCGATGACGGCGAATGGGGTCCGGTGCCTTGGCCGCTCCTGCGCCGCGAACTGGACGCCTTATCCAGCATGGGGCTGGAGTTTGTGAAGGAAGTGGCGCTGCCCGACACCGACCTGGTGCGCAGCCACTGGCGTCGGCCCGCAAGGTAAAGGCAGAGTAAGGGGAAAATCGGCCCAAAGTTCGCCCCGGCCCCCGCAGCCGAAAGCGGGATGTGCCATTATTTGTCTTCGCGCCCATTCGTGTTTGCACGGTGCAAGGACGGGGGCCAGGAACTGAGAATTATGAAGGCCGATACGCATCCGGTGAACAACCCCGTCCTTTGGGTTGACGGTGAACATGAGTGGCCCGGCCTGTCGACGGCCAAGAGCAACGAAACGCGCACGATTGATGGCGTGGATCACTTCGTGATCCGCCTCGACATCAGCGCCTTCACCCACCCGTTCTACACGGGCCAAAAGCGCATTGTGGACTCCGCCGGTCGCGTCGAGAAGTTCATGCAGCGCTACGGTCGCGATCGCACCAAGAAGTGAACTCTTCCCCACTTGGGGAATCCAAACCAAGCCTCCTCACCCCACCGGGCCGGGAGGCTTTTCTTTTGCCAAAACGCCCCTTTTGCATCACTTCCTTTCGCCCCGCAACTGCCTTCCAAAGTTTTGTTAGCGTGATTTGACAAACCGGACACCGGTCGTTATAGTCAACAAATGGCGCAAGAGCCCGGCTATCGCGATCGTTCCGTTCTGATCCACGGCAAGTTCCGGAGTGAAAAGTGGGATTTCCAAGACCACATCACGCCCCCGATCACCACCGCCGTCACGTTCCGCCTGCGCAGCGCGGAGCGGGGCGCCGCCGGGTTCCAGCAATTCGCCAACCCCAACATCAACCGCGACACTGCCACCCCCATCTACATCTATGAGCGCCTGGATGAGCCCTGCAGCGGCATGCTGGAAGAGAACTTGGCCTTTGCCGAGCGGGGCGAAACCGCCGTCGTCTTTGCCACGGGCATGGCCGCCATCGCCGCCGCCATTGGCATCCACGTGCGCCAGGGCGACCACATCGTCATGCCGCCGGCCATCTATGGCTGCACCTATAGTCACGTGGTCAACTGGCTGCCCCGCTTTGGCATCGCGCACACGCTGGCCAACTTCCAAAGCGAGGACGCCCTCCGCGCCGCTATCCGCCCGGAAACCCGTGTGGTCTACTTCGAGACCCCGACCAACCCCACCATGGAGCTGATTGACCTGGAGATGGTGGCCCGCGTGGTGGCTGAGGTGAACGCCACCCGCCCCGCCGACCAGCGCGTGGTCAGCATTGTGGATAACACCTTCGCTTCGCCCTTCGGCCAGCGCCCGCTCACCCACGGCATTGATTTTGTGGTGCACAGCCTCACCAAGCACATCGGGGGTTTCGGCACCAACATGGGGGGCGTGGTCATTGGGCCGCGCCGCGCGGAGACGGATCTCTTGCTGTACCGCAAGGACTTCGGGGGGAGCATCGCGCCCGATACGGCCTGGCACGTCAGCGTCTACGGCCTGCCAACCCTGCCCCACCGGCTGGAAGTGCAGCAGCGCAACGCCGCCCTGGTGGCGGACTACTTGGCCGAGCACCCGGCGGTGGCGCAAGTGTGGTACCCGGGGCGGGCGGACTTCCCGCAGCGGGCCCTAGCCGAGCGGCAGATGCGGGATTACGATGGCAATTTCGCGCCGGGTTCGATGTTGTTCTTTAGCCTGAGCGGGAGCCTGCAGGAGAGCTACGAGGCGGCCATGCGCGTGAGCAACCACATCGCCGCGCACGCGCTGAGTGTGACCCTGGCGGTGTCGTTGGGGCAGATCAAGACGCTAATTGAGCATCCGGCTTCGATGACGCACTCGGCGATTGCGCCGGAAGTGCAGATGCAGGGCGGGATTCTGCCCGGGGGCCTGCGGCT
>CAZDWU010000006.1:0-1259 GCA_964509165.1 uncultured Chthonomonas sp. | reverse complement strand
GGATAGAATAGCGGCATGGCCTCGACGGCGATGCCCGCCCACCACCGCACGACCCTTGCCGACAGCGACCCCACCGTCGCCGCGATCCTCAACCGCGAGGTGAAGCGTCAGCAAGACCACCTGGAACTCATCGCCAGCGAGAACCACTCCAGCGCCGCCGTGCGCGAAGCCATGGGCAGCGTGCTGACCGACAAATACGCCGAGGGCTACCCCGGCAAGCGCTATTACGGCGGGTGCGCCCACGCCGACGAGGTGGAAACCCTGGCCATCCAGCGGGTGTGCGAGCTCTACGGCGCCGAAGCCGCCAACGTGCAGCCCCACAGCGGCGCCAGCGCCAACATGGCCGCCTACTTCACCTTTATGAAGCCCGGCGACACCCTGATGGCCATGAACCTGGCCCACGGCGGGCACCTGACGCACGGGGCCACCGTCAACTTCAGCGGGCAGCTTTACAACGTGGCGGCCTACGGCGTGCGCGACAGCGACGAGCAGATTGACTACGACGAACTCCGCCGCATCGCCCACGAAAGCCGCCCCCGCGTGATTGTGAGCGGGGCCACCGCCTACAGCCGCGAGTTCGATTTTGCCTTCATCCGCCGGGTGGCCGACGAGGTGGACGCCCTGCACATGTGCGACATGTCGCACTACAGCGGGCTCATCGCCGGGGGCGTGTATCCCTCGCCGGTGGGGCACGCGCAGGTGGTCACCAGCACCACGCACAAGAGCATCCGGGGGCCGCGCGGCGGCATGATCATCGGCGATGCGGACTACGTGACCAAGATCAACAAGACGGTGTTCCCCGGCCTGCAGGGCGGGCCGCTGATGCACGTGATTGCGGCGAAGGCGGTGGCCTTCGGCGAGGCGCTGCGCCCCGAGTTTAAGGACTACGCCCGCCGGGTGAAGGCGAACGCGCAGGCCCTGGCGGCGGCGCTGACGGCCGAGGGCTTCCGCATTGTGAGTGGCGGCACCGATAGCCACCTGATGCTGGTGGACCTGCGGCCCTTTGGGGTGACGGGCAAGCTGGCGCAGGACGTGCTGGAAGCCGCGCACATGACGACGAATAAGAACGCGATTCCGAACGACCCCGAGAAGCCGTTTGTGACGAGCGGCCTGCGGCTGGGGACCCCCGCCGTGACCACCCGGGGCCTGGGCGAAGCCGAGATGAAGCTGATTGCGGGCTGGATGGCGCGGGTGCTGCGCGCGCCGCAGGATGAGGCGGTGCAAGCCGCCGTGCGCGCCGAAGTGGCCGCCGTGACGCA
>CAZDWU010000005.1:31877-44978 GCA_964509165.1 uncultured Chthonomonas sp. | reverse complement strand
GTCCTCATGGGGGCCGGTGCCCCGCTCGAGGTCATCGTCATCGCGGCGCTGGCCGGGGCCGCTACGGCCTGGCTGGTGCAGCTCGCCGAATCCCGGATCGTGCGGGTTGCGGAGGTGGTCCGGGTACCGTTTGAATCGGCCCTGGCCTTGCGCTACGGGCAGGCCCTGGTGGTCGGGGTGCTGATCTTTGTCATGCCGGTGCTCGCCAAGTCGGCGGCGAGCCACTACGGCGAGGGTTCATGGACCACCATGCATTACGCCATCAAGCTCATTGAACTACCGCTAGGGACGATTCTCACGGTGCTCTCGGTGGTGCTTCTCCCGGCGTTCGCGGAGCGGCTGGAATCCCACCGCGAAGAGTCTCTCGCTCTTGCTGGCAGCGCCCTTCGCGTCACGCTCATGTTGGCGGTGGCCATTGCGGCACCCCTGGCTATTTTCAGCCAGGCCTTTGCCACCGTGCTGTTCGGCTACGGAGAGATGGGGCCGGAAGGCGCCCGGAGGGTAGGCGAACTCGCTGCGCCACTGGTGGTGGCCATGGTAGGTCAGGCCATCCTTTCGCTCCTCACGTCGCTCAGCCACGCCCAGCGCGACATGGTGTCGCCGGTGGTGGCTTCGGTGGTGGCGTTAGTGGCCGGGGCCCTCACGGGATTCCTCATGGCCCCCATGGGCATCACCAGCATCGCGGTGGCCTATGCCGTCACGTTCGCGGTGCTGCCGGTCGTGCTGATGGCCTTGCTTCATGTGCGGCACCGATTTGAACTCGCGGCCAGCCTCGCGGGCATGAGGTACGGCATGGCCATCGCCATGATGGGCGGGCTCGCGGTGGGCATCTCGGTGGTGGTGCAGTTTGCGCGTCTCACGCCTCTGCTGCAAGTGGTGGTGGCTCTCGCGCTGGGGGCGGCCATGCTCGCCTTCGGCTTGGTGGTGGGACAAATCAAGCCCGACTTGGCCCAATTGCGCGGCGCGAAGCGGCAAAATCAGACGGAGCCCGCCGAAGAATGAAACTCATCATGATTGCCCGCGACCCCGAACTGGCCCAATTTGTGGTCGAGCACGGGGTGCAACGCATCATGGTGGACCTGGAAGTGCTGGGCAAGGCCGAACGACAAGGTCACCTGGATACGGTGTTTAGCCACCACACCTGGGACGATGTGGATGCCGTGCGCCGGGCCGTGCCGGAGGCGGAAGTCATGGTGCGTATCAACCCCTATCACGAGGGGAGCGCCGACGAGATTCAACGCGCGGCGGATGCCGGTGCCGACCTGGTGATGGTGCCCATGGTCGCCGATCCCGAGACGGTGGAGGCTTTCTCCGATTTCGCCCAGGGCCGGGTGGGTTTGGTGCCGCTGGTGGAAACCGCTGCCGGAGCATGCCGCGTGCAGGCCATCGCGGCCACTCCGGGCGTGAAGGAGGTCTACTTTGGCCTTAACGACATGCACTTGCAAATGGGGCTGAGTTTCATGTTCGAGCTATTGGCCGGGGGCGTGGTGGACGCCATGGCGAGTGCGTGCCAGCTAGTGCCGAACCGGTTTGGATTCGGGGGCATTGGCCGCATGGCCGGCGACCGCCTGCCGGGCCGCTCGGTGCTGGGCGAGCATGTGCGCCTGGGCTCCGAGAGCGTGATTTTGGCTAGATCGTTCCATGCCCGCAGCCAGAACCTGGCCGAACTCAAGGAACGGGTGGACTTCCCGGCCGAGGTGCAGGCCCTCCGTGCCGCCCAAGCGGAACTCCAGGCCCGCACGCCGCAAGAGACGGAACTAGACCGGCATGCCACCGCCCAGTGCATCCATGCTATTGCCGCGCAGATCCGGCAGGGAGGGGCGTGATCAAGCGGTTGTTTGACTTCCTGGTGGCGGGCGTGGCCCTGCTCATCTTCCTACCGCTCATGGCGGTGCTCGCTTTGTGGGTCATGCTCAGCTCGCCCGGCGGCGCGCTCTACCGGCAGACCCGGGTCGGGCGGCACTGCCGGCCGTTTACGATCTACAAATTCCGCTCGATGGTGGCCGGGGCCGACCAGAAGGGCTCGCACAGCACGGCCAGCAACGACCCCCGGATCACCCGGGTGGGGGCGATTTTGCGCAAAACCAGCCTGGATGAACTCCCGCAGCTCTGGAACGTGGTGAAGGGCGACATGAGCCTGGTGGGGCCGCGCCCCGATACGCCCAAACAGGAATCCGATTACTCGCCCGAACAGTGGCAACAGCGCCACCAGGTGCGGCCGGGCATCACGGGCCTGGCGCAGGCCAAGGGGCGTAATGTCTCAACTCTCGAAGAACGCACCGCCTACGATCTCGAGTACGTGGCCAAATCCAGCTTAGGGCTCGACCTGCAAATCCTTGTCTGGACGGTGAAGCAGGTTCTGGGCAAGGGGAGTTTCTAGGTCATGAAGATCTCGGGGATGCGCGTGCTCAACACTTTGTTGGTGGGGATGTATGCCCTCATGATTGCCCAGGGGATCGTCCAGTTCTCGCTGTGGAGCCAGATCACCGACATCATCAGCTACAACACCGACCCCGTGTCTTTGCTCCTCTCGGGACACCTGCATGCTCTGCGCTTTGCAGTGGTCTTCCCGGCCCTGTGGGTGAGCCTGGAGACGGGCTGGAATCAGGATTTGCTGTTTACGATATGGGTGGGGATGGCGATCCTACTTTGTGCCATCCAGGTGGCGCGGGCTTCCTCACTGGCGCTGGCGGGTAATGAATCCCTGCGCCGGTGGACCTTCTTCCCCTCGCTTCTAATCTTCATCGGCATTTCCTTTGCCATGAACGGGCGCATCGCGTTCGCCTTCGCGGGCATTGCGTGCCTGCTGGTCTCACAATTGCGTTGGCACCTGGGGCTCAATCGCAGCCTCACATGGTTCTTGCTCGGGCAGCTCGGCAGCCTCATCCTGATGTCAGTCAGCACGGGCACCTTTATGGTGGGGGCGTTGGTTATCTTGCTGTTTGCTTTGGCGCAGCCGGTCATCCGCGATGGCCGCTACTTGCGGCGCCGGCAGGCCATCCACTTTGGCTCAGCCTTGCTCGTGCTCCTCTCCTTGTATCCGCTGTTAGGGAAATCTCTCCTCAAGAACATCGATTTCTACGGCGGCGGCCTTATGGGCCTGATTCGCATGCTCCAGCACGGGCTCGGGAAGTTTCTCCCTACCGACCCTCTCTCCTTGCTGATCTTTGCGGCGGGCGGGGCGTTTTTTGCCTACCACGTGTTGCGGTTGTTGGCCCTATTGGTTCGGCAACAGCACCCCTTAGCCCCCGTGGCTATGGGAGCAAGTTTGGCCATGGCCGGAGGGCTCTTCGGCCTTTCCACTCTGCTGGTTTCCTTGCCCGCCTTCGCGGTGATTGGCATCACGTGGGCGTTGCGGCCGCTAGTGGTCGAGCGACCTTCACCCCCCACGGTGGCGGGCTCGGGTCTATACTCCACCTAAGCTATGTGCGGCATCTATGGCGTTTGGGACCGGCAACGGGAGCCGATCCTGCCGGCAACTTGGCACTCCATGGCCGCATGCATTGCCCACCGGGGACCGGACGAAAGCGGGGCCTATGAATCGCCCGGCGTGGTGATTGGCAACCAGCGCCTCTCGATCATTGACATCAGCTCCGGCAAGCAGCCGTTTGTCAGCGATGATGGCCAAATCGCCGTGGTGCAGAACGGCGAGATCTACAACTACGTTGAGCTGCGAGCGGAATTGCAGGCGCAGGGGGTGCAGTTCCGCACCTCAAGCGATACCGAGGTCTTGCTGCGGCTTTACGAAGCCCACGGCCCCACCTTCTGGTCGCGACTGAACGGGATGTTTGCGGTCGCCATCTACGATGCGCGGACGGATGAACTCCACCTGGCCCGCGACCGCATGGGCGTTAAGCCGCTTTACATCGCCGACGATGGCCAGCGCATCTGGTTTGGCAGCGAAATCAAGGTGATCTTGCAGGCGGGCTTCCCGCGCCGCGTAGACCCCGAGGCCTTACACCACTATTTCTCGTTCCTCTTTGTGCCGCCGCCGCTCACCATGTTCCAGGGCATCCGGCACGTGCCGCCGGGCCACGCGGTGCGCATCACCCGACAAGGGATGGAAACCCATGCGTGGTGGCGGCTCAGCGATATCCAGTGCGGGCCGGAGCCCGACCTGGACGAGTGGTGCGAGCAGTTCCGGTACCGCCTCAGCGAGGGCGTGCGCCTGCGCATGCGGGCGGATGTGCCGTTCGGGGCGTTCCTTAGCGGAGGGCTGGATAGTAGTAGCGTGGTGCACTCGATGTGCGCCCACAGCGACCACCCGGTGCAGACCTTCTCGATCGGGTTCGACGATCCGCGCTTTGATGAAGGCCCGTTTAGTCAGCAGGTGGCCGATATGTTTGGCACGGACCACACCCTCGAACGTGTGGACCCCAACATGATTGGCCTGTGGCCGCTGGTGGTGTGGCACTGCGACCAACCCCACAGTGACGTCAGCTACATGCCCATGTACCGCGTGAGTGAATTGGCCGTGCGGCGCGTGAAGATGGTGCTGACCGGCGACGGGGGGGATGAATTGTTTGGCGGCTACCAGCGCTACGCCGACTTCTTCTCGAGGCCAGAAGTGGCGGATTACAGTGCCGGGCAGTTCTCGCAGGCGTACCACGACTCGATGGCACTCCTCACGGAGGCCGACAAGCGCACGTATTACTCGGCTGATCTCGCGCGGCAGACGCAAGGGCTGGATAGCCACGCCATTACCGCCGGTCTCTTTGCCGAAGTGCCGGACTACGACCGGATGAACCAGGCGCTGTATCTGGACTGCCGTCTCTTGTTGCCGGGGAACAACCTGGTGAAGCCCGACCGCATGCCGATGGCGGTGAGCTTGGAAGCGCGCGACCCGTTCCTCGACCCCGCCCTGATTGATTTGGCGTTCCAGACTCCGGGCTCGTTCAAGGTCCGGGATGGCGTGACGCGGTGGGCGTACAAGCATGCCGTCCAGCCCTTCCTGGGCGCTGACCTGACTCACCGCAAGAAGCAGATGTTCACCGTGCCGATTGGGGAATGGTTTAAGCGCGAGCTTCGCACCTGGACGCCGGATTTCTTGCTGAGCGACCGCACCCTCTCGCGGGGACTTTTCCAGCGGGAAGCCTTAGTGCAGATGTTGGATGACCACGCGAACGACCGCGCCAACCACACGCGGTTGATCCGCTCGTTTGTGGCGCTGGAGTTGTGGCACCGCATGTTCATTGACGAATGCTTTGCCAGTGCGCCAACGATGGCGGACCTGGGCGCGCCCGAACCGGAACTCGTTTAGAACTGGCTTACCAGCGGATAAGGTTCGCGCCCCACACCAGGCCGGCCCCAAAGCCGACGGTGAGGACGATCATGCCCGGCTTCAGCACGCCTTGGGCGGCGGCTTCACTAAGCCCGATGGGGATCGAAGCGGCCGACGTGTTGCCCAGGCGATCCACGTTCACAAAAACCTTCTCCTTGGGCAGATTCAGCCGCTCGCGGGCACTTTCGATAATGCGGATGTTGGCCTGGTGCGGCACAAAGAGGTCCACTTGGTCGGGGGTCATGCCGGCTTCAGCCAAAACCTTGAGACACGCATCGCCAATAGCCTGCACGGCAAAGCGATAGACCTCGTTGCCGTTCATGTACACGGAATGGCAACGGCCTTCGGCTTGCGGGGACCCGTGGGGGTAGCGGCTGCCGCCGACTTCGTTGTGGATGTGCTTCGCGCCCGAGCCGTCGCTCAGAAGCACCGATTTCAGCACCCCACGATCCGAACCCTCGACCGCACTCATCACCACCGCCCCGGCGCCATCGCCGAAGAGCACGCAGGTGCTTCGATCCGTCCAGTCAATGATCTTGGTGAGCAGGTCGACGCCTACCACCAGGACATGCTTGGCCATGCCCGATTCGATCATGGCGGTCGCATTCGCAATGCTGTAAATGAACCCGGCGCACGCGGCACCGACATCAAAGGCGCCCGCCTTGGTGGCCCCCAGGGCGTCTTGCAAGAGGCAGGAGGTGCTGGGGAACTGCATATCCCCGGTCACCGTGCCCACGATCACCAGATCGAGGTCAGCGGCGGCCACTCCGGAGTTGGCCAGGGCATTCTGCGCGGCGACGAGGGAAAGGGTGAAAGCCGTGTCTTCCGGGCCCGCAATATGGCGCTGGCGGATGCCGGTGCGGGAGTAAATCCACTCGTCGTTGGTATCCACCATCGTCGAGAGTTCGTCGTTGGTGAGAATGCGAGCCGGGACAGCGTGGCCGACTCCTTCAATGCGCGCACGGATGGACATAGGTTGACTAAACGGGGGCAGAGGCTTCGGCCGGGGCCTCGAAAGACTCGCGAATACGTTGTACCACCTGACCTCGCACGGCCACCTGCGCGTTCCTCAGCGCATTGGCGATGGCCCGGGCATTACTACGCCCGTGGCAGATGATGCAAAGCCCATTCAGGCCCAACAGCGGCGACCCGCCGTATTCGGCGTAGTCGATTTTCTTTCGCAAGGGGGCCATTGCTCCCTTGAGGGGTGCGAACAGTAGCTTCTTGGGTCCCGAGGGGATAGCCGCCTTGATCTCGTCGAAAAGGAACTCGCCCACACCCTCGGCGCACTTGAGCATAAGATTGCCCACAAAGCCATCGCAAACGACCACGTCCACTGGGTTGCGGAACATGTCCTTGGGCTCGATGTTGCCGGCAAACCACGGCTCGTGGCGCATGCACTCATAGGCTTCCTTGACAAAGGCGTTGCCCTTGCCTTCTTCTTCTCCGATGTTGAGCAGGTGGACAGTGGGGTTCACGCGGCCCATCACTTCGCGGGCATAGGCGCGGCCCATCACGGCGAACTGCGCCAGGTGCTGGGGTTCTACGTCCGGGCTGGCTCCGGCATCCAGCAAGAGACTGTTGCCGTGCCGTCCGGGCATGGGGGTGGCAATGGCGGGGCGATAAACGCCCGGCACGGGTCGCCAGGAGAGCAGAGAAGCAGCGGTGGCGGCCCCGGTGTTGCCGGCGGCGACCAGGGCATCGCCTTCGCCATCCTTCACGAGGCGGGCGGCGACGGCAATGGAGGAATCCTTCTTCTTGCGGAGGGCCTCGGTCGGCTTGTCATCCATTTCAATGACTTCGCTCGCCGGGTGGATCGTGATGTTGGCCGGAGGGTTCGCGCCCAGGTGGGGCCGAATGCGGTCCGGGTCGCCCACCAGGATGATGGTGCCCTTAATGTCGGCGGCGGCTTCCAGCGCACCCTTCACGATCTGCTCGGGGGCGTAGTCGCCACCCATCGCGTCCAGGACGAGCTTCATTCCTTGCCCTCCTCGGCTTCGGTTTGGTCGCCGGCGATTTCGGCGAGGTGAACCAGACCCGGGTGGGTGGGGGCCGCAAAGTGCTTCTTGACTGCGCGGACGTTGGGGCAGTCGCCTTCCCAACCGAATTGACACAGGGGTTGCACCGGCAGGTTGAGAATCAAACCTTGGCGCAGGTAGCCATCGGGGATGAGCGCGTTCTTGTCAAAAATCTTTTCGGGCTCTTCTTCCGGCACGATGTGCGCGAAACCGTCACTCCCGTAGCAAGAGGGCACGCCCTCTACGGTGAACTCGTCATCCATCTCAAATTCCACGTCCACTTCGATCGGTTCATTGCACCGGGCGCATTCGACGACGCACCGGGTCCGGAATTGCCCGGAAACCAGCAAGATGTTGCCCGTGCTCACCGCCGAGAGTTCGCCCTCAATGGGATTTACGAGATCTACATCTTCTTCCTGAGAAAGTGAAGTGTGGATCGTGAAATTGAGTTGCTTCCCGGGGTTTTGCAGAGCCTCGTTGAGATCGAGGAGATGGTTGCGCTTCACGCTGAGGCTAGTGTACCTGCGGGGGTGCCTGGGTTCCTTGAAGCCCGGACAAACCTTGGCGACAGACCCGCAAAAGTGGGACCGATGCGAAAAGTTGAACGAAATTCATGGCTGTGTTCGTCCGAGGTACGTGTGTTTGCGGCGGTATGGCTTGCGTTCTGGCGCTGAACCAGGTACAGTCACCAGCGTTCGCAACACGAGCGAGGTATTGACCTTGAAGAAAGCGGTTTGGTGGGTGTTGGCCGGGCTCATAGTGGTGGGCTGCGGAGGTGAAGGTAGCGGCCTGACGGGCGGTTCGACGAGTGGCACGACAAGTGGCACGACGAGCGGTTCGACTAGTGGTTCGACTAGCGGTGGTACGGGACGTGCGATTCCCGATTCGAAGCTCGGAAACGTGGCGACGATGCAGTTTCTCTATCTTTCGGGTCAGGGCCGTCGCGCCGTGGACTCGAAGATCGCGCAAGTTACGTTTGCGCAACTCCAAAATAGTTCGTCGGACTTCGCTCCGCGCGAACAGCAGGGCTCGGGCAACGGGATCCGCGTGCAGCTGGATGGCTACACTCTGAACTCGCTGACGTTTGAAGAGCGCCTTGACTTGAACACGACGGCGGCGCGCGGCTTTGCGCAGTACCCGCTTTCGGTGAGCCAGATTGACCAGACCACGACGACGGGTAACAGCACGTTGTGGCGCGGCAACTTCACGGTTTCCCCGCCGCTGGCGGTGAACGCTCGCCTGTTCCCGGGTCGCCAAACGACGCTTCAGATGAAGCTGAACGATGCGATTCTGGATACGCAAACGGTGGGTGGCGTGACGAGCCCGACGTTCAATCGCACGCAGTTCGAATCCGAAAACTACGATCCGGTGGACAACCGCATCAACGGTTTCCTGAGCGACCACGTGGCCTTTGACCTTCGCCAAATGGCGACGGCGGATCGACCCTCGATGAGCGGTGGGGCTCCGGCGGAGCGCATTCTGTTCAGCGGCGACGCGATTGCCCTGGCCTCGGGTGCGAATACCAACGGTTCCTTCGAAGTCCTGCCGGCGACTGCCGACGTGACGACGCGATTCCGTGGCATCTTCCGCCTGCCGACGCAGATTGCGGGCCGAGACGTGCCGGGCACCTACGTGGTGACCGAACCCGATCCGCGCGTGCCGTCGGACCCGAACGCCAACACGCTGACGGCCCTGCAGGGCATTTGGCGAGCGCACACGGACGTTCTGGATTACTCCCGAACCCCGCAGTTCGCGATGGTGGCCATTCCGAACCACGATGACAAGTTCCCGACCCCGGATGCCGAAGACGGTATGCAGGTCGTGATCTACAACCTGAGTGGTAGCAACGTCGTTGCTATGTGGCAGGGCCGAATTCGGTTCACCAACACCACGACGGGTCTGGTGGAGTGCTGGAGCGTGAATCAGATCGCGAACGCCACGCCGAACAACCCGGCAATCGGGACGATCTCGAACTTCGAACTCAAGAATGGCCGCGTGGTGGCTGGTGACTTCAACTTCACCGTCGCTCCGGGCACGTTCCCCTTCCCCCGCACGGGTGGCTTCCGCGTCCTGCGGTAAGCCATTCGTCCAAGACAGGAATGTGCGACCGATTCTCGCCGGACTTGACACCGAGTACGGCCTGAGTCTGGAAGGACGCACAGTCCACAATCAAATCGAAGACGCCCGGGAGTTCGTGGAAGCGACCCCGGGCGACGTCTTTTGCGGGTGGGATGCCCGCGATGAGGCCCCGCGCTCTGACCTACGGGGTTTCCAGGTGGAGCGGCTTTCGTTCGACCCTACCGACGCTCAATTTGATGCTGGCGCGAGTGTGACGGATGCGGCCGTGGCCCGGGCCGACCGAGTGCTGCCGAACGGAGCCAGGTTTTATAACGACCACGGCCACCCCGAATACGCCACCCCCGAGTGCTGGAGCGCCCGCGAACTGGCCTTGCACGACAAAGCTGGGGAGATGTGGCTACGAGCGACGGCGGCGGCCTACCACCGCCGGACGGGGCGGCGAGTACGCCTGACCAAGAACACGCTGGACTACCACGGCGCCAGCTGGGGGGCACACGAGAGTTACTTGGCCCCCCGGGCGCTGGGCTTTGAGGGCGTATTTGCCGCGTTGGCTCCGTTGCTGGTGGTGCGGCCGATTCTCGTGGGCGCAGGGCGAGTTGGTGGTGCCCGGAACGAGCCCGAATTTGAAATCTCGCAGCGGGCGCAGTTCATCACCGAGCGGGCGAGTGTGGATACGCTGTTCCGCCGGCCCTTGGTGAATACGCGGGATGAACCCCACGCCGCCCGGGGGGAATGGATGCGGGTGCACGTCATCCCCGGCGACGCCAATATGGCCTTCACCTGCACGCGCCGCAAGGTGGCCCTGGTGCAGATGGCGCTGGCGCTGGCCGAGGTGGGGCATGCCCCCGCATGGGACTTAGCCGATCCCGTTAAGGCCCTGCATCAAGTGAGCCGGAACCCCGACCAGGACGTCCGGATCGAGTTGGTGGGCGGCAACTGGACGACGGCCCGGTTCATCCTCGAATCGTATTGCGAAGCCGCCCGGGAGCACCTCGACGCAGGCGCGCCGCCGGTGGCCGAGTGGCTCAACGTGGCGGAGGAGTGCCTGATGCTCACGGAAGCCCGCTTCAACGACCCGGACCGGTTTGCGCGGCACGTGGAGTGGGCCTGCAAGCGGCAAATCCTGGGCGGCTTTTTGGCCGACGCCGAGGAAGACTGGCACTCGGACGTGGCGCGGTCGCTGGACCTCGCCTGGCACGATCTGGACCCCGACGAGGGGCTCTACGCGCCGCTGGCCGCCGATGGCTACATGATGGGTGAACCCAGCCCGACTGAAGTGGTGGTGCGCATGCACCACGTCACCGAGCCCACGCGCGCCTTTGCTCGCAGCACGGCGGTGCGCCATTTTCGTGAGAAGTTGGTGGCGGCCTCGTGGGGCCGGCTCACCATGGGCCAGGGCGAAACTCGCCACGAATGCCTTTTGCCGCCCGATTTGATGTATAGCGAGGCACTTGACCACGCGGAGGACGTAGAATCCTTTGTAACCCTGCTCCGAGGTCAACTATGATTTACGCCGACGATCGCATCCAGAAACCCCGCCCGGAAGAACCCTCGCGGCAAGCCCCGGAAGAAGGGGGGCCCCAGAAGCCCGATATCGGCCGCCCGCAGCTGCCGGATGAGCTCCTGAAGCGGATGCGCCGGGTGGACCCGGACCGAGCCAAGCAGTATCGGCAACGGTCGGGGCAATGAGTACGGACTTCGCCAAGTTGGTGGGATTCCCGAACCCGAGCGGAACACCCGAGATTGAAGTTCACGGCACCACGGTGCTGGCGCTGGCCTTCCAGGATGGCGTCATTGTGCTCGCGGACCGCCGCGCCACCATGGGCAACTTGATCATGTTTGATCGGGCGGAAAAGATTGAAGCCCTAGATGATGCCACCGTGCTGGCCATCAGCGGGGCTTACGCTAGAAGCGTAGAAGTGTGCCGCTTTTTGCGCCACAGCTTTAAGTTTTATGAGCGCATGAACCTCGTGCCGCTCAGCACCGATGGCAAACTTATGGCCATCACGCAGGCCTTGGCCAACAATCTGGTGCAGGCCGTGAATGGCGGCGGGCTATTCCTCCCCATCGCCGCGACGTACGACGCCAATGAGGACAAGTTTGAGATTCATTCCTTTGATGCAGCCGGGGCGCGTTTCCATTACGACGACTTCGCTTGCGCGGGGAGTGGCAGCGAGCGCATCCGGGGCATTTTTGATTACATCCGCACCACCAAAGCGGCGTGGAAAGACATGTCGCGCGATGATGCGTTAAGGGAAGGTCTGCGCATGTTGGCGATTGCCGCCGATCTGGATTCGGCGACCGGGGGCTTTGATAAGGTTCCGCCGCGCATCGCTTTCCTCACCCGGCAAGGCGTGCAGATGATGGCGGACGACGACTTCCGCGCCTTTGCCGCTACGCTGTAATCGATCCTCGACCCCCAACTGCCTGGGGCGCAAAAAAGCCATGCCACTCAAGGAGCGGCATGGCCTCTTTGTTTTCCACCACCGTCCTTAGCGGCGGACGGTGATTCGGCCGTCCATCACGGGCTTGACGGTGCCGCCCAGGCTCTTGATGTATTCCACCGAGGCGTCTACGTCAATCAGGCCGGTGTCGTAGTAGTACGAGCCCGTGCGCGTTTTGAGGTTGGCGTGGGCATCACCACCCCCTGCCGTGAAGGAGTTCAGGCAGATACGGTACGTCTTGCTCATGTCCAGCGCTTGACCATCCAGAGTTGCCTCCACCACACGGTCCCCCGCTGGGCGAGTCACGTCCACCACGTACCGGAAGTTGGCACTGGGATGCAGGAGCGCGCCGCTACCTTCGGGGAAGCTGGCCACGCCGTGCTCGAGCATGGATTTCAGTTCGGCGCCCGTCACGTCCACCACGGCCAGGGTGTTGGCGAAGGGCTGCACGGTGATGGCGGTGCCGAAGGTGACATTGCCGGCTTCGTAGCCCGCGCGCACCCCGCCACCGTTCATGAAGGCGGCCACCACGCCGTTCACCTTGGTGGCGTGGAGCATGGCGTCGGCGATGAAGTTGCCCATGGCACTCTCGCCGGAGCGGCTGGCGCCCTGCGGGATGGCTTCCTCGGCGGTGGCAATCGGCTTGGTCATCATCTCTTCGATCGGCACGCGGAAGGCCTGCACCATCGTGGCGACGATCGGGTCTTCGGCCACGGTGGAGTCAATCAGGCGCGGGGTGCCGGCGTGCGACTTCACCACCCCGTTTTCGTCAAACGTCACTTCCAGGCGGCCGAGCAGCTTGCCCCATTCCCAGGCTTGCACCACCAGCAGGGGGTTGCCGTCCGCGCCCTTCAGCTCCGTGGGGTATTTGCCCTCCGGTTGGCGGGTGCCCGGCAGGGGATTCTCGAACTCGCCGAGCGGGGTGTGGCTGTGGCCGCCTACGATTACATCCACGTGGCGGAGCTTCGGCCCGTTGGCCACGTCCACCTCGTAGGCGCTGTGGCTGAGCAGGATGATCTTGTTGATGCCGCGCGCCGTGAGAGCATCGGCCTCTTTGTTGACGCTCTCCACCCAGTCCTTCATGATGACGGTTTCGGGCATAGCGCTAATGGTGGGCAGGTCAGGGGTGGTCGCCCCGATGATGCCAATGCGCTCGCCACCCACTTCGGTCACCACGCTCGGGCGGATCAAGTCCTTCAGGTCCGGGTCGCCCGCCACATCCAGGTTGGCGGAGAGCAGCGGGAACTGAAGCTGCTGGGCAAACTTGGCCAGCGTCGGC
>CAZDWU010000005.1:28058-31777 GCA_964509165.1 uncultured Chthonomonas sp. | reverse complement strand
GTTGGCGGAGAGCAGCGGGAACTGAAGCTGCTGGGCAAACTTGGCCAGCGTCGGCGCGCCGCGGTCGAATTCGTGGTTGCCCACGGCCATGGCCGAGTAGCCGATGTAATTCATGATCGCCGCGTCGGCCAGGCCGCCGTAGACGTTGAAGTAAAGCGTGCCCTGGAACACGTCGCCGGCGTCCAGCAGGAGGGCGTTTTCGGCCGCGCCGAGTTCTTCCTGAATGGCGGTGGCCAGACGGGCGTAGCCGCCGTACTCCTGGCGGCTGATGACCACCGGCTCCACGCGGGCATGGAGGTCGTTGGTGTGAATGATCGTCAGCTTGAAATCCGCGGCCAGGCTAAGCGAAGCCAGGGCCATCCCTACGGCCGCCGTGATCCATCGAGAACCGAACATGCGGTGTGGTTACCCGAAAATAGGGGCCAAACATACCGATTACGGGGACATTCGGCGCGTGAATCTTAGCAATGTCTTAAGCAAAGAAGCCGAGCTCCCGGGGGAACTCGGCTTCCGAATCGCGGAGAAAGGATTTAGACGCCGATTTGGGCCAGCGTGTCCTTCAGCGCTTGCGCGGACTTGTGCAGCCCTTCGCGTTCGGCATCGGTGACCTTCGGTTCCCAGATCTGGTGCGCGCCTCGGCGGCCCACCACGGTCGGCATGGAGTAGCAAACGCCTTCCACGCCCAGCGTGCCCTTTTGCAGGGCGCTGACCGGCAGCACGCGACCGTTGTCGAGGGCGATGGCTTCCACCACTTCTTGGATGGAGATACCCACGGCGCGGCCCGCGCCACCCTTTTGGCGGATGACTTCGGCGCCACTGGTCTTCGTCTTCTGGAAGAGTTCACCGGCGGTGTCGTCGGCCCAGCCCGGAATGCTCGCGATGGGCACGCCGCCCACGGTGGCACTGCTCCAGATCGGCACCATGCTGTCGCCGTGCTCGCCCAGGATGAGCGCCTTCACGTCCAGCGCGTTCACGTGGAAGTGGTCGGCGATGAGGCTGCGGAAGCGCGCGGTGTCCAGCACCGTACCGAGACCCAGCACCTGGTGTTCGGCCACCATGCCCGATTGCACGGCCAGTTGGGTGAGGATGTCCACCGGGTTGCTGACCACCAGGATGGTGGCGTGCTCGGGGAGCTTGACGCCCTTCATCGAGGCCAGGATGTCCTTGAACAGGGTGACGTTGCGGTTGATGAGATCCAGGCGGCTTTCGTCCGGCTTGCGGCGCAGACCGGCGGTGATGACCACGCAGTCGCTACCGGCCAGGGCGTCATAGTCGCCGCTGGTAAAGAACTGGCCGCCGCGCAGAGCCGCGCCGTGCCGTAAGTCAAGGGCCTCGCCCGCCGCCATGTCGGCGTTCGCGTCGAGCAGACAAATCTCTCGAACAATGCCACCGAGTTGAAGTGCAAACGCCGCGTCGGAACCGACTCGACCACCGCCACCAATGATGCTGACCTTCATGGTAATCCCAAAGGGATTATGGGTTGGGTGGCCGGAGGGGGTGTGGGGCCTAACGGTCGCGGCAGTACGCGTCCACGTGCCCAAAGGTCCGGAAGCCCAGCGCTTGGTACCAGCGTTCTAGCGTGGCGTCGCATTGCAGCATCACGGGGTCGGGGTGGGCTTCGCGTCGCACCGCCTGCACGATGCGCCCGCCCAGTCCCTTGCCTTGGTGGTCGGGGTGGACACAAAGGCAGTAAAGCCCTGCCATGCCAGGGCTGCGGACGATCATCACGCCCCCGGTCATGCGGGCGATGCTGGGGGCCGCAAAGAGGGCATGCACTGAGCGGCTCGTGCCGTGCTGGATGCCCGCCTGCGCGTGTCGGTTGGTGTGGCCAAAGAACTGCCGGACCATGAAGCCGGCCACGGTATCCCGGTCAACGGGACGGGTGGCTTGCTCCCAAGTGAAATCAGATTCGGTGGGAGTGGCTTCCGGTTCGGCGACCATACATAGCAGGCGCGACATGCGGCGGAAGCCGTGGTCTCTCAGCTGGCCCGGGAGGTCCGGGGCGCGGTCGGCGTCCGTGTGGAATGCCCAGATGGTGGGCGGAACTTCGATGGTGCGCAGGGTGGCTTCGGCGCGATTCAGGGCCTCGGCATCGTCGAATTCCATCAGGAAGTTGGCAAAGCTCGGCTGCCCCGGCCCCATCACCACTAGCGGTTGTTGGTCGCGCACGACGCGCACGCCTGCAATGGGGCGGGCAAGTTCCAGGTAGGCGGCCGCAATGTTGGCGCGGGTGCGCTCGATTAAAACACGATGTTCCAGAGCGCACCCCAGGTCGGCTCTTTGCCGGGGATCAGCACCAGCCCGAGCCCGATATCGCTCCCCACGCGCGCGCCGATGAACCCGCGCATGCCTTGCGGGGTGCCCATCAGGCTGGCAAAGGCCTCGCCCTTGTTGCCCGTGCGCCACAGGTCGAGCCCGACGAAGAAATTGGCGGATTCGTCCCCCGCCGCGAGAACCCCCATGCGCAGAGTGGGCGAGAAGAAGTTGCTGGGCGGCTGAAAGGCGTTACCGCCAAAGGTGCTTTCGAAGAACCGGGCGAAGGTGCTCATCAGCCGGTCGTACACGAGGCCGCCGCCGTAGTGGCCGGTTTCCAGAGTCAAGACTTTGGCGTTGGGGATGGCGGCCAGCAGGCGATCGGTGGCGAATGGCGGCACCACGGTATCAAACCGCGCACGAACCACAAAAATCGGGCGCGGATCATCGGCCTGCAAATAGTTCAGGGGCTCAATGTCCTTGAGATACTCCCGCAGCCGGTCTTCGCTCCAGCCTTCGCCGCGCAGGCGATTCCGGAGGACGACCGTACGGGAGGAGTTCCAATAGATCCCGGCTAGATCGGCCCCGCCCAGCATCAGGCTGACGGAGTGGATGCGAGGCTCCACCGCAAAGGTGAGTGAGGCCACAATGGCCCCCAAGCTGGTGCCGCCCAGGCCGATGCGGGTGCTATCGAGTTCGGGGCGGGTGGCAATCCAGTCGCAGGCGCGGCGGATGTCGGCCACGCTCTGGGCCATCACTTGGCGAAGGGCTTCGGGGTCGGCGGGCACGGCCAGTTCGCCGCTCCGGGTGCCGGCGGGGGCGCGCTCCATATGATAGGGCAGCGTGAGAGCGAGGCTGGCAATACCCCGGCGGGCCAGTTGGTCGGCCATGGTCATCTCAACCCGGTGGTCGGTCGCCCCCCAATAGTGCAGCAGAATGACCACCGGCACCTTACCGAGCCGATCGGTGGGAAGCGTGAAATCCGCCACCACCACATCGTTCAAAAGTTGCCCACTAGGCCGGGGGGTGTCGTATTGGATGCGGGTGCGCGTCCAATACTCTGTGGTCAGGCGCGGTTCGGGCCGCCCAAAGGGCACGGGGGCCGGAGGGGTAAGCAGACCTTCTCGTTGCGCCGCTGGGGTCGGTTGGGCCAAAGTGAGAGCAGCGCACACCACTGCGAAGAAAGCCATGATTGCCCGCAAGCTCAAATCCGCCTTGGCTTTGCCCTTGGCCCTCGTTGCTTCGACCTCGGTGGCCAATGCCCCCAGCCTGACGGACTGGGACGCGGCCTTGGGCGTGGTGGGGCTGAACACGCAAACCGCACGCTTTGACCCGAGCATGCTCTCATTCTATCGTGAAGGCGAGTTTGCAATGCCGATTTACGAAGGGCTGATGGGGAATCCGTGGAACGCGCCGTTCTTGATGGATATGCACCGGCGATCCCTGACGGTGACCGTGAGCAACCC
>CAZDWU010000005.1:17719-27958 GCA_964509165.1 uncultured Chthonomonas sp. | reverse complement strand
AGCCGCCAACTGGATCGTCGGGTTGATCGGCGCTACTTGGCGGCGGCCGGGCAGGATTTGGCGGCGGCCACGGAGGCGGCGCATCTTCTTTTGCGCACGGTGAGTCCGAGCGCGCAGTTCCGGGTCGAAATCCCGACCAAATGGGGGGCCATCATCCTGAGCGGCGCGGGCAACGACACTCACGGCGGCAAGGAGACGCTGCTGGTGATGGACACCGGCGGCGACGACACCTACATCAATGCGGCCGCCACTTTGAGTGACCAAAACTGGGCGAGCATCGTGGTGGATGTGCGCGGGAACGATAAGTACCTGAGCGACGCCGCGCTGGCGACCACCGAGATTGCCCAGTGGACCTCGCGCAATGCGGCGCGGGCGCAGGCCGGGCCGGGGGGCGCCATCTTGGGTGTGGCGATGCTGCTGGACGGAGATGGCGACGATTTGTACCGGTCTCACCGCATGGGATTAGGCGGAGCCGTTTATGGCGTCAGTTTGCTCCGCGATTTGGCCGGCAAGGACCTTTACGATTCGTACGCCGATGCGCAGGGCTTTGCGCGGGCGGGCGCGGGCATCCTGGAGGATGCCGATGGTGACGATACGTACACCGGATTCTTGCAAGTTCAAGGCGTAGGATTAACGTTAGGTGCGGGTCTCTTGCTCGATCGGTCGGGCGATGACCGTTACACGGCTAACGACGAAGTGATCGATTTCCCCTCGCCGCAGACCAGCGAACACAACGTGAGCATGTCTCAGGGCGCGGGTAACGGGGTGCGGCGGGATTACCTGGGCGGCGACAGCTTGGCCGGGGGCGTGGGCGTGCTGATGGACCAGGGCGGCAACGATGAGTACTCGTGCGGCGTGTTTGGCCAGGGCGTGGGCTACTGGATGGGCGCGGGCCTCCTGTGGGATCAGATGGGCAACGACAAGTACACCGGCCAGTGGTACGTGCAGGGCGCGGCCGCGCACTTCGCGGTTGGGATTTTGGAAGACGGCGGGGGCCGCGATACCTACAACGGCTTCCTCAATATGTCCCAAGGGGCGGGGCATGATTTCTCGCTCGGGGCGCTGTTTGATTACGCGGGCTCGGACACCTACGCGGCCTCGCCGCTGAGCTTGGGAGCGGGCAACGCCAACGGGATCGGCATCTTCTTTGATGCCGAGGGGGACGACACCTACAACGCCCAGGGCACAGCGCTGGGCAACGTGAATCCGGCCCCGGTGGGCAGCCTGCGGGAACAAGCCCTGTCCCTCGGTGTGTTCTTAGATTTCGGGGGCACCGATCAGTTCCCGGCGGCGGTGCCGCACGCGGTGGATGGGTCTCGCAAGGGCACGTTCGTCCGGCGCGGCGAACCCGAGCCGACGGGCCAGTACGGTGTCTTCTGGGCCAGATAAATGATCCCCATCCGCGATGATTTGATCTTCCGCCAGCGGGCGATTCTTACGCTCACGCTGGTGGGGCTCATCGCGGTGCTCTACTTTTGGGATCGGGAGGGGCGCATCTGGGGGGCCAGCATCGCCTTTGCGGACCTCGCCATGCGGCCGGGGCAAATCACGGATGTACTACGTGGTCAGGGCGACCCGGTGGACCTTAGCCGCCTCTTTACCTCCATTTTTTTGCACGCCAACCTGCCGCATATGGTCACCAATGTGGTGTTCCTCTTTGCCTTCGGGCCGAGTGTGGAGGCGGCCCTGGGCGGCGTGCGGTTTGCGCTCTTCTATCTGTTTTGGGGCGTGGTTGCGTTCCTGGCGCAGATCCAAGCCGCACCCGAGAGCATGGTGCCGGTGCTCGGGGCCTCGGGGGCTATTGGGGGTGTGCTGGGGGCGTACTTTTTGCTGTTCCCCGGCAACAACATTAAGCTGCTCATCATCCCGTTTTTGTGGCGCACGTTTGTGTTGCCGGCGTGGGTGCTACTCGCGTTCTGGTTTGCCACCCAGCTCTTGGTGCCGCAAGAGGGCGTGGCCACGTGGGCGCACGCGGGTGGGTTCCTGGCGGGCATGGCCACAGTGTTGGTGTTGGGGGGGCGAAACGCCATCCTCAAAGACTTGAAGTACGATACGATTTCAGAGTTCGATGAAGACTAAGCTCCCCATTTGGTGTGTCTTGGCCTGGGGGCTGATGTTCCTGGCCGCATTGGCTGCCTTGTCCTATCGCCATTCGGTCGAGCACTCCAACCGCGCCGTCGGCATGTTGCTGGAGATGAAGGCGGTGCACGAGCTCTCGGTCGCCGAGGGAATGCCCCGTGAGGAGGCCCTCTCCCGCCTCAAAACGAGCGGGCTGACCGGGATTGCCCTGAATGAGGAGCGACTCAACGATCTGGTGCAATCGGGTCGGCTGAAGCTGGACGGCAACCGCCTCACGGCCGCCGACAAATCCACCTACGCCCGGCTCCAATTTGCGGTGGCCCTGCGGGGGGTTCAGCCCCTCGAGTGGACGCCGAACGCCGTCGTCATCCCCCCGGCGGATGTCGCGCTGCTCCTGGAGACTCCGTGCGGGATTAACCCCGACGACGCAGCGCTGGCCCGAGCCCAGGGGCTCGAAATCGTGGCGCGCCACGCGAACATTCCGGGTTACAGTTCGGGCGATATCCGGGCCGTGATTGCCGATAGCGCCGACAAAGGCGCGCGGTACTACCTCCCGCTGGGCGACCAAGTGCTGGGCCAACGCAGCGCGGTCGAGTCGCTGGTCCAGGCGCTCATCGACCACGACATGTTTTATCTCACGATCGAGTTCAGCAACCTGGCGGGTGACCGGCGGGTGGTGAGCGAGATTCCGGGGCGCACCATTCGCCTCCACTCCATCCAGCAGGCCGAAATTGACCGGCTGACTCCGGGGGGCATCAAAGAACGGTTTGTCAAGGCGTTCGCTGAGCGCAACATCCGCTGGCTACTCCTGCGTCCGCCGACGCTGGCCGGGGAGAACCCGATGCAAGACCTCGGCGCGACGATGCAGGTCATCGCGCGGGGCGTGGCGAACGAGAAAGGGGCCGTGCGGGCTCCCCGCGCCTTCGCCGAGCCGGTGGTGAACCCGGCCTTCCCGGCGGCGGCGACCCTGCTGGGCGGCATTGCCCTCATCGGGTTGATCCTGGTGTCTCCGTTCTCGGGGCGTTGGCGGTTTGGCCTCGCGGCGGTGGTGGGCTTGGTGTCCGTGGCGGCCATGCTGGGCGTTTCCAAGAGTTACTTTGCCCTTATGGTCGCGGTGGCCGCGCCGGTGGTGGCCTACGCGCTGTTGCGTGGCCGAGATGGTGAGAACCCGTTATGGGCTTTCGCGCGCACCACGCTCATCTGCATTTCGGCGGGCCTGATGGTGGCGACTACGCTCAATGGGCTGCCCTACTACATTCAGTTGCAGCAGTTCGCGGGGGTCAAGATGGCGCACTTCCTGCCGCTTATCGTCATCGCGATCTGGTTCATCCACGACCGCTACAACCTCAAGGAACTGGCCAAGGAACCCATGCGCTGGGGACCGGTGTTGGGGTCCATGGTGGGCGGTTTCGTGGTGCTGTTCATGCTCTCCCGCACCGGCAACGATGGCCCGGCCGGCGTGAGTGGACTGGAGCTGACCGTGCGGTCGCTCCTTGAGTCGGTGCTCCCGGTCCGCCCTCGCACCAAGGAGTTCCTCATCGGCCATCCGCTTCTGTTGCTCGGGTTGCTGTTGCGGCACCGCACCCAGGGGCAGGGCAAGCTCGCGCCCGAGATCATGATCCTCGCCGGGTTCATCGGCCAGGCGAGCATCATCAATACCTTCTGCCATCTACACACGCCGCTCCAGGTCACGGTCATCCGGGTGGGGGTTGGTCTGGTGCTCGGGGTGGTCGGCGCACTGGCCGCGTGGGTCGCCTTGCGTCCGTTTATCCGGCAAGAGGCACAATAAGGACAACTTATGGCGAATCTCCTTTTGGCCGGATACTTCGGCTGCGGCAATTTGGGTGATGACGCCATCCTGCTGGGCTTTCTCAACGGGATCGCCGGTAAGGGCCACGAAATCCAAACTCTGTGCGGCAGCCCGGACCGCGTGATGAACGCCTATGGCGTGCGAGGCATCCCCCGGCTGGACTTCAACGAAGTGGGGCGGGCGCTGGACGATACCGATGCGCTCGTCTTCCCAGGCGGCAGCATTTTCCAAGATGTCACCTCCATGCGCAGCGTGGCCTACTACTACAAGCTGGTAGCCATGGCCAAGAAGCGCGGCAAGAAGGTGGTGATGCTGGGCCAGGGCGTGGGGCCGCTGAACGGCATGATCGGCCGCACGCTGAGCGCGAAGGCGTTCAACCTCGCCGACGCCGTGGTGGTGCGCGATCCGGGTTCCTCCGATACGCTCCGCAAGATTGGCTACAAAGGCATGCCGCGCCTGGCCGCCGACGCGGCTTTTCTCCTGCCCGCCCCGCAGGTGGAAGAAGATCTGCCTCGGTTCGGGGTGGCGGGCATGAAGACGGTCGGCATCAGCGTGCGCCCGTTCGGCAAGGACAAGGGCAAGGCGGTGATCGAGACGTTCGCCGAGCTCACGCGCATCCTGTTCAGCAACGGATGGATGCCGGTGTTGATTGAGATGGACAGCGCCATGGACCGCAGCGTCATCAGCGCCATCGGCAAGGCAAACGGGGGCAAGGTGCCCGAAATCAAGAACTTGCAATCGCCCATTGACGTGCAAAAGCGCATGACGCGCATGGACGCTGTGATCGCCATGCGACTGCACGCCGGGATCCTGGCCAGCACGGTGGGGGTACCGCCCTTCATGGTGAGTTACGACCCGAAAGTGACCGCCCTTACGAACCTCTTGGGCTTGCCGGCCCCTCCCACGGTCGAGAACCTGAACGCGGGGCGCATTTTTGATCTGTTCAAGGATTTCCAAAGCCGACAAGAGTCGGTGGCGAAAACGATGGAAACGCGCCGGCAGCAACTGGTCGAACAAGCGCGTGGCAATATCGATGCACTGGATTCGGTACTCGGTCGCTAGCCTGAGCCTGCTGGCAGGCATGGCGCTGGTCGCGGCGCAAGAAGTTGCGCCGGACTCCGGGCAGGAGACGCCGCCCGCCGAAGCCCCCGCCCCCGCGGAACCCAAGCGAGAGTCCGAGATTGACCGGATGTGGCGCGACCTGGTGCGCGAACTGCAAACCAAGGTGGTGCTGAGCGGCTTCCGGGTTTTTGGCTACCACAACCACCGAATCACCGGGGACCGCGACGCCTTCCGGAGCACCAACTACGGCGGCCTGGGCAACAGCGGGTTCACCAACCGGGGCACGGTGCGGGCTTCCGCGCAGAGCCTCTTTGGGTTCGTCAACTTCGACGCCACCGTTCAAGACAACCGCCTGGCCCGCCCCCAAGATGACCGGTTGAGCCTGAACTATCGCCAAGGCGACTGGCAAGTGGACCTGGGCGACGTGCGTGGCACCCTGGCCAACACGAATCGCTTTGCACGGATGGACAAGACCCTGCGCGGGGTGAATGCGGCGTACCGATCGTCGGGGTTCTCGGCGCAAGTGGTGCGGAGTGAGGTGCGCGGCGAATCGCGCACCGTAAGCGTGCCGGGCAACAATACGGCGGGGCCGTACTACCTCCAGTCCAGCCAAATTGTGCGGGGTAGCGAGCGCATCCGCATTGACGACGAGGACCTGGTGCTGGGCCAGGATTACATCATTGATTACGAAGTCGGCAGCGTCACGTTTGTCAACCGTCAGTCCTTGGCGGCGCGGGTGGTGCCGGCGTCTAGCTCCATCGTGGCGACCTACGAAGCCTTCGGGTTGACGGGTTCACGCGGGACGGTGGAAGGTGGCAGCCTGACCTACAATTTCGGTGCGGCCGGGCAAGTGGGGGTGACGATGCTGCGGACCCGCACCGGGGCCACCGGCAGCCTGAGCACGCGGGTGGAGAGGTTCCAGGGCTTTGGCGCGCCCAGTACGCCCTATTTCTTGCAGTTTGAGCCGATCACGGGCTCTACGCTGACGATCCGGGCGGACGGGGTGCTGCAAGTGGAAGGCGTGGACTACCGCCGTGACAATGACAACCCGGCGGTGTTCTATTTCAACCGGACGATGCCGTCCGACACGACCATTGAGGTGCTCTATACGCCTCGCCCCACGACCACGGTGCAGGGCGACCGGGAAACCTTCGGCATTGACTACCGCATCCCCCTGGGCACCGGCGGCAACATCACCCTGCAGCAGGCCACCGGCCGGGCACTAGGGGCCGGGGGCCGGAGCGGTCTGGCGCGCGGCATTGATATGCGCTGGGGCGATGCCCGTTGGGGCGTGACGGCATCCCTGCGCGATATCCCGAGTAGCTACGTGGCGGTAGAAACCGTGGGCTTTGAACGCAACGAACGCGCCGCCGACGCTCGCCTGACCTACCGCCCGAATGTGGGGCAAGAGGCAGGGCTCAGCTTCCTCAACACCCGCATCTCGACCCTGACCATTGATAACAGTGGGGCGAGTGTGGTGCGGGCTTCGCGCCTTACCCTGGCGGAGGCGTATTACAACGTGCAGTCGGGGGGGCGGCCCTGGGGGGTACGGCACCGACGCACCGCCACCGGGCTCACGGCCAACAACAGCAGCCAGCGCACGAGCCTGGAGAGCCAGATTTCCGGCGGGGCCTTCCCGGTGAATCTGGAGCTGAGCCACGAGGCACTCACCGGCGGCACCGGCACCCAGCGTACTTCGGCGACCGTGAGCGGGGTCAACCTGCGGGCGCGGACGAACATGTCGGGGCCGTGGTCGGCCAACGGCTCGTTCGGCTTCAACCGGGTGACGCGGGCGGGCACCACCGGGGACGGCCGCGATCTGCAACTCAGTGTGGGCTACGTCTTCCGCGACTTCGACGAGGAAGGGAATTACAAGTACCCCTCGGGCACTTTGCGGCTGGACTACACGGATAGCGACTCCGGGGCGCTGGCCTCGCTGGGCGGGCTGAACTCAGGCTTTGGCGCGGGTTACGGCGGTAACGGGTTCAGCGGCGGCAGCGGCAACAACTTCATTGGCGGGGCCAACCGGTTCCGTAACCTCAGCCTCTCCGGCACGATGGATCTTCGCCCGGGACTCACGGGGTTTGGGGGACTGTTCCAGCGCGAAAGCCGGGGCGATATTGGCAGCAACACGCGCACCCTGGGGGCGTCGGCGGGCCTCACGTGGTCGCTCAACGACGACACCCTCCTGAGCGGCACTCTGAGCCAGACCAACACCGAATTCATCGGCAATGCCTTGTCGGCCCAGGCCACCACTTTTGACTTGACACTGGATGGACGGTTCAATCCCAAGTGGACGTACCAAACCACCTTTAGCGGCCTGCTGAGCGGGGGTGGAAGCCAGTTTGCACAGGACATCTGGAACGGCGAGGTGCGCTCCACCTATCGCCTGGCTCCGCGCCAGAACCTCACGTTTTACGGCCTGCTGGGCAACGCCTCGGGCTACTTGCCGCAGGACACCAACGACTTCAGCCTCACCTACCAGTACCAAATTTGGGAAAGCCTCGCGCTGAACGTGCGCTACCGCTGGCAGGATATCGTCAGCCGGGATGCCACTGTGCAGAGCGGGGCGTTCAAGTCTCGCGGGTTCGATATCGAACTCGGCTTCAACTTCGGGTTCTAGTCATAGGGCGGGTGAAGGGGAGCGGGCGCGTCACCCGTTTGATTCCCGGGAGTATCCTCTCGGCGGCATCCGAACCTTTGCCGGTTTCGGACCTTCCTTGCACTGAGTTATGCGGACATCAAAACGTTTCTGGTTGGCTAGCCTGCTGTTGGGCGCCGCCACGGGCGCATGGGCCCAGGGCCTCGCGCTGGAGGTCGCGCAGGGGCGCAACCAAAGCCTGGATGCGCAGATTGACCAGGCCCTCGTCCGCCTGGGGGCGGAAAGCGTAGCCAGTGCGGCGGCTCAGCGCCGAGGGCGCACGGCCTTTGCGGCCTCGCCGGTGGCGATCACGCTTTATCGGGATGGGGTGAAGCTCCCGTTCCAGCCGCGTGGTCGGGCCGGAGATTTGAGCCTTGAGTTTGAAACGACGGGCACCCGCGTGTTCCCGACTTCGTATCGCCAACACTTGCAGGCCACGTTCACGCAAGCCAAGGCGACCATGGATGCCATCTACGGTCCGGCGCTACGCAACGTGACGATCCGCGTGCGGAACTACGACGCCGACCTGCCCGACCGCGCGGCGGTAGCGGGGGGTGCCTTTGTGGCCAACGCGCCGGACGGGCCGGAGATCCGGTTCCCGGTTTACAACAACTCCACGGCGGCCAGCATCCACTTCATCCATTGCATGCTGCTGGCCTACCAAGCGGACCGGCCGTATCCGATTGACAGCTTCCAGGAAGGTTTAGCTCGCGCCGCCACGATCCAAGTGGCACGCACCACGGGGGCCCTGCCGAACAGCCCAAGCATTGACGCCGTGAACGCGGTGCTGGACGCCGCCTACGACGTCTCCACCTTCTACGACTGGTGGAACCAGCCCAGCCTGGCCGCGCCGCGCTTTATCGCCCCGAATCTGGTGTCCACGCCGCTCCCGGCGGGCGGTAGCACGGGCGGGATCTTCCTGCTTCGGTTCCAGATGGCCGGCACGGCCTGGAATCGGCTGTTGGCCGAGGTGCCGGGGTTCTTGGTGCAGTTCAACGCGCGCTATCAGCTCAGCCCGGCCAGCTACCCCAACGAAGCCAGCCTGGTGGCGCTGGGGCAAGTCGCGCTGGATGCGGCGGCGGGCCGCGCCAATGCCACGGTGGAAGGCAAGACCTTTGCGGAGTGGTTTGAAGAGCAACGCGTGCTGGATAGCGACCTGATCCCGGGTCCGAAGCTCCACGTCCAAGCCTTCCCGCTCGACCCAACCCCGGGCAGCAGCGACTTCGGCGTGTTTGCGATTGTAGCCAACGCCTTCCAGCTGGAACCCAACGGCAACGAGACCCTGTTTGGGGGCCGCGCCTTCCCCGTGTACTGGCGCGAGGACGGTACCCGGTTCCTGACGAGCGTCCAGGACGACGTGCTGGAGATCGCGGGGGCCTACGGTTCGGTGGCGCCTAACTTCCCGGCGACGAGCGGTACCGTGCCGTACCGCACGATGGTGGACGTTCCCTTTGCGGGGATGCTGACGCGGCTGAGTTTGCCCGCCGGTTCATTTGCGACGGGCTCGTCGCCAGTGCCGCGCAATCTCTACGGCACGGTGCGCGGGGTGCCCAGCACGGGCAGCTACGTCGTGCGTGTGACCAGCAGCCGTCTGAGCGGGCCGGTGGACATTCCGGTGCAGCGGTTTGCCTTTGGCACCACGATTTCGGATGCCAACTTTGTGCCGGCGCAGCCGCTGCGGATCCAAGTGTTCCGCGACAACGTGCAGGTGATTGACCGGCAGTTCAACAAGGGTTACGGTCCGGTGGCGCTTGACTTACGAGGAGCCGGAGACTTGGCCCCGATTGGCGTCACCTTGCCCGCTGGGCTCTCGCTTTATGCCCCCATCGGCACGCCGTATCGTCACCGCGCCGACCGGGTGCTCGGGCTGACCGAAAACCAGACTCTGCTGGGCCGCTGGAGCCCCAGCACAGGCCAGTTTGACCTCTTCCCCAATGAAGGCGGCATGTTGGCCGGGCGCGGGGCGTACCTCTCGCTGGGCAGTGCGGTGAACCGCACGGTGCGCGGCGTGCGCGACACTAGCGAGCCCGTTTCCATCCCGCTGGAACCCGGCTGGAACATGGTGGCGAACCCGCTGAACGAGGACATCCCCTTCAGCCGCATTACCGTAACGACCACGACCGAAGCCCCGGCCACCTACAGCCAGGCGCGCGGGACGATTATTGGGACGACCATGTTCGGTTTTGGGCGCGACAATGTGAACATCTACCAGGGCTCGCTCACGCCGCTCAGCACGGTGCCGAGGGGCGCGGCCTTCTGGGTGCGATGCGACCGCACGGAAGGCGCGATCATGACCTTCACGCCGTCCTCATTCGGGGCGGGGACCCGCACGGGCGGCAACGCCGCCGAACCCAAACCGGACTGGGAGATGATTGTGCAGGTGACGGGAGGCGGGCTCACCAGCCGGGCTTTGATTGGCCAGTCTCGGCGTGCCTCGGATACTTTTGACCGCGCTTGGGACAGCGGCATGCCGCCCCTGGCCGGCGGCCTGCAGGTGCAGGTGGGGCCGAGCCTCTACCGCGACATTCGCGGCGCGGGCCGAGCGCAGACGTACCGGGTGACCTTGACCGGACTGCGGCCGGGCACCGAGTACAAGCTCATGCTCGGGCGCAAGCTGCTCTACCGAGCCGCGACCCTGACGGACCGG
>CAZDWU010000005.1:12430-17619 GCA_964509165.1 uncultured Chthonomonas sp. | reverse complement strand
CCTCCGAACCCGGTGGCCAGCGTGCGCGTGGGCACCACCAGCGTGGCGACGGATGCCTTTGACGGTTTCTTCCAAATCACCGCGCCCAGCGGCACGAATCAGGTGGTGGTGACCTACAGCCCGAGCACGGGCAGTCCGGTCATCCAGACCTTTACCTTTGCGGCGGCTACGGCCAACCGCGACCTCGGCGACCTCTATATTGGCCCCGAAACGGTGAGTGTGCGCGGGCGGGCAGTGAGTTCTTCCGGGGGTGCGGTCATCCCCGGGGCGGCGGTGACCTTCGCGGGGCGCAGCGCCACCACCGATGCCAGCGGGGTGTTTATCCTCACGCAGGTGGCGTATGACCCGGCCAGCCAGGCCGTGTTCTTTGGATTGCGCGGAACCATTGCCGCCACCGGCTTCTTCGATGGCTTCTTCAGTCCGGCTTCGCCGCCGGTGGGGGGCGTGGTGGATGTGGGCGATGTGGCCCTCTCTCCGGTGGGAGGAGGCGACCCGCCGCCGCTGCCTTACAACCTCACGGGACTCGTGCAGCCGACGGCCACCGGGGCCTTGGCGACGGTGGAATTGCGGCAGGGGACGACCCTGATTCGCACCGCCACGGCCGATATCAATGGCCGGTACAAGCTCTGGGTTCCGGCCGGGACTTACACCCTCACGGCCATAAAAGGGGCACAATCGGGTTCGGCACCGGTGACGATTACGCAACCGAGCCAACTCACCACCGTGAATGTCACCCTCAACTAAGTTCCGCTGGCGTCAAGCCTTCACGTCGCTCCTGCTTCTGGCCGGGGCGACGGGGGCGGTGTGGGTCGTGCGCGACATTCTGCGCCAGGACCCGGCCCGCGGCTTGACCAACCGGAACGAGCGCCCCGTCACGCTAACGATGACCAACAGCGTCTTCCGTAGCTACGGCGCGGATGGGCGGCTGGTGGCCGAAGCCACCGTGGACAGTATCGGGGTCACGAAGGACCGCATGCGAGTGGAACTGGCGGGCGTGAAGCAGGGACAGTTCCTGCGCCCCGGCGAGGCTCCGGTAGGATTCACCGCCGCGAGTGCCGTGTACTACCCGCCGGTGGAAACCCTGGAAGGCCAAGGCGCCATGCGGGTGAGGGGCAAGGGTTTTGACCTGACCAGCGAAACCGGGAAGTACGACGGCCGCCAGGGGACGATGGAAATTCGCACACCCGTGAAGGGCATGTTCGGGCCGGGACGGATTGAGGCCAAAACGATCCGGTTCAACACCAAGACCAACATCGGCGTGGCGGAAAGGCTCACCTACCGGGGCAAGCTACAAGACCCGGACGTGGGGGCGACGCGGCGCGACTGGACGATCCAAGCCGAGCGCACGGATCTGCGGGGGCGGGTGTACATTCACTCGCGGGCGCGGGCAACGGACGGGGAAGTCATCGTGCGGGCGGACCGCATTGAGCAGAACACCGAAACCCAGGTGATTACGTGCATCGGTAACGTGCGGTACTGGGGGCCGGATGCCAACGTGCAAGCCGGGCGCGTGACGATTTATCGGCGGGAGCGCCGCGCGATCTTTAGCAACAACGTGCAGATGTTGGTGCGGCCGAAGAACAGCCCGCCGGCCAAGGAAGAGCCGATCCCGCCGCTGGCCCCGGTGGTGCCCGACGAGATAGCGAAGAACCGCCCCGCCCCGAGCGCCGACCCGGTGGCGCAAGACCCGGTCCGTGACACCGGCAACTTGCGGCAGTATCCGATCACGATTCGAGCCGAGCAGATTGAAACCAACTACGCCCGGGGGCAGCGCCGGGCGAAAGCCACGGGTAACCCGCAGGCGCGGCAGCAAATTTCGCCGACCTCGTGGCGGCTGGCGTTTGCACCGGAAGCCGACTTTGATGTGGAAGCCGACTGGCTCATCATGCGAAGCACGGGCCAGGGTCGCCAAGTGCGCCTCATCAACTCGGTGGGAGATGACGTGATGGCCCGCGAGATTCAGCTTTCCACCCGCGAGGGCGATGACCGCATGAGCGCCCAAGACCTCACCGGCACGATTGCGATTGATGAGGAAGATTTGCCACCGCGCAGCACGGGTGGTGGCACGGGTGGCGGTGGCGGCGCCGGACCGAGCCTGCGCGGCCCCATCGGCACGCGCCTTTAGGGATCGTTCTCCATGTTTGCCGGGTTTCGTCCCGGTAGAATGACCTCGGTCTGCCGTATCCGACCCGGATGCACCCGTAAGACCGAGAAGCACTATGCCGCAACGCACTGTCGTCGTCGTTGGAGGGGGCCTCGCCGGCCTGATGACCTCCATGAAGCTCGCGGAATCGGGGGTGAAGGTTCAACTCTTCAGCCTGGTCCCCGTCAAGCGCAGTCACAGCGTGTGTGCCCAAGGGGGCATCAACGGGGCAGTGAACCTGCGCGGGGAAGGCGACTCGCCTTATCTGCACTTTGAAGACACGATTACGGGCGGCGACTTTTTGAATCACCAGCCGCCGGTGATGCGGATGGCCGAGCGCGCGCCCGCCATCATCTACCTGCTGGACCGCATGGGCGTGCCGTTCAACCGCACTTCGGAAGGCTTGCTCTCGTTCCGACGGTTTGGGGGCACGCTGAAGCACCGCACCGCCTACGCGGGCGCCACCACGGGCCAGCAGCTGCTCTACGCGCTGGACGAGCAAGTGCGCCGCTACGAAAGCAGCAACCTGGTGCAGAAGTTTGAGGGCTGGACCTTCCTCGGGCTTATCAAGGATGAGAAGGGTCGCGCGCGCGGCATCGTGGCGCAAGACCTGCGCACGATGAAGATTGAAACCTTCCCGGCGGATGCGGTGTGCATCGCCTCGGGCGGGAACGGGGTGGTCTTCGGCAAGACGACGAACTCCATTATCAACACCGGCGAGCCGGTGAGCATCGCCTACCAAGAAGGGGCCGTTTACGGCAACCCGGAAATGGTGCAGATTCACCCCACCGCCATCCCGGGCGAGGACAAGTGCCGACTGATGAGCGAATCGGTGCGCGGCGAAGGCGGCCGCGTGTGGGTGCCGCGTGACCCGATGGACGCACGTACGCCGTCTGACATCCCGGAAGCTGACCGCTGGTACGTGTGCGAAGAGCTGGACCCGGTTTACGGCAACTTGCTCTCGCGCGACATTGTCAGCTTCATCATCTACTGCGTGTGCCGCATGGGGCGCGGGGTCAAGGGTCGCCAGCAGGTGTACCTCGACATTTCGCACCTGCACCGCGAGCGCGGCATGTCCCGTGAACTCATCATGGACAAGCTGGGCGGCGTGCTGGAGATCTACGAGAAGTTCATGCGCGAAGACCCGGTGACGCAGCCGATGCGCATCTACCCGGCCGTGCACTACACGATGGGCGGCCTGTGGGTGGACTACGAAAAGGGCACCGACGGCGCCACGCTGAACCTGGATAGCCCGCGCAACCAGATGACGAGCATCCCGGGCCTGTATGCCGCCGGGGAAGCGGATTATCAGTACCACGGCGCGAACCGCCTGGGCGCCAACGCGCTGCTTTCGTGCTTGACCGGCGGCGAACTCACCGCCCAGGGCATCACGGCTTATCTGCGCGAGATGGACACCGACGCGGCGAGCCTGGACAGCAAGTGGATCAGCGACGCCCGTCAGCGCCACGAATCGCACTATGCCGGCCTGGCCAACCCGAACGGCAAGGAGAACCCCTACCAACTGCAGGCCGAACTGGCCGACACGATGTGGAATTACTGCGGCATTTGGCGGCTGCAGAGCGACCTGGAGAAGGCTCGCGGCATCCTGGACGACCTGACCCAGCGCGCCAAGAACTGTGCGGTGGTGGACGGCGGCACCTGGACGAACCAGGCGACCCCCTACGTGCGTAGCGTGCAGCACATGGTGGAAATGAGCAAGGCGATTGTGGGCGGGGCATTGCTCCGCAACGAAAGCCGAGGCGCGCACTTCAAGATGGACACGCCGGAGCGCGACGACTCGAAGTGGCTGCGCACCACCAAGGCGATGTGGACCGAAAACGGCCCGCAGTTCAACCACGACGAGGAAGTGGAGTGCAATGTGATTGCGCCCCGCGCCCGCAAGTACAAGGTGAACCAAGTGACCATCGTGAAGAAGCTGATGGGCGAGGACTTCCTGGAGAAGGGCGGCAACCTCGAAGGTTCAACCGTCCCGAGCTAATCCACGCGCTCGGCCAGTACGGCTTGCACTCGGCGCCCCGTGGTCCACAAAAGGGCCACGGGGCCTTTTGCGTCGTGCCCCCATTGCCGCGCGAGGATTTCGGGGGCGGGGGTGGGGCCGCGCTTCTTGATGGCCTGCACTGGCCCGGGGGATTTCTTCGGGTTGAAGGCCTGAATGACCCGGAAGGCTTTGAGCCACGGCGAAGGGGCGACGGGGCCGCCGGTGAGGAATCCTGGGTGGTCGCCGAGTTGGGCCAGCCCCCAGTGGCCGCGCGCGTGGGCACGCACGGCGGCGGGGTCGAGTTCATAGATGTGCGTGCCGGGCTCCCCGGTGGTGGCGGGGTCGGGGGTTTGGGTGATGGTCTCCGCGCTCTCGATGTGATAGGCGGCGATGCCCTCGAACATTGAGCCCAGAACGGCTTCCAGGCACGCCCCCTCGTAGCTGACGAACCGGACGCCGGGCGCAAGGGCTTGGAGCTCCCCGTCGGGCATCAAGGGCGAAAGCTTGACGGCGAAGGTTACGGCGTGGGGGATGAAGAGACGCGGGTCGGGGCGCAGATCGTGGCCGCCGCGCCGCATGGGGTCCATCCAGAGGCCTTCGTACGTAGCGCCGGGTTCGCAGGAGCCAGGCATGACGGTGGCTTGCACCCCTGCCACTTGGACGTTGTGGGCGGCGTACTCGGCCCGGGTGGGGTCGGCTTCCCAGCCCTCGGCGGGGCCGCGCCGGGCGAGGGCGATGAGGTCCGCTCCCAGCCCGCAGCCGATATCCGCCACCGGCATCCCGGTGGGGAATAGCGAAGCGTGCCAGGCCGCCACAGGCAAGGCGCTGGCCATTTCCAGGCCGTCGCGGTCCAGGTACCAATCGTGGCCGAGGGGGAATTTGCGCTCCGCCTTGGCGCGCAGTGCCCACTGGGTGAAGGCCCAGGCGGCCAACTCCGGCCCTACCTCCCGGGCCACGCGCTCAATCTCGCGGGGAGTGGCGGCACACCCGGCGCTGAGTTGCAGGGCGCGGGCGCGGCTCATGCGGCTATTGTACGGGCCACTGGGT
>CAZDWU010000005.1:1317-12330 GCA_964509165.1 uncultured Chthonomonas sp. | reverse complement strand
GGGGGGTTCGGGGTGCAGACGATAGACGCACTGCGCCATCTCCTCTTCCACGTAAATGCCGAGGGCGTCGCGGTGAGGGCGCACTTCCGCCCACATCAGGTTCGGGTCGTGTTCATCGGGATGCAAGAACCCGGGCATCTGGCGGCTGCGCCACTCGTCCCCAAAGATTTCCCACCAACGTAGCGACCTTTCGTCCCGATTCATCCCCGTAGGTTGTACGGTTGTCCCGGTCGGCGCGTTTCCCCGCTCCGTATACTCGTAGGCCAAGGCGATGAGCAACAACGGCGTAGTCAATGCGGCCAAGACCTGGCGCGAGAAGGTCGGCCTGGCCGAGATGCTGAAGGGCGGCGTGATCATGGACGTCACGACCCCGGAACAGGCACGAATTGCGGAAGATGCACAGGCTGTCGCGGTGATGGCGCTGGAGCGTGTGCCGGCCGATATCCGGCGCGACGGGGGCGTGGCCCGCATGAGCGATCCGGAGATGATTTTGGCCATCAAGGAAGCGGTGGACATCCCGGTGATGGCCAAGTGCCGCATCGGTCACTTTGTCGAAGCCGAAATCCTGCAAGCGCTGGAAGTGGACTTCATTGACGAAAGTGAAGTGCTGACCCCGGCCGACGAAGAAAACCACGTGGACAAGCACGCCTTTACGGTGCCGTTTGTGTGCGGCGCGCGCAACCTGGGGGAAGCCCTCCGCCGCTGCGGCGAAGGCGCGGCGATGATCCGCACCAAGGGTGAAGCCGGCACGGGCGATGTGGTGCACGCCGTGTGGCACATGCGCACGATCATGAAGGAGATCCGCCAGGTGCAGGCCGCCCGCGAGGACGAGCTGTTCAAGCTGGCCAAGGATCACCAAGCCCCGCTGGAACTCATCCGCGAAGTGCATCGCACGGGCAAGCTGCCGGTGCCGAACTTCAGCGCGGGCGGCATTGCCACCCCGGCCGACGCAGCCCTGATGATGAAGCTGGGTGCGGAAACGGTGTTTGTGGGCAGCGGCATCTTTAAGAGCGGCGACCCGGCCCGACGCGCGCAGGCGATTGTGGATTCGGTGCTGTTCTACAACGACGCCAAGAAGCTGGGCGAGATCAGCAAGAACCTGGGCGAAGCCATGGTGGGCATCAACATCTCCTCGCTCAAGCCGGAAGATCAGCTCGCCACGCGCGGCTGGTAAGCCTTTCCTTTGGCAACGAAAAACCCCCGGTCTCTAAGAGGCCGGGGGTTCTTGTTTTGGCAACCGGGGTTTAGAACCGGTAGCCGACGTAAGCACCGATGCTGGTGGCGCGGGCGCCAGCGGCATCGTCGGTGTAAAGGAACGTGAGTTCACCGAAGATGTTCGGACCAAACTCCTTGCCCACGCCGCCACGAATGGCCCACACGGTGTCGGTGCTGGTGACGTCCATCACGGCCACACCCGCGCCGGCGAACCAATAGGTGCGACCGCCGCCGGCTTCCAGTTCCGGACCGTTGTAGAACCGCTGGTTCAGCATGATCGGGAAGGCATTGCCCTTGGCACCCGAACCGCTCTTGCCGAGCCAGTCGATGGAAATGGTGGTTTCACCTTCGCCGAAAAGGGACTTTTCGAGGAAGTAGTCGAAACCGACGCCGATGAAATTGTTCACCGCGTTTCGGGTGGTGCCGTCCAGCGGGTAAGCCGCGCCAACGCGAAGGGCCGCGTTGGACGGATAACCAAAGGACGAGCCTTGGGCCGGCGCGACGGCGACGAGGCCGAGGCCGAGGCCTGCGAGCCAAAGAGTTCGCTTCATGCTATGTTTTGATCCTCCAATAGTGGCGGGAAGCCAGCCCAAAACTCCTCTGGGCCTGGTGATTCTACTTGACCCGATGCGCTCAGGTCAAACCGTACGCCTCGGTAAACTGAAAATCCATGCCCCACTTCCTTCTTGAGATCGGTTGCGAGGAGCTTCCGGCGTCTTCCATCGTCCGGGCGAACCGTGCTTTAGCCGCCGAAATCCAGGGCATGTTGGAAGAGCGCGGGCTGGGTGTGGACGGGGTGCAGCTGTACGGCACGCCTCGGCGGTTGATCGTAGCTTTCGATGGTTTGCTGGCGCAGCAGCCGGACCGGGAGAAGCGGAGCCGAGGGCCGGCGGTAGGGGCCGCCTACGACGCCGAAGGGAAGCCGACGAAGGCGCTGGAAGGATTCTGCCGAGGGCAGGGGGTGGATCCGGCGACGGCGGAGAGCGACGGCCAGTACGTGTGGGTGACAAAGACCGAACCCGGCCGCCCGACGCGCGAGATTCTGGGCGAGTTGATTCCGGCGGCCTTGGAGAAGGTGCCGTTCTCGAAGACGATGCGCTGGGCGGACCTGAGCGTGCGTTTCGCGCGGCCGGTGCGCTGGATTCTGGCCGCGTTTGACGGTGAACTCGTGCCGTGCGCGTGGGCAGGGATTGCGTCGGGGCTGACGAGCCGGGGGCACCGGTTTGAGCATCCCGAGCCGTTCGAGGCGCGAACCCTGGACGATTTGGTGCGGGAACTCCGTGCGCGGATGGTGGAGCCGGACCCGCAGGTGCGGATGCAGGTAATTGCCGACCGGGCGCAGGCGGTGTGCTCCGGGTCACCGGATTTGAGCGGCGACCTGGTGGAGGAGAACGCCTTTTTGACGGAGTGGCCGGAAGCGCTGGAAGGCAGCTTCCCGGACGAGTATCTGGAGCTCCCGGAGCCGGTGTTGGTCACCACGATGGCCAAGCACGAGCGCTTCTTCCCGGTGCGAGATGGGGCGGGGCGGCTGATGCCCAAGTTCATCTCGATTCGCGGGGGCGGGGTAGATGAAGACGTACGCAAGGGCAACGAATGGGTGCTGCGGGCGCGGTTTAATGACGCGCGGTTCTTCTTCATCCAAGACCAGCGGCGGACGCTGGACGAGTTCCTTGCGGCCACCCAGGGCATGAACTTTGACGCCAAGCTGGGCACAATCCGGCAACGGGCGGACCGACTGGCGAGCCTGGCGCGTACGTTTGCCGAAGTGGCCTACGGCGCCGACGTGGCAGGAGTGGCCGAGCAAGCCGGGCGATACGCCAAAGCCGACCTCACCACCGGCCTGGTGGACGAGATGGACGAACTGCAGGGCGTCATCGGCGGGGTTTACGCCCAGCGGGATGGGATGAGCGCCGATGTCGCGCACGCCATTGGCACCCACTACGCTTACCAAAGCAACCTTGTGGTGGATTCGGCGGGGGCGAAAGCGGGTCTTGCCGTCACCTTAGCTGACCAAATGGATAAATTGGCGGGATTCTTGGGTTTGGGGCGCATCCCGAGTGGAAGTAGCGACCCCTTGGGCCTGCGCCGCGCCGCCAATATCCTGATTGAAATTGCCGAGAACGGCGGTGCGCCCTCCGGCTACGAAGCCCACCTGGATGCGGCCCTGGCCGCTTACGCCGCCCAAGGCGTGGAACTGGACCGCGAAGGTGCGCACAAGGCCTTGAAGTCGCTGATGGAGCAGCGCTACCGCTCGCGCGCCGATGATGTGCCGGCGGACTGGCTGGATGCGGCGATGGGCGATGGGCAGGACTTGCTGAACCCATTGGTCATCCAGTTCCGGGTGCTGATGGCTCGAGAACTCGCGGGAGAGCCCGAGTTGCTCAGCACGCTCTCGCGTCCGCTGAACCTCTGGTCGGCGGCGCAGAAGCAGGGTCTGAACGGATCGGAAGGCACCGCCGACCTGCAAAGCGCCGAAGGCGAGCAACTCCGCCAGCAGGCCACCCAAGCGGCGGCGGGGCTCAATGAAGCCTATGAGCGCAGGGACGCGGCGGCGGTGAAGGCAGCTTTCGTGGCCCTTTCCACGCCGATCCATCAGTTCTTTGAATCCACGATGGTGATGGCCGAAGACACCCAAGTGCGGGATGCGCGGCTGGCGCTGGTGCGCCAACTGACCGAGATGATCCGCCCGGCCGGCGACATCACCAAGATCATCGCGGGTTAATCCAGCGGGCGGAAGGCGTACTCCGTGCGGTGCAGATACACCTGTCCCGGGCGAAGGCACGCGCTGGGGAACGAAGGCACGTTCGGGGCGTTGGGGAAGTTCTGAGCTTCCAGGCACACCCCGTCATACTTGCGCCACGGACCGCAATCCAACACCACACTGGTGTAAATCTGCAGCCCGGCCTGGTCTGTGCTCATGGTCATGGCCACGCCGGATTCGGGGTTGGTCAGCCAGGCCACACTGCGCATTTGGCCGGGGGTGCCGTTCAGCACATAGTTGTGGTCCAGTCCGCCTTGGATGAGGTGGCCGTGGGGGTCGGGGGAGTGGTAGAGGTCGCCTAGGCGGGTGGTGCTTCTCAAATCAAGCGGGGTGCCCGCCAGCGAGGCGATTTCGCCGCGCGGAATCATGTCCGGGCCCACCGGGGTGTAAGCCTCGGCGTCGACCCGCAGTTGGAGGTCCCGCGTATGGCCCGTGCGCGCCGCGCCCAAATCAAAGTAGGAATGCTGAGTGAGGTTGACCATGGTGGCCGCTGTGGTGGTGGCCACATATTCAATCTCCCAGGTGCCGTCTTCCGTCCAACGGTAGGTGGTGGTGGCGTGAAGTTCGCCGGGATAGCCCTCTTCCCCGGCGGGGCTGGTGTAATCCAGGCGCACACCGAGGGTGTCGCCTTCAGAAAAGGGCTCGGCCTTCCAAAGTCGCTGGTCAAAACCTACGTTGCCACCGTGAAGATGGCAGGGCACGTCCCCCGGCAAGTCATTGGTGGCGAGCTGATACGCGACGCCATCCACCAGGAAGCGCCCGGCTTCAATGCGGTTGGCAAAGCGACCCGCAATCGCACCGAGGTAGCTGCGAGCGGCCAAATAGTCGGCGGGCGCGGGCAGGTCCAGCACCATGTTTTGCAGGCCGCTGGCCTTGGTCGGCACCTGGACTTTGGTGACGATCCCGCCGAGGTCGGAAATCACGAGCTCGCAGCCGTTGGGAAAAGTGAGCGCGATCAGGTGCACGGGGCGACCATCGGGAAGCAGTCCCCACTCCTTCACCTCAATGCGACCGGCCATGCGATTCATTTTGAACCTGAATGGAACGCCCGAGGGAGAAAAGTTGTTATTATAGGTACGATGAAATTATTCATTGGTAGTTTGTTGGCGCTTGTTGTGGGCGCCGCTCTCGTTGGCTGCTCGCCGGCTGCTCCGGCGGAAGAAGGTACGACCCCGCCCGCCACGACGGACTCGGGCGAGACCAGCAAGACCGAAGGCGGCGCGACGGCCGAACCGGTGGCCTTCAAGAAGGACGGCAAGCTCTGGTGCCCAGTGATGGACAAAGAAGTCGAAAGCGTGGAGAAGGCCGTGGGCTACCAAGACGTGGACGGCGTTCGCTACTACTTCTGCTGCGCGGGCTGCCCCGAGCCGTTCAAGGAAGACCCGAACAAGTACATCAGCAAGTTCCCCAAGTCCTGACGACTCGCACCGAGTCCGTAAGGATCATCCTCATCAACCCCGGTGGCTTTCCGCCGGGGTTGATGCTTTTTGGGTCTGGTGTCGCCGGAATGCCTCGCCAAAGCGTCTAAGAGATATGTCACGGCGCCCCGCTCGTAACGTTTTCGGCGAACCGCTCCAGAGTTGCTCGGTGATGCCCATGACGGGCTACTGGCGCGATGGCTGCTGCGAGTCTGGCCCGGAGGACATGAGCATGCACACCGTATGCGCGGTGATGACGGCGGAATTCTTGGCCTTCTCCGTTACGATGGGGAACGACCTGACCAGCCCGCGTCCGGAGTACGGATTTCCGGGGCTGCGCCCGGGCGACCGGTGGTGCCTGAGTGTGATGCGCTGGGCCGAGGCTCTGGAAAATGATGTGGCCCCGCCGGTCGTATTGAATGCGACCCACGAGGCCTGTCTTGAATTTGTGGAAGCGCAAGCTCTGCACGAGCACGCGCTTCCGGTTTAGCCGCGCGCGTTCGGGTTGGTGACCCCCGCCGCTCGGGGGGAGACGGGCGTGTTGGCAGCCTCCCACAGCATGGCGAGGACGGCTCGGCTGATGGTTTCCAGCTGCTCGAAGTCGATCTTCTCGACGTGGTCGCTCAGTTGGTGATAGTCCTCGTGCACGCCGCTGAAGAAAAACGCGGCAGGGATGCCAACTTCGGCGAACGGGTAGTGGTCGCTGCGCGCCCAGAAGCGGTTGGGATCGTTCGGGTCGTCGTAACGCTGGTCGAGGTTGAGCTTTTGGTAGCTGTTGTTCACGCGGTTCATCAGCGCGTCGAGGGCCGGGCTGAACACCTTCGGGCCAATCAGATAAACCTGACCCTTGCGGACGAGGTCTTGGTTGGCCGGGATATCGGCGCTGGTTTCCTTGCTCCGCCCAATCATGTCAATGTTGAACATGGCGGCGGCCTTGCTCAGGTCCACCGTCGGGTTGGCGACGAACTCTCGCGAGCCGAGCAAGCCCCGCTCTTCGCCCGTGAACCAGAGGAAGAGGATCGATCGCTTGGGCTTAACAGGGTTCTTGGCAATGGCTTCGGCCATGTTCAGGAGGGCGACCGTGCCGCTACCGTCGTCATCGGCCCCGTTGAAGATCCCGTCTTGGCCGGCCGGCACTTCCCGCATCCCGATGTGGTCATAGTGGGCGCCCAGAATGACGGTCTCGGCCTTCAGGGTGGGGTCGGTGCCCGGGATGAGCCCGCACACGTTGTGGGAAACACTTTCTTGCGTATCCACTTGGACAGAAGCGCTCACTTCGGCGCGGAAGGCCTTGGTCTTCAGCAGTTCCGGGGCCACGGTGGCACCCATGAGGGCATCGGCATCGAGACCGGAACCGTTGAGCAGAGCCGTGGCTCCGGCGGGGCCGAGGCTAAGCGTGGGGACGCCCGGTTGCGGTCGTCCGGGGCGCATTTGGCCGGCTTCGGAGCGGTTGCGGCGCTGAGCCCAATTGGGGGAGCCCGCGCGGCGATCCAGCATGATCACACCGGCGGCGCCTTCGGCCCGGGCCACTAGGGCCGGGGTTTCGTAGTCGGTGCCCGGTCGGCCGCGCAGACCCGCCGGGGCCGCGCCCGCCACGGCCACGATGGTCTTGCCCTTCAGGTCAAGTCCGGCGTAAGGGTTGTCGCCGTTCGGCACGCGGTAACCGTGGCCCACAAAAACGAGATCACCCGAAAGCTGGCCCGGCTGAGTGTCGGCAATGAAGTCTTCACCGTAGACCAGGGCCTTCCCATTGACGCTGACCTTGGTGCCGTCCGGCACCACGCGGCTCGACGTCATCGGGAGCGGGTGGAAGTAGGTGCCATCCACCCCGCCCGGTTGCACGCCCCACTGCTTAAGGTGGCTAACAATGTACTTGGCCGCGATCTGCAAACCGCGCGAGCCGGTGTCCCGGCCTTCGAGCAGGTCACTGGCAATGAACTCCAGGTGCGCCCGCAGCTTGACGCGATCCACGGCCTCAACGGGCGCCCCATTAGGAGCGGCCTGGGCGAAAACCAACGAGGGGGCGAGGCACGCCCCGGCGAGAGTGGCCACCAAGAGACGGCGCTGAACGACAGCAAATCGCAACATTCTCTGCATATTACGCGAAGGGGGTTGGAAATCGTTTCCTACTGACATGAGTTTTTGTGTCGGATCGACCGGGTCTTTTGCGCATACGGTTGCATGAATCTGCAGAATGTGCATATAATGAGCATAGTATGGCGATTTTATCCGAGCAGCGCCGCGAAGTGATCCGGCGGCTCCTGGCTTCGGGGCAAGTGAAAGCCCAAGACGACTTGGTGCGGATGCTGAAGGCGCAGGGCTATTCGGCCACGCAAAGCAGCATTTCTCGCGACCTGCGAAGCCTGGGGGCGGTGCGCCAAAACGGCCGCTACGTGTTGCCCAGCCGTGTGAGCTTGCCCTTGGGTCTGGACCGCTCGTGCGTCGTGGCGATTTTGCCGGCAGGACCGAATATGTTGGTCGTCCGTACAACGATTGGGAGCGCCACCCGCCTCGCTCTAGAAGTGGACAATCAAGGCTGGGAAGAGGTCGTCGGCACCGTGGCCGGGGACGATACGATCTTCATCGCCACCCCCGATGCCGGGGCGCAAACGGTGCTGATGAAGCGTCTTCTGCCCGGGGTCGAGCGTGGCTAAGCGCATCATCCTGGCTTACAGCGGCGGGCTCGACACCAGTTGGTGCATCCCCCATCTCATTGGCGAAGGGTGGGAGGTCATCACGGTCACGGTGGACGTGGGTGGGATGTCGGATGCGGAGCGCGAAGACCTGGCCGAACGGGCGCAGAAGCTCGGGGCCATTAGCCACCACTTTGTGGATGCGCGGGCTGCATTTTATGCAACGACCTTGCGATTCTTGATTGCGGGGAACGTGCGCCGAGGCGGCGTGTATCCGCTGTGCGTGGGCGCAGAACGATTCTTACAAGCGCAAATGGTGGCCGAGTTTGCCAACCAAGCGGGCGCCTCGGCCATTGGCCACGGCTGCACGGCGGCGGGCAACGATCAGGTGCGATTCGAGACCGCTCTGCGCGCCCTGGCACCGGGGATGGAAATCGTGGCGCCGATCCGCGACCTCACCCCTTCCCGCTCTCAACAAGTGGAAGATTTGCAGCGACTGGGGATGCCGGTGCCCAAGCACGGCGCGGCCTATTCGATTAACTCCGGTCTGTGGGGCGTGACGATTGGGGGTACCGAAACGACGACCAGTGAGGGCCAAGTCCCGGAGCATGCGTGGGTGCGCACGCAGGGCGCCTTTGCCAGCCCCAAAGCGCCAACCAAGATCACTTTGACCTTTAAGGAGGGCCAGCCCACCCACGTGGACGGCGTGGCGATGGAGCCGGTGGCGCTGATTGAGCATGTGGACGCCCTCGCCGCGAGCTACGGGATTGGGCGCGGGGTGCATCTGGGCGACACCGTGCTGGGCGTGAAGGGGCGTGTGGCCTTCGAGGCCCCCGCCGCCACAGTGCTGATTGAATCTCACCGCGAACTGGAGAAGCTGGTGCTCACCGGCCGCCAGCAAGCGATGAAGGATGCGGCCGCCCGCAATTACGGTGACTGGCTGCACGAGGGGCACTTCCTGGACCCGGCCTGCCGCGACATCGAGGCCCTACTCACGCAGAGCCAAACCCGGGTGACGGGTGAGGTGGTGGTGACCTTGCGCACGGGGAGCCTGTATGTCGAAGGTGTGAGTTCGCCCTACTCGTTGATGGCGGCGAGCGGGAGCACCTACGGTGAGGCGGCGAAGGACTGGACCCCGACGGATGCGGCGGGATTCAGCCGCTTGGTGGCCCTGCCGAGCATCTTGGCGGCGCGTGCGGGTGCGCGAGCCCAGTCATGAGGCCGCTGCACCTGGACAAGATTGCGAGCGTGACTCGCAACTGCGCCCTGGACCGCGACGTGCGGATGGGGGATGAATATCCCTGCCGTGAAGGCGACGTGATTGCGGTGCGGATCCTTTCGCGCAAGGGCACCTACAATCAGCTGGAGTTGGTGAGCGGACGGTTTTCGAACCTGAAGCCCGGCGACACGGTGGCGGGGGCACTAGGGCATCGCCGCGCCTTGCAGGGGTACGCGGGGCATATTCCGAGCGAGATCAAGACTGGCGACACGTTGCAGATGCTGAACATGGGCGGCGTGATTGGGGTGTGCACCTCGTTTTCGCCCGAAGTCGGCCCGCCGTTTGAGTGCGAAGTGCTGGGGCAAGTATTGTCGTTCCCATTTTTGGGTCAGCGCGTGGGGGAACCGGCCAACATCGGTCGCCAGGCGGGGCCCATGCGAGAGAAGATTGGCGGGGGGATTCCGCCGGTGCTGGCCATTGTGGGCACTTGCATGAATAGCGGCAAAACCGCGGCCTGCGCGAGCTTGATCCAAGAGTTTGCGCGGCAGGGCCTGCAGGTGGCGGCGGCCAAGGTGACGGGTGTGAGCCTGATGCGCGACACCCTGGCCATGGTGGACGCGGGCGCGCGCACAGCCGCGAGCTTTACGGAGCTTGGCATCGTGACCACGCAACGCTCGAATGCGGCTTCCATCACGCGGACTTTGTTGGCGCAGCTTGCCGAGGGTTCGCCGGACTTGATCGTGTTGGAACTGGGCGATGGCCTGATGGGGGACTACGGAGTAGACGCAATTTTGGAAGCGGCGGACGTGAAGGCCACCGTGGGGGCGTTGGTGCTGGCGGCGAGCGACCCCGTGGGGGCGTGGGGCGGCGTGAAGTTGCTGCAGGATCGTTTTGGCTACCCGGTGGCCGCCATCACGGGGCCGTGCACAGACAATAGCGCGGGCGTGGACAACGTGGAAGCGGCGACGGGTTGCGTGGCGCTGAATGCGCGCTTGGAATCCGAAGCCCTGGCTGCGCACCTCATGAAGACCCTGGGCTTGGGCGCGCGGGTGGGTTCATGAAGCCGGTGTTTGTGTTCGGGGCCACGGGCTATGTGGGCGGGGAGCTCCTTCGCTTGCTGGCCTTGCACCCGGTGTTTGAACTGGCCGGGGCGGTGAGTGGTTCGCAGGCGGGGAAGCCGGTGGCGAGCGTGTTTCCGCACTTATTGACCTCCTATGGCTCGACTTGTTTTGTGGGGGCCGCAGATGGTCTGCGCGCGGTGGCCGCTTTGGACGAGGCGTTTGTTTTCCTTGCCTTGCCGCACGGGGAGAGTGCGCGCGTGGCTCGGGAGATTCTTGCCATGGGCAAAAACATCCATTTGGTAGATTTGTCGGCGGATTTCCGGTTCCAAGAGGCCACTCAGTACGAGAAGATGCACGGTCACCCACACCCGACACCGGAGTTACTGGGCCAGTTCGTCTTTGGGCACCCGGAGTTATTGCCGGATGTGAAGGCCGGGCCGGTGGCGCACCCGGGCTGCTTCACCACGTCGGTGACGCTGGCGGTAGCTCCGCTCTTGGCTCACGGTGCGGTCGGGCCAAATGTGCGCGTAAGCGCCGTCACGGGGAGCACCGGCAGTGGCCGCGAACCCAAGGCCGCCACCCACCACCCCGATCGGCACGGCAACGTGCGGGCCTACAACCCGCTGCGCCACCGCCATGCGGACGAGATGAGTGCATTGCTTGGGCGTGTGGCGGGAGCGGAAATTGACGTGCGGTTTGTGCCGCA
>CAZDWU010000005.1:0-1217 GCA_964509165.1 uncultured Chthonomonas sp. | reverse complement strand
GGCTGGGGGTGGAACTGATGCGCCGCTTCCTTGACCTGCAACACCTGGACGATGCCACCATCCGCCGCCTCCTGGACCTCGCCCACGAGCTGCAGAAGAGCCCGATTCGCGAAGATCTCAAGGGCAAAGTGCTAGGCCTCCTCTTTATGAACCCCTCCCTGCGCACGCTGGCCTCTTTCCAGGCGGGCATGGCGCAACTGGGTGGGAGCAGCTTCGTCATTCAGCCGGGGCAGGGGAGCTGGTCATTGGAAACCCGCACCGGCGTGACGATGGACGGGGCGCACCCGGAGCACATCCGCGAGGCCATCCCGGTGCTGAGTGAGTACTGCGACGCCCTGGGCGTGCGCGCCTTTGCGGGCGGCACCGACCTGAAAGCCGACATGGACGAGCGTTTTCTCAACCTTTTGGATGACATCACGCCCGGGCCGCTCATCAACTTGGAAAGCGCAGCCAACCACCCCTGCCAAGCCCTGGCCGAGTGGAAGGCGCTGGAGGACTGCGAAATCCGCGAGGACGCCAAGTTCGTGTTGAGCTGGACCTGGCATCCCAAGGCCCTCGCGCATGCCGTTCCGGCCGCCACCGCCACCATGGCCGCCCGCCGGGGCATGAACCTGGTGATCTGCCGGCCGGAAGGCTACGATCTCCCCGAGGCCGTGATGAACCGCGTGCATACCGCCGCCACCCAGGGTGGAGGCACGGTGAGCGTGACCGACGACCGCGATGCCGCCATGGCAGGGGCGCACGTGCTTTACGCCAAGAGTTGGGCCAGCCCGGCGCACTACGGCAACCCGGATGCCGACGCCCAGGCCAAAGCGGACCTGCGCGATTGGTGCGCGCGCGAATCTTGGTTCGCGTTGGCCCACAAGGACGCCCGGTTCTTCCACTGCTTGCCGCTGCGCCGCAACGTCGAGGCGGCCGACGAGATTCTGGATGGCCCGCGTTCGGCCGTCACGACCATTGCCGGTAACCGGCTCCACGTTCAAAAAGCCGTTCTCATGGAGATGCTTGCTCATGCCTAAATCCGCTCTTGCTTCCAGCCTTCGCAGCGATGCTATCGCCGCCCTGCGCACCGCGCTGCCGTATCTCAGCCTCTATCAAGGCAAAACGTTTGTAGTCAAGGTAGGGGGCGAAGCCTTTGTGGGCGGCCCTCAGGCCGGCAAAGACCTGATCGAGCAGGTGGGCGTGCTGCACCGCCTGGGCATGCGCGTGGTGTTGGT
>CAZDWU010000004.1:43757-45502 GCA_964509165.1 uncultured Chthonomonas sp. | reverse complement strand
TGCAGATACAACGCCAGGATGTCCCGCGCGCCCTCCCGGGTCGGCCGCTCGATCTTCACCTTGCGATTGATCCGCTCGGGCCGCAAGATGGCGGGGTCAATGTAATCCGGCCGGTTGCTGGTCAGCACGATGACCACGTTCTCCAGGCTCACCAGGCCGTCCATTTCGGCGCAGAACTGCGGTACCACGGTATTGGCGATGTTGAGATAGCGCCCACTGCTGCGAGTGCGGAGCAGGCTTTCGGCTTCGTCAATGAAGACCACCACCAGGTGGCCCTCGGCGGCGCGCTCGCGGGCGGTGGCGAAGATCTCGCGCACCATGCGCTCGGTTTCGCCGAGCCACATGTTCAAAATCTTGGGCCCGTTGATGTTAAGGAACACCTCTTGCACCGGTCGCCCCAGCCGTTCGCTGTATTCGCGGGCGAGGTTGTAGGCAATTGCCCGACCAATCAAGGTTTTGCCGCAGCCCGGAGGCCCGTAGAGCAAGATGCCCTTCACCGGCTTCTTATCAAACTGCGCATAGAGCTCGGGGTGGAGGAGCGGGAACTCCAGCGTCTCCCGAATCAGGTCCACCGCCACCTCTTGCCCGCCAATGGCTTCCCACGGGGTGCGAGGCACTTCTTCGAGGAAGTAATCGCGCGTCCCGGCTTTGGGCAGGTGCTCCACGGCAATCCTGCCGCTGGCATCCAATCGCACCTCGTCGCCCTTGTTGATGCGGTACTCGCCCAGTTGGGGGCCAATGAGCACAAATTTGCCGCCTTCGCCCTGGGTGTCGGCGCCCACGCGCAGCGTTTCCTCGCGCACTTCGGCCACCCGCACCGCCGCGCCCGTGGGTAGGGTCGGCACCACCGCCACGATGGCGTAGGCTTCGTTCAGGCGCACCCGCGCCCCGGGGATCAGGCTTTCCGGGGCCACTTCCGGGTTCACCGTCACCACAAACTCAGTGTCGCCCTGCACTACCATCGCCAGGCCGTCGTCCATGGCCCGCACATAGGTGCCGATGCGGTTGGCGGGCTGGGTGAGGGTTTGCACCACCTCTTCGTACTTCTGCAGGGCTTCGCTCTGGTCGGCTAAAGCGCGGTCTTGCGCTTCAATCTCGGTGACAAGCTCGCTTAGGTAGGCCTGCAGGCGCGGGTCGGCGTCCGGAACCATGTCCCGGATGCGCTGCGCCAGCCGGTAGAGTCGGCTTTCCGCGTCGGGGGTGGGGGTCATATCGCGTTCTACGTTGCGGCGGAGGAGAAAGGTTTACATTCCCGCTTGGGCGAGTTTTTCGGCCTGTTCGGCCTGCACCAGCGCGTCAATCATCTTCTGAATGTCGCCATCCATAAACAACGGCAGGCTGTGGGTGGTGAACCCGATCCGGTGGTCGGTGATGCGGTCCTGCGGAAAGTTGTAGGTGCGGATTTTCTCGCTGCGGTCGCCACTTCCAATCTGCCCTTTGCGTAGTTCGCCGCGCTCCTTGGCCAGCCGTTCCTGTTCGGCTTCGTAGAGCTTGCTGCGCAGCACCGCCATCGCCTTTAGCTTGTTTTGCTGCTGGCTGCGCTCGTCTTGGCACGTCACCACGATGCCGCTGGGGCGGTGGACAATCCGGATGGCCGTCTCGTTCTTTTGCATGTGCTGGCCGCCGGCGCTGGAGGACCGGAACGTGCTGACTTCCAGGTCCTTTTCGTTGATTTCGAGGTCACGCTCTTCGGCTTCGGGCAATACGGCCACGGTGGCGGTGCTGGTGTGGATGCGGCCTTGGCT
>CAZDWU010000004.1:6524-43657 GCA_964509165.1 uncultured Chthonomonas sp. | reverse complement strand
TTCCTGCTCGCCGGACTCAATCTTCTCGCGTAGGGGCTCGATTTCGGCCTCCGCCATCTCCCGCATTTCGGGGTCGCTGAGTAGCTCTTGGGCTTCGGCAAGTTCCTGGCGATGCCGCATATAGGTGCGCACCACCGTCACCACGTCTTCCAGTTCGGCACGGGCCTTCCCCAGCCTTTCAAGCTCCTTGGGTTGCTGCGCCACCTCAGGAGATTGAAGTTGGCCCTCAATCTCCTCGAAGCGGTCCAGGATTTCTTGCAGTCGCTCGATCATGCCGGGTTCCGTGCGTCAGGCGCCGAGTTGGGCCTGCAGAAGGCCTTCGGCCGCCGCCATCGCCGCGTCCAGTTGGGTGGCGTCGCGGCCGCCCGCCGTGGCGAAGTCCGCTCGGCCTCCGCCCCCGCCACCGGTCAGCTTGGCCAACTCCCGCACCAGGTTGCCCGCGTGGGCGCCCTGGGCCTGGGCTTCCGCACCAATCTTGGCGACGAACTGCACCTTGCCCTCAATGGCGATGCCCACCACCACCACGGCCAGGGGGGCATTGTCCACCAGCCGGTCGGCGGCGCGCTTGGCGTCTTCGGCTTCGCCGGATTTCATCACCAGTCGCTTCAGGTTCACGCCCGCCACCGGGGTTTCGGTGGCTTCGGCCTGGCCCGCGCCGGTGGCCGCCATCTGTTCGCGCTTGCGCCGTTCTTCGCGCAGGGTGTCCAGCGTGCGGTCAATCGCGGTCAGGAGCTCGGCCGGGCTGGTTTTCAGCCGGTGGGCCGCCGCTTGCAGGCTGTCCGTATCGGCTTGCGCCATTTGCAGGGCCGCGCGTCCGCACACGGCGGTGATGCGCCGGATGCCGCTGGCCGCCGAGCCCTCGTGCCGAATCCGGAACTGGCCAATCGCCCCCGTGTTGGGCACGTGGATACCGCCGCAGAGTTCGCGGCTGAAGCTCGCAATCTCCGGCGCCATGCCTCCGATCTGGACCACGCGCACGCGGTCGGCATACTTCTCGCCGAAGAGGGCCATCGCTCCCATCGCGCGGGCCTCGTCTAGCGGCACATCTTCATAGATCACCACCGGCTGGGCGCTGAGCACGTGCTCGTTCACGCGGTCTTCCACCGCGCGCAAGTCTTCCGGCGTCAGGGCCTGGCCGTGGGTGAAGTCGAACCGCAGCTGATCCGGGGCCACCAAGGAGCCCGCCTGAGTGACGTGCGCCCCTAGTCGTTCGCGCAAGGCCGCGTGCAGCAGGTGGGTGGCGGTGTGGTGGCGCGTGATGTCGGCGCGCCGGGCTTCGTCTACGGCCAGGGTGGCGGTTTGCCCCACCACTTCGCTCGGCACCTGGCCCTGGACGCGATGCGCCCACACGCCGTCGGCCTTCTGCACATCCGTGACCGGCCAACTTTGCCCTCCTACCGTGAGCGTGCCCCAGTCGGCTTGTTGCCCGCCCGATTCCGCGTAGAAGGGCGTCGAATCCAGCGCAAGCCAAGCGCCGCCCTCCGCGGGCCGCGTGGCGAGAACCACCCCCGTGCCGGACGTCGCGGCGTAGCCGGTGAACTCCGTCGGCGTCACCGGGTGCGACCAAGTCGCCCCGTCCACCCCGGCGTACACGTCATCCATTTCACTCGCCCCTCGGCTGCGGGCCTGGGCGGCTTGCATGGCCACCTCGTAGCCGTCTTCATCGACCGTCACGCCCTGTTCTTGGGCGAGTTCGCGGGTGATTTCAAGCGGGAAACCGTAGGTGTCGTACAGCCGGAACGCGACGTCCCCCGGCAGCGTGCCCTGCACGCCTTCGAGTTCGCGGGCCAGCAGCTCACTCCCTTGGGCCAGCGTGCGCCGGAACTGATCTTCCTCTTGGCGCAGCGTCTGCTGGATGGTGGCGCGGTGCTCGTTGAGTTCGGTGTAGTGGTCGCCCAGCGCCGTCATCACGCCGGTAGCGGCCTCGGCCAGGAACGGTTCACTGAACCCAAGCTTACGCTGGCCCTGCAGAACGGCGCGGCGGATCAGGCGGCGGAGCACATAGCCCCGGCCCGTGTTGCCCGGCAGGATGCCGTCGGCAATGCAGAAGGTGGCGGCGCGCAGGTGGTCGGCCACGATGCGCAGGGCACGGTCTTGCTCGCCCCCGTACTTGGGGCCGCCAAGCTCTTGGATGCGGGCAAAGATCGCCGTGAATCCGTCCGTGTCGTACACACTGCGGTGCCCGCCCAGCACAGCAGCGGTGCGCTCCAGCCCCATCCCGGTGTCCACACTGGCGAAGGGGAGCGGCGGCATGCCGGTCTTGCGGTAGCCCTTGTCCTGCGGCTCGCCTTGCCACTCGTACTGGATGAACACGTCGTTCCAGATCTCCAGCCACATTCCGGCGGCCTCGTCGCGCAGGTAGTCCTCGACCGTGTACGGCCCCGACGGGGGCGGCACATCGTTGGACACCCAGTAGAACATCTCCGAGTTCGGCCCACACGGACCTGGGGGGCCCTTGCTGAAGGCACCCGCCGGCCAGTAGTTGGTCTCTTCGCCCAGGCGGAACACCCGCTCCTTGGCGTCAATCCCCACGCCTTGCAGGTGCTTGGCCCAGGCGGCCTCGGCTACATCGTCCTCCGTAAAGACCGTGAAGGCGAGGCGGCGCGGGTCTAGGTTCAGCCACTCCGCGCCGGTGAGGAACTCCCAGCTGAAGGCAATGGCTTCTTCCTTAAAGTAATCCCCAAACGAGAAGTTGCCCAGCATCTCGAAGAAGGTGAGGTGGCTGGAGTCGCCGACCTCTTCAATGTCCCCGGTGCGGAGGCACTTTTGGGCGTTCGTCAGGCGGCGGGAGGGGGGCTCGGCCACGCCCCGGAAGTACGGCTTGAACTGCACCATCCCCGCGCCGTTGAACAGCAGGGATTCGTCGAGTCGCCCGGTGACGTCGTACGGAATCAGGCGCCCGGAAGGGTATGCCTGGTGGCCCTTGGACTGAAAGAAGGCCAAGTATTTCGCGCGGAGGTCTCGGACGTTCATACCGAAGCTGACAGGATACCGGTGCGGCCTGCGGGTTCGGGGTCGGAGGGGCTTGGCTTCTATGCTTGGTAGAGCGGGCTGGCGAAAGAACTGGTAATTTTGAAGCTGTGAACACCTACGCGATTTGGGTGAACCTCGCCCCCGGCGCCAAGGACCTGGAACTGGTGGCGGCCGTGAACGCCTACCTCGGGGCCTTGCAGCAGGAGGGCACCCTGGAATCGTGGAGCATCCAGCGGCGGCAGTTTGGCTTCGGCCCCGCGGAGCTCGGGGAGTTTATGATCCAGATTCGCACCCAGAACCTCACGCAATTGGAGGCCGCTTTCACGCACGCGGCCCGGCGCAGCGGGGAGCTGGAGCGATTGCACATCGAGGTCTACTCGCGGGTGCAAGACTTCCGGAGCGGACTTTATCGCGACTTCCCCGACGCGGTGCGCGTCTCGTAAGGGCGGTTTATGGCAACGATCCGGTGTGATGTACTGATTCTCGGCGGCGGGACCGGGGGTTGCGCGGCGGCGCAGGCGCTGGCCGTGAGCGGGCTCCGGGTGGTGATGACCGAACCCACGGACTGGATCGGCGGGCAGTTCACCAGCCAGATGGTGCCGAGCGACGAGCACCCCTGGATCGAGCGATTTGGTAGCAGTGAACGGTTCCGTGCCTTCCGCCGCGCCATGCGCGATCACTACCGCATGCACGAAAACCTCACCCTGCCGGCCCGCCGCAAGCTCTACCTGAACCCGGGGAACGGGTGGGTGAGCCGCATTTGCGTGGACCCCCGCGTGGCGCACCGGGTGCTGGAGGAATCTTTGGGCGCGACCCGCGCCACCGGACGCCTGCAAGTGCTGCTGAACACCGAACCGATTGCCGCCCAAGTGGACGGCGACCGAGTGGTGGGGGTCACCGTGCGCGACCACCAAACGGGAGAGGAAACGGAGGTCTTGCCGACCTATATTCTGGAAGCCACGGAAGTGGGCGACCTCTACCCGCTAGCGGGCATTGAATACAAGATTGGAGCCGAAAGCCGCGCTGAAACCGATGAGCCTCATGCCCTCGAAGGGGAAGCCGATCCGGGCCGGATTCAGTCGTTCACCTGGGTGTTTGCCATGAGTTTTGGGGGCGACCCCCACGCCGTCGCCGAGCCCCCGGCCGACTACGAGAAATGGCGACATTTTGCGCCGCCAGAGTGGCCCTATCCGCAGATTGGTTGGAACTACTACGACCGTCGGCACAAAACCACGCGCCCCTTTGGCATTGAAGGGGAATGGTCGCAAAACCTCTTCACTTACCGCCAGTGCGCGGACCCCGAACACTTCACGGACGGGCGCTCCGCCGCCACGCTGGTCAACTGGCCGCAGAACGACTTCCAAGCCGGGGCCATCGTCGAGGTCACCGAAGAGGAGCGCCAAGCTCGGATGCACGACGCCCGGCAGCTCTCGCTCAGCCTCTTCCATTGGCTGCGCACCGAAGCTCCGCGCCCCGATGGCGGCGTGGGCTACCCCGACCTCCGGCTCGCCCCCGAGATCAGCGGCACTCCCGATGGCCTGGCCAAGGCCCCGTATCACCGCGAAGGGCGGCGACTGAAGGCGAGGTTCACCATGCGAGAGCAGGATGTCTCGGAGGCCTGCAACCCCGGCCGCGACCGCGCGGTGGAGTACCCCGATGCCGTGGGCATTGGTTGCTATGCCATTGACCTGCACCCCGCCGCCAACGGCGAGATGGGCCTGGAAGCCCGCGCTTTGCCGTTCCAAATCCCCCTCGGGGCCTTGCTGCCCGAACGGGTCACCAACGTCATTGCGGCCGGCAAGGGCATAGGTGTGACGCACATCACCAATGGTTGCACCCGGTTGCACCCGGTGGAATGGGTGATTGGTGAAGCGGCTGGGCTCTTAGTGGGCTATTGCCTCAAGGAAGACAAGACCCCGCACCAGATTTACGAATCCGCTGAAGAAACCAAAGCTTTTCAGCAATTCCTTGAGAGTGAAGGCGTGGAAACCCAGTGGCCAACTTTACGCGCTATGTGGTAGCACAGAGCTTGGCGTGGTGACCCCATGACGAAGTGCCCTAACTGCGAAAAAACCATCCCCCACCACGTGGACCAGTGCATGTTTTGCGGTTGTGTGGTGCGTGCCACCCAGGGCTACGTGGAGAAGCGCACCAACGTGTGCCCGAACTGCGAAATGATCCTGAAGGACACCACCGAGATCTGCCCTAGTTGCGGCACCAACGTGATGTACATGGCCCGCAGCACCAAAGAGGTGATGGGGTTCAGCTATTCGGGCAAAGCGCCGCCGTTTGCCTGGCCGCTGTACTACGTGATTAGCGGCTACTGGGTTCTGGCGGGGATCGCCTCCATCGCCCTGCCGGCCTTGATGGGCGCGGGCGTCGGCGGTTCCTGCTGGGGCATCGTGCAGGCGCTGCTGGGGGTGGGGTTACTCCTTAAGGTCAATCGAATTCGGCGAATTGTCAACACCATCTGCTTCATCGGGCTCGCTTTTGGTCTGTTGATGATCGGATTCAGCCTGTTTGCCCTCATTGTGGATGGCCAGTTTGGGTTCGCCGTGTTTGCCAACGGCTTGATGACCGTGGTGACGAACGCCCTCATGATTTGGGTGATTGGCCTGACGCAAGATGCCTTTGACGACTTCGACTAACGCCAATTCCTGCTATCCTCAACCTCTGTGAACGCGAGGTTGACGCCCCGTTTGGATCCCGTAACCGAGCCGCTCTACCGGCTGGCGGTGGCGGCGAGCGTCATTTCGCCCAGTAACACCTTGCGTTTGGCGGCGGCGCGGCTCGCCGAAGAAGGCCTCGGGGCCATCCCCGTCATCCAGGATGGGCAGTACATGGGCCTCGTCACCGAGCGAGATTTAGCCCGGGCACTTGCCTCCGGTGCCACCCCCGATGACGTGGTGGAGCCTTGGGTACGCACCCAAGACCCCACGCTCTCCCCCGCCGAAACCGGCGCCGCCGCCCTGCGCACGATGGTGGAGCACGAGCTGAGCGCCGTGGCCGTGGTGGGGCCAGATCGCCAGTTTGTCGGCCTCGTCACCCCGCGCCTGCTGGTCACTCCCCTCGAGTTCGAAAACCGACCCCGACAAGTAGGAGGCATGGCCACTCCGTTTGGGGTGTATCTCACCACCGGTGCGGCCAGTGGCGGGGTGCCGATGTGGGCGCTCATCGCCAGCGGGGCCTACCTCTTCGGGCTCTTCTTCGTGGGGGCGCACGTGGCGCTGCTTGCCTTCTTAGCCCTGCCAACGAAGGCGCAAATCCCCTGGATTTACGACCTGATGTCGTTCGTTTTCTTCCTCTTGGCTCTGCGGCTCTCCCCGCTCGCCAAGATTCACGCTGCCGAGCACATGACGGTGCACGCCATCGAGCAAAACGAAGCCATCACGCCCGAAGTGGTGGCCCGCATGCCGCGCGTTCACCCCCGCTGCGGCACCAATCTCGCCATTGGGGCCTCGCTTTTCCTCGGAGTTTTGAACTCGCCCTGGCCCGCCGAACAGGAGTTGCGCCTGCTCATGGCGGTGTTGGTGACGGTCACGCTCTTCCGGCCCCTGGGGTCGTTTGTGCAAATGTGGGGCACCACCGCCCCGGCCAAGGCCAAGCACATCGCGCTGGGGGTCGCCGCCGGCCGCGACCTGCTGCAGAAGTACGAGAATCAGTACATTCCGCCCGCCTCGGTGCCCCGCAAACTGCTTCATTCCGGCATCTTGCAAATCATGGTCGGGGCGACCCTGGCCCAACTGGTGGCCCTGGCCGCGTATGAAGTCCTTCGGGTGCCCGCCACCCAGCGGGTAATCTCCGCTCTTCTCCTTCCTTTTGGACCATGAATCAAACTATCTACAACGTTCTCCTCGGCATCACCGGGCTGGTGGCGGTGCTCTTTATCCTGCTGGTGTTCGTCACCGGTAAGGGCGACGCCATGTCCAGCGGGGGTGGAGGCGTGCGGACCACATTTAAGGGGAAAGCGAGCTTTGAAGACCAAATCTCCCGCTGGATCATGGGGTTGGGTCTCTCCTTTGTTGGCTTGACGATTCTGCTTGACGTCCTCGCCCAGCGCCTTAAGTAACGGCTCGTTACGGATTCTTCACACAAACGACCTGCACGGCCGTTTGACCGAAACGCGTGCCCATGCCTTGCGACCTTTGCGCGAGGCGGCCGACCTCTACTTTGATACCGGCGATCTCATCACCGCCGGTAACCTCGCTGTGCCTCTGCAGCGGGATGAAGCCTGGGCTCACTTGGCGGATTTGAACTGCAGCGCGAGCGTGATTGGCAACCGCGAGACCCACGTTTTGCGCGCCGTCTTCAGCAAAAAACTTGAGGGTCACCAACACCCCGTGCTTTGCGGCAACCTGGTGGACAAGGATGGCGGCGACTACTTGCCCCGCACCCTGGTTTTGGAGACGGCGGCGGGCCGCGTGGGCGTAGTGGCCGTAAGCGTGGCAATGGTAACCCGACGCATGAAAACGGCCCCGCTGAGCCACTTTCTGTGGGATCCGCCCCAGGAGACGGCCCTGCGCCTGGCCGAAGAGCTACGCCCCCAGGTGGACCACCTCTTTGCCCTCACCCACATCGGGCTGCGCCAAGATCGTGAGCTGGCGGCCACGGGAGTGTTTGACGTGATCTTTGGTGGGCACTCGCACGACGTCTTGATGATGTCAGAGCAGGTGGGGCGCACCTGGATTGCCCAGGGAGGCTCGCATGCCCGCTTTGTGGGCGTTTACGAGTGGGATGGGACGACCCTGGCGGGAGGACTGCAGCCGTGGCCGAACTGAACGCCCTGGTGAGCGCCGAGGGGCTGGGCAAGGAACTGGGAGGGCGGTGGCTCTTCCGGGGCGTGACGTTTGAACTTGGCGTGGGGGACGTGCTGCTGCTCATTGGCCCCAATGGGAGCGGCAAATCCACCTTGCTAAAGGTGGTGAGCGGCCTGGTGGCGCCCACGCTGGGGAGCGTGTCCCGCCCCGGCCTCCACCGAGTGGGATTCACCGCGCTCGATCAATCCCTTTACAGCGCCCTTACGCCCACAGAGCACCTGGAACTGGCTGCCCAACTGCGAGGCGTGGCGCCCGAGGCCGACATGTGGCTGCGGCGGATGCAACTGCACCCCCAGGCCCGGCAAGCCACCGGCACCCTGAGCACCGGCCAGCGGGCGCGCCTGAAGCTGGCCCTGGCCCTGCAGGCCCGCCCTGACTTGCTGCTGATGGACGAGCCCAGCGCCGCCCTGGACGATGCGGGTCGCGCCCTGTGGCAAGAGGCCCTGCAAGAGCACCGCCAGATGGGGGCCACCATCATTGCGACCAACGACAAGGAGGACCACCGGTTTGGCACCTGCGCCATCACGCTCGGCGAACCGAAGTGAACTCCGCGCCCTGTGGCGCAAGGAGTGGCAGAGTGAGTTGCGCTCACGTAACGGGCTTCTGGCCGCCACGCTCTTTGGCTTTTTGGCCGTGGTGGCGCTCACCATGCCCGCCTCCACCGAGCGGCTCACTCCGGCCGTGGCGAGTGCACAACTGGCGGTGGTGGTGCTGTTCTCGGTGATGATTGCGGTGCCGCGCCTGTTCCTGACCGAAGACGAACAGGGCACCCTGGACACCCTGCGCCTGTGGGCCGACCCGGGGGCGATCTTCTTGGCCAAAGCCCTGATGGGGATGGTGCTGTGCATTGGCCAAGCCCTGCTTATGGGCGGGGCGTTCTTTATCCTGACCAACGCCACTGTCACCCAGCCCCTCATTGCGCTGGCCGGCCTGGTGGCCTACGGCGCGGCCCTAGCGGCCACGGTGGGCATGGCCTCGGCGCTGGTGCCAGGGGCACAGAACCGTTGGCTCATCGCCCTGGTCATCTCGCTGCCTTTGTGCTTGCCGGTGGTGGTCTTTGGCACCGGCGTGATGGCGGCGGCGTTGGGCTCACAGAAGGAGACCTCGGGCTGGCTCACCGTAGGCGTGCTCTTGGTCACCACCGTGGCCACTTTAGTGCTCGGAGCGGTTTCCACCCGGGCGATTTGGCGGCTCCGCTAGCTTCGCCGCGGAAAGTCCCGCCGTCCGCTCGCTCAGGTTCTCCTGGATGAAAGTAAGTTCGTGGCGTGCGCTTGTATTGGCCTCGCGCAAGGAGGACTCATCGAAGGAACGTGTCCCGAAAACCACACACCGCACGAAAATAGTATCTCACGATTTCCGTGTCATATGGAACATCTACTTTACTAAAGGGGGGGTTGGAGATGAGGGAGGATGTTATCGAATGAGATCGAGTGGGATTCACCCACATGGAAGAGGCTCGTGGCCGAAGCGAAGCGAAGTCACGAATCGGTGGAGGAAACCATCCGGCGGGTGGTGAGTGCGCACTTTGCGCACCGCTATGTGGCCACGCTGGTGGAGTTTCCGGGCCTCGGCGAGAGGTTAGGGGTGGTGAACGCTCCCAGCCCCAAAGCCGAGACCAAGGCCACCGAATAACAGAACGCGCCCCGGGCAGCCAATGCTGCTCCGGGGCGCTTGAACAAGACGAGAAGGGTTTCTCAGCGCTTAACGAACTGGAAGCCGCGGCGAGCCTTCTTGCGGCCGTACTTCTTGCGTTCCTTAATGCGGGCATCTCGGGTGAGATAGCCTTCGCGCTTCAGCGGCGGGCGGAGTTCCGTATCGTATTCGATGAGCGCACGCGCCACACCGAGCTTGACGGCCCCGGCTTGACCACTGAGGCCGCCACCCTTGACCTTGGCGACCACGTTGAAGCGGCCTTCCATGTCCAGAGCGGTCAGCGGGCTGCGGGCCAGGATTTCGAGCACCGGACGACCGAAGTACTCCTTGTAGTCGCGGCCGTTGACCGTGATCAGGCCTTCACCCGGCGTGATCCAGACGCGGGCGATGGCGCACTTGCGTCGGCCCGTGCCGTAGTTTCGATCCGAAGTTTTCGTAGCCATGTCTTACTTGGTCACCTTGAGCGGGGTCGGGTTCTGGGCTTCGTGCGGGTGCTCGGAGCCAGCGTAAACTTTGAGCTTCTTGATGGTGGCGCGGCCCAGGCGGTGCTTGGGCAGCATCCCCCACACGACCTTTTCGATCATGCGAGCCGGGGTGCGCTCCATCATGTCGCCACGGCTGATGTTGCGGATCCCGCCCGGATACATCGTGTGCCAGTAGATCAGTTCTTCTTCCTTGCGACCGGTCCACACTGCCTTGTCGGCGTTGATCACGATCACAAAGTCACCACAGTCCATGTGGTAGGTAAAGGTGGGTTTGTGCTTCCCGCGGATCACCTGGGCGACCTGCGCGGCAAGACGCCCGACCGGAACGCCCGTAGCATCCACAATGTGCCACTTGCGCTCGATCGTGCTGGGCTTGGCCACATACGTTCGATTCATTCGTCTTGTCCTTGTTCTTTTTGTCGGTGGGCTTCACTTCCTGGCCCCACTTGGGGTCGGGGGTGTCGCCCGTATTCAACTCGTATTAGTGTGAGGCCCGCCGCCGGGAGGACGGTCGGCCACACAATTCTTTCTTTCCGCTTGGTTTGCAAGAGTTCGGGGATGGACTCGGGGGTCCGGGCTCCGCGCCCCACTTCCCAGAGCGCGCCGGCGATGCGTCGCATCATTCCTCTCACAAAGGCCGTGCCAACCACGTCCAGCCGGATTTCATCCCGGACTTGCGTCATCTCTACGGAGTAGAGCGTGCGCACCCGGTTGGTTTGGCGGGGGACCGATTGGCTACTAAAAGCGAGGAAATCGTGGGTGCCGACAAAATGAGCGGCGGCGGCTTGCATGCGGTCGAAGTCCAGAGCCCCGGGGCTCCAGTAGGCGTATCGCGCGCGGTGCGGATCGCGGACTCCGGTCATGATCCGGTACTGGTAATGCCGATGCTTCGCCCAGAAGCGGCTATGAAAGTCATCGGCCACCTGGGTCGCCTTCAGCACCACCACGTCGTTCGGCAGCGCTTTCGTCATCACACGCGGCCATTTTTCAATGGGCATCGCGGTGGCGGTGTCAAAGTGGCAAACCTGCCCCTTGGCGTGCGCGCCGGCGTCCGTGCGGCTCGCGCCCCACAGTTGGTTTTCCTCGCCAGTGACCTGGCGTACAGCGGATGTCAATATGCCGTGGACGGTGCGTTCTCCGTCCTGTGAGGCCCATCCTCGAAAGTCTGAGCCATCGTACGCAACGACGAATTTGATGCGGTGAACTTTAGTCGACAAGCTCGACGACGGCGGTTTCCGCCGCATCACCACGTCGCACCCCGGTTCGCACCACACGGGTGTAGCCACCCTTGCGGTCGCGGAAACGCGGCGCCACGTTGTCAAACAGGTGCTGCACCAGGTCTTCACCGTTGATGAGGCTGCGTTCCTTCAGGATCGTCATCTTCTCGGTGTCGGTCTTCCCGGCCAGGATGTTCTTGTTGTAGTTGGTGCTCCCGCTGTGGCCCACCAGAACCCGTCGGGCCATGCGGCGCGACGCGAGGGTATCGGCCTTGCCCAGCGTGATCATGCGATCCGCCAGACGGCGCAGTTCCTTGGCGCGGCCCAGGGTGGTGTGCACATATCCGTGGCGGATGAGCTGGCGCACCAGGTTATTGAGAAGGGCTCGGCGCTGGTCGCTGGGTAATCCAAGCTTTCGTCGGTCAACTTTATGTCGCATGTTCGTTCCTTACAGATCGTCGTCGTCGTCGTCCAACAGGTCAATGGAGGCAAAGGAGCCGCGAGCCGGCTTCAAATCCACTCCGTGCTGACTGAGGCGCTCTCGCACTTCGTTCAGCGACTTCTTACCGAAGCCGCGAATGCTGGTGAGTTCGCCTTCATTGCTGATCGCGAGTTGCCGCAGAGTCATGATGCCTGCGCGGCGGAGACAGTTAAAAGTGCGTTGGCTGAAGTCCAGATCATCGATGCTCATATCGGGCACGTTGATCAGTTCATCTTCCTGGGCGTCGTTGTCGACTTCCGGGCGACCCAGGCCGACGCGGCCCAGTTCGAAGAACATACGGAAGTACTTGTCCAGGATGTGGGCGGCTTGCGTGAGGGCGTCGTTCGGCGCCACGCTGCCGTTGGTCCACACTTCGAGCACCAGGCGCTCGTAGTCCGTGCGGTTGCCCACGCGGGTGGATTCCACGATGTAGTTGGCCTTGGTCACCGGGGTGTACTGGCTGCCCATCGGGATCAGGCCAATCACGCCGCGGTACTTCTCTTGCGCCGTGGGGAGCACGTAGCCCACGCCGGTTTCCACAAAGAATTCAGCCGTGAACCGCTCGTTCTCATCACTGAGGGTGAGGAGGCAGTACTCGGGGTTGCGGATCTCGACGCCTTCCGGGCAAACGATGTCGGCACCCGTCACACGGCCCGGACCCTGCACGTCCACCTTCAGCACGAGTTCATCGTCCTCGTGGTCGGGGTCAACGGCAATGGCCAGTTCGCGCAAGTTCAGGATCAGTTCGGTGACGTCTTCCTTCGCTCCGGGGATCGTCCCAAACTCGTGGAAAACCCGATCGATCTTGATGGCAGCCACGGCCGCCCCCGGGATGGAGCTAAGCAGCACCCGGCGCAGCGCGTTGCCGATCGTTTGGCCGTAACCGCGTTCCAGCGGCTCCAGCACAAAGCGAGCGTAGTTTTCGGTGGTATCGAGAACTTGAATGTGAGGCATGAGATTCGAGGAGAGGTGAGAGGGCTTAGACGCGGCGCTTCTTGGGCGGGCGGCAACCGTTGTGCGGCAGCGGCGTGATGTCGCGGATCGTCTTGACTTCCAAGCCGTTCGCATTCAGGCTGCGGATGGCCGTTTCGCGACCGCTACCCGGGCCGGAGATGTAGACATCGACCGAAGCCATGCCGTGCTCCTTGGCCTTCTTGCAGCAGCTTTCGGCGCTGAGCTGAGCGGCAAACGGGGTGCCCTTGCGGCTGCCCTTGAAGCCCACGTGGCCGGCACTGGCCCAGCAGAGCACGTTGCCCTGCGGGTCGGTGATAGACACGATGGTGTTGTTGAAAGTGGCGTGAACGTAGGCTCGGCCGTGGGCGACCTGACGTCGCTCCTTCTGCTTGCCTCGGGTTGTGGTCTTGCGTGCCATGGTTCGTCCTTACTTCTTGGCCTTCTTCTTGCCGGCAACGGTCTTGGCCTTACCCTTGCGAGTGCGGGCGTTGCGGCGAGTGTTCTGACCGCGCGTCGGCAAGCCGCGGCGATGGCGCAGGCCACGGTAGCTACCGATTTCGATCAGTCGTCGAATGTTCGAGAAGATTTCGCGGCGCAGGTCCCCTTCCACCTGGTAGTTGTCGTCCAGGGTTTGACGGATGGCACCAATCTGGTCATCCGAAAGGTCGCGAACCTTGGTCCGAGGATCAATACCGGTCTTTTCCAAGATCTCGGTCGCCACCTTCGGGCCAACGCCAAAAATGCTCTGAATGCTGTAATAAACAGCCTTGTCTCGCGGGAGGTCTACACCAGCAATACGCGCCATCTTTCTCTAATTCCTTGGTTTCTTCCTTTAGCCTTGTCGTTGCTTGTGCTTGGGGTTTTCACAGATCACCCGGACGACACCCGCCCGCTTGATCACCTTGCACTTTTCGCAAATTTTCTTTACACTTGCTCGAACTTTCATCGCGCTCACCTTGACCTGTTTTGCTAGGCCGGGCGACTTTTTGATAGCGTCCCACGTCCTGAAAGGCGCGCGAGGCTCTATCACGTTCGCATTTGCCTCGCTTGGAAGCTAACGCGAACGCAAACTATACCGGTCGTCGGGCCTCTATCTCTAGGGCTTCGGCGACAAAGCGGGGCCATCGGCCCGGTCAAGTCCGCACATTCTTTGCCGCAACGTCCCACCAGCGGCGGGACCCTACGTCAGTCGTTGTAGCGGAAAACGATCCGACCCCGTTCCGGGTCGTAAGGCGTGATTTCAACTTTCACACGGTCGCCTTCCATCAATCGGATCCAGTGGCGCCGCATCTTGCCGCTAATCGTGCACAGAATTTCGCTCTCCGTCTCCAGCAGCATCACTTTGAACTGGGTATTCGGGAGATTCTCCACGATCTTGGCGTCAAGGGTAATAACGGATTCCTTGTTGGGGTCCGTTTTCTCCTTGTAGGTAAAGGGGCGACGTCGTCGGGCCATAGCTTATAGAGGGTTGGCTTCGTCCGCCGTCAGCAGCACCGGACCGTCCGGCGTGATGGCGACAGTGTGTTCGAAGTGTGCGGAGAGTGTACCGTCCTTCGTCACGAGCGTCCAGTCATCCGGCAAGGTCACCACTTCGGGGCGGCCGGCATTCACCATCGGCTCAATGCAGATCGTCATGCCGTTGCGCAGGCGTTCTCCACGCCCGGCCCGGCCGAAGTTGGGCACGCTGGGCTCTTCGTGCAGTTTCTTGCCAATGCCGTGACCGACCAGGTCGGTTACGATGCTGTAGCCCGCACCCTCCACGTACTTCTGAATCTTCTGGCTGATGTCGCCCACCCGGTTGCCCTCGCGCGCCTGGGCGATCCCCTGGAACAGCGACTCCCGCGTGATGTTGAGCAGGCGCTGCGCCTCGCGGCTGATCTCGCCCACGGGGAAGGTCCACGCACTATCTGTGTGGAAGCCCTTGTAGAACACGCCAAAGTCCAGGCCAATGATGTCGCCTTCTTGCAGGGTGCGGTCATCGGGAATCCCGTGGACGACCACCTCATTGACACTAATGCACGCGGCGGCGGGGAAGCCCCGGTAGCCCAAGAAACTGGGTTCCGCACCATGCGCGCGGATGGTCTTGAGGGCAAGGTCATCGAGCTCGCGGGGCGTGGTGCGGCCCGGACGAATGGCCGAGCTGACCTCTCGCATGGTGGTGGCCAAAATCCGGCCGCCCTCGCGCATGATATCGAGTTCGCTCTTCGTCTTGATCGTAATCACGAGAGTCCCTCTACGATTTCCCGGTAGACCTCTTCGGCCTCATGGGTGGCATCCACATGCCGCAACGTGCCGCGCTCCTCGTAGAACTCCACCAGCGGCGAGGTCTGCTCGTTGAACACCACCAAGCGCTGCCGAATGGTGTCCGGCTGGTCGTCCGCGCGCACAAACAGCGGGCTGTTGCACACATCACACAGGCCATCCCGCTTGGGCGGCTTGTTGGTGCGATGATAGAGAGCACCGCACTTGGTGCAGCCCATCCGGCCGCTAAGACGGCGGATGAGGACGTCCTCAGAGACTTCGAGCGAGATCACCCGCTGGATCGGCATCTCCGCCTGGGCAAGCTCGAGTTCCAGCGCTTCGGCCTGCCGAATGGTGCGCGGGAAGCCGTCCAGCACGAACCCCTTCTTTCGGGCTTCATCCGAGCGGATCCGCTTCAGCATCATCTGAATGGTGACCCCGTTGGGCACCAGTTCGCCGCGATCAATGTAACTCTTGGCGAGTTGACCGAGGTCCGTTTCGGCCTCAATCTCTGCGCGGAAAATGACCCCACTGCTTAAAGTGCGGACACCCAAGCGCTCTTCGATGAGAGCGGCTTGGGTGCCTTTGCCAACGCCCGGGGGGCCGATCAAAATCAATCGGATCGGCAAGCCGGGTTAGCCTCCGCCGTATTGCTTGGTGATCAGGTTGGCTTCAATCTGGCGCATGGTTTCCAGCGCCACGCTCACCATGATGAGGAGCGAGGTGCCCCCGATCATGCCAATGCTCGGGATTTTCACGAACAGCGGGAAGACGTACTGGCTCAGCGCAGCAATCGAGAGGAACAGAGCCCCCACAAAGGTCACGCGCGTGATGACGCCGTTGAGGAAGTCCTTGGTCTGCTTGCCCGGACGAATGCCCGGCACGTACGAACCGGCCCGCTTGAGGTTGTTCGCAATGTCTTCCACGTTGTAGACCATGGCGTTCCACACAAAGGTGAAACCGAAGATCAACAGCATGTAGAACAGCGCCCCGACGTAACCCTGCCAGCGGCTGAAGTCCGGTGCCATGAAGGCCCCGATGTTGCCGAGGGCATCGTGCATGGACGAGCCGGCCGGGAACATCTGCTGGAACTGGTACGGCATGTAGATCAAGGCCACCGCGAAGATGACCGGGATCACGCCCGCCATGTTCACCGAGATCGGCAGGTAGCTCGTGCCACCACCCTTGGATTGAGTGCCAAAGTTCCGCCGCATGTGCTGCACTGGGATGCGCCGCTGCGCCGTGGTGAAGAGCACCACGAAGTACGTCACCGCCAGGAACAGCGCCAGCACGATCACCAACTGCCACCATTGCACCAGCACGCCGTAGTTGCGCTGGATCTGCTCAATCAAGCTGGGCATTGAGATGATGATCCCCGCGAAAATGAGCAAGGAAACCCCGTTGCCAATGCCTTTTTCGCTGGCTTGTTCGCCGAGCCATAGCAACAAGAACGAACCGGCAGTCCAGAAGACGGCCACCGTGACGTATTGCTGAATCGAAGGCGTGATGGCCAGAGGCCGCGCGATGAGCTGGAAGATCCCGATGGACTGGAACACGCCCAGAATCAGGGCCAGGGCGCGCGTGCGGCGGTTCTGCTGCTTGCGGGCGTATTCGCCTCCTTCTTGTAGCTCCATCTTCCACGCCGGGTTGGCGTAGGTGAGCACCTGCAGAATGATGCTGGCCGAAATGTAAGGGCCAAGGCCCAAGGCCAGGATGGAGAGACGCTTGAACGCCCCGCCCCCGATCGAGTTCATCAGGCCGAGGAACGAGTTGTCTTGCACCAGCTTTTCCAACATGGCCGGTTGCACGCCCGGAATGGGCACGACCACGTGGATACAGAGCGCGTAAACCGCAAAGATGATGAGGACGAAGGTGATTCGTCCTCTTAGGTCCTCATCGGCCCAAGCGAGCCGAAGGGTTTCCGTGAGTGAACGTTGCGGGGCGCCGGGCGCGCCCATTGGCCCCCCAACCGCGCCCCCCAAGCTCACAGAGTGACCGCCTCGCCGCCCGCGGCTTCAATCGCGGCCTTGGCCGTGGCACTGAACTTGTGCGCGTTGACCTTGAGCTTCTTGCTCAGGGTGCCAAAGCCCAGGATCTTCACGCCGTCCATCATGCCTCCAATCACACCCTTGGCCATCAGGGCCTCGGCGGTGACTTCAGCACCCTTTTCGAAGTGCTTCTCGAGGTCATCAAGATTGACAACCGCGTACTCCTTGTGGTTGACGTTGCGGAAGCCCTTCTTTACCGGAAGTCGGCGGTGGATCGGGGTCTGACCACCTTCAAACCAGGGACTGATTTGTCGGCGAGCCTTCTGACCCTTGGTGCCACGCGTGCAGGTCTTGCCCATACCGCTGCCAATGCCACGTCCAACGCGGCGTCGGCGCTTGGTGCTGCCCGGATTCGGGCTCATTTCGTGCAACATTTACTTAGCTTCCTCCTCGGATTTCTTAGCGCGAGTGCGCTTCGGCTTGGCTTCCGCTTCGGCTTCGGCCGGAGCCGCTTCCTTCTTGGCGGGAGCCTTCTTGGCCGTTTCCTTCTTGGCGGCCGGCTTGGCTTCGGCCGCCGGGGCGGCGCCTTCCAGCTTGCCGAAGCGGCGGCGGCGGCGAACCTTGGTCACGCCTTCCACTTCTTCGACTTCCAGCAGGTGCTTGACCTGGTGGATCATGCCGCGAATCACCGGCGTGTCTTCTTGGTACACAAAGCGACCCGTCTTGTTCAGGCCCAGGGCCTTCACGGTGCGCAGGTTCTTCGGAACGGCACCAATGGTGCTCTTCTTCAGGGTGATCTTAAGCATGGTCAGCCTCTTCCTTTCGGGCGCGCTCCAGCCAGGGCACCAATTCCTTGGAGTCCTTGCCTCGGCGCTGGGCGGCGGCTTCCGGCTTGGCCAGTTCCTTGAACGCCTTGACCGTGGCGTAGGCCACGTTCACGTTGTTCCGGCTACCAAGACACTTCGCCAGCACGTCGTGCACACCCGCCGCTTCCAGGCACTGGCGCACGGCGGAACCGGCCTTAACCCCGGTACCGGGCGCGGCCGGTCGCAGAACGACCGTCGAGCTGGAATAGTGAGCCTTGACTTCGTGCGGGATGGTGTTGCCGATCATTTCGATCTTGAACATGTCCTTGCGCGCCGCGTCTTCGGCCTTGCGGATGGCATCGGGGATGCTGCGAGCCTTTCCAAGCCCGAGCCCAATGCTGCCCTTGTTGTCGCCCACGACCACGAGGATCGACCAAGACATCGTCTTGCCACCCTTGTTGGTCTTGGACACCTTGTTGGACCGAACGACGCGAACGTCGAGTTGCGGCCCTTCGGCATTACGATTACTGGGGGCTCGACGCCCAACCAAACGAGGTCCACGTGCCATGGTTTAGAACTCCAAACCCGCGGCGCGGGCTCCTTCGGCAACCTTCGCAATGCGACCTTGATAGCGGAAGCCGCCACGGTCGAAAACGACCGCCTTGATTCCCGCCGCCTTGGCGCGCTCGGCAACCTTCTTGCCAACCGCCAGGGCGCCGTCTTGCGTGGTGCCTTTGTCACTGCCCGTTTCCACACTGCCCGCCGCGGCGAGCGTGTGACCGGTCGTATCGTCAATGATTTGCGCGTAGATGTGCTTGCTGCTGCGGAAAACGCAGAGGCGCGGCCGTTCGGCGGTGCCCGTTACCTTCTTCCGCACGCGGCCATGACGTGCAACGCGCGAGTCGGATCTTGTGGTCTTCGCCATTACTTCGTCGCCCTCTTACCTTGTCGCAGCCGCACCACTTCGCCCTTGTAGCGCACGCCCTTGCCCTTGTACGGGTCCGGCTTGCGCGCCTTGCGAATGTCAGCGGCCATTTGGCCAACCCTGGCCTTGTCAATGCCCTTCACGATAATCGTGGTGACCTTCTTCTTGTCGTCCACGACCAGTTCGTATTCAATGCCGTCCGCCGGTTCAATGTTCACCGGGTGGCTGTAGCCCAGGCTCAGCGTCAGGCCCTTGCCGGCCTGCGTCGCGCGGTAACCCACGCCGTGGATTTCCAGCGACTTGGCGTGACCTTCGCTCACCCCGGCCACCATGTTGGCGATGAGGGTGCGCGTGAGACCGTGCTGAGATCGGTTGAGGCGGTGGTTGTCCGGGCGGCTCACCGTCACGGTGTTGCCATCCACGGCCACGGTGATCGAGTCGGCAACCTTCTGATGAAGCTCGCCCTTCGGACCCTTGACCTTGACCACATTGTCCGTCACTTCCACGGTCACATTGCCCGGGAAGACGATCGGCTTAATTCCAATTCGTGACATGTGCGTGACTCCTTACCAAACTTCGCCGAGGACCTCGCCCCCGACTTTGCGTCGTCGCGCCTCGCGGTCGGTCATCACGCCCAGCGGGGTGGTGATGATGCGCGTGGCCAAGCCGCTGCGAATCGGGCGAAGCTCGTTCGAACCCTTATAAACGCGCAGGCCGGGCGTGCTCACGCGGCGCAGTTGATGAATCATCGGTCGGCGGCGCTGGTCGTACTTCAGCTTGATGCGGATGACAGGGAACTTCGTTTCCTGCACCACTTCCCAGCCGTCGATGAAGCCTTCGGCTTCCAGAACCTTCGCCAGTTCCACTTTAATCTTGCTCATCGGAACGTCCACCGTGGTGTGCCGGGCAACCAGCCCGTTGCGCACCCGCGCGAACATATCCGCAATCGGATCGCTATGCATCGTGTTGTCTCCTTACCAGCTGGACTTCACCACGCCCGGAAGGTTGCCCTTGTGAGCGTTTTCGCGCAGGCAGATCCGGCAGATGCCGAAGTATCGGAAGTAACCGTGCGGTCGGCCACACAGGTTGCAGCGGCTGTAACCGCGCGTGCTGAATTTGGGCTTCCGCTTCGCTTTTTCAATGAGTGCTTTCTTAGCCATGTTTGTCCCGCCGTTCCCGGGCCGGTTTGCCGCGCACCGTTTCTCCGTTCGGATTCGTCCGGAAAGAAACGAGTCGACACCTCGCCTGTGGCTTGGTTGTGGGTCCTGCGCACAATAGAACTCGCGCTCGCTCGCGCACAGGGAACGGAAAGATACCTCTTTCCTTCCTTTTCCCTTCGGTGGAACTAGGATTCTGCCCCGTTCCACCGGGACTTACGACGGGTTCCCCTTACCCTGCGAATCGTTTGACCAAGCCCAGAACGTCGCGGAACGCCCCGTGGTCCGCCCCGCCCATGGCTTCGTAGACCACGCTCTCGGTGTGGGTGATGACCGCGCCAATGTCGCGTAGGCGCTGCATGGCTACCGTGTGCATCCCCGCACTCCGGGCGCTGATGGCGTCCTCGGCCAGGAACACGTCGTATTCCGACCCCAGCAAGTCCACGGCGGTTTGCGTCACGCAGATGTGGCTCTCAATGCCGACCAACACCACTTGGTTGCGCTGAGTCGCTTCGAGTTGCGCCACAAAGGCCTCCGCCCCCGCCGCGCTGAACGCCATTTTGCCAACGATGGGCTGGCTCACCAGCGGGGCAATCGCCTCGTGGGTGCCGCCCATGCGCTCGGGATACTGCTCGGTGGCCAGCACGGGGATGTTCAAGAGCTTCGCGGCTTCCAAAAGGAACTGCGTGCGGTGGACCACCCGGTCGGCTTCGTGAATCGCCGCCAAAAAGGTCGGCTGCTCATCAATGACCACGATGACGGCGTCTTCGGCGTGAATCTTCATGCGCGTTCCTTACAGGGCGGGCTTGATGGTGCCGCGCACCTCGCCAAACCCAATGCGATAGCCGTCGCCTTGCGCGTAGGCCGTCATGATGACCGTGTCGCCATCGTGCAAGAATGTGCGGCGCTCGTTGCTCTCTTCCATCGTCAACGGTCGCTCGCCCTTCCATGTGAGTTCGAGTAGTGACCCGAACGAATCCGGGGTCTCCCCGCTGATGGTGCCCGTGGCGTAGAGGTCGCCGAGTTCCACCGGGGTGCCATTGCTCGTCTGGTGGGCCAGCTGCTGGGCGATGGACCAATACAGGTTGCTCATGTTGCTGCGGCAGATCACCTGCGGGGTCTTCATGCTGCCCGTCTTGATGCTGACTTCGAGCTGGACGTCAAAGTGCGGCTTGCCCTTCTGGCGCAGATAGGGCAGCGGCTCGGGGTCTTGCGCCATGCCTTCGATGCGGAACGGCTCCAGAGCGTCCAGGGTCACAATCCACGGCGACACGCTGGTGGCAAACGACTTGGCCAGGAACGGGCCGAGCGGCTGGTATTCCCACCGCTGCACGTCCCGGGCGCTCCAGTCATTCACGATGACGAGGCCCAAGATGTGCTCTTCCGCCTGCGTGGTGGGGATACGGCGGCCCATGTCCACCCCGCTGCCCACGTAGAAGCCCATTTCGAGTTCAAAGTCCAGTTCGCGGCAGGGGCCCCATTCGGGCGCTTCCGCATCGGCGGCCTTGATTTGGCCCTTGGGGCGGATGATCGGCGTGCCCGAGGCCACCACCGTGTTGGCGCGGCCGTTGTAGCCAATCGGCACCCAGCGGTAGTTGGGGAGAAGCGGGTCGCCTTGCGGGCGGAACATCTGTCCCACATTGCGGGCGTGGTGGATGCCGCTATAGAAGTCCACGTAAGCCATCGGCGGGATCGGCACCTGCAGGTTCGCCTTCTCCAGCGGGATCATCGCCCGCTTTTGCAGCTTCTCCCGGGTGCGCAGGGCATCGTGGTCGTGCCGGAGCAGGTTGAAAACCACCTGGCGCAGGTAGCTCAGCTTCTCCCGGTCCATGTCGATAAACGACTCCAGGACCGGAAACTCGCTGTCGTCAATCAGCCCAGCTTCGCTCAGCGCCAGCAAGTCCAGCGCATAGGGGCCAATCGCGGCGACCATCGTCTCGCCCTGCCCTTTAATGTCGGCCAGGCCGAAGGGGATGTTCTGAATCGGGAACGGGCTGTCGGCCGGGATATCAATCCAGGATTTCGCGCTGGCGGGGATGGAGAAAGTCTTCATGAGTTGTGCTTGAAAAAGGCCGCGAGGCCGTCGCGGGGTTCGGCCACGCTGCAGGAGCCGAATCCACCAAAGATCGATCGAAAATCGTGGGCGGCGCTTTCGTCCAGGGTGTAGTCACCCAGGCTTAAGCCCGCCGCGCCATCGCGCACATCTTCCGCGAGGAGAAGGTCGTGAACTTCGCGTGTGCTGAGGTCCTCGCTGCGGGCGAGGGCGGCCGCGCCGAGAGCATTGAGGAACCCAAAGCGGGTCACGCCCAGCTCTTCATCCTCGTGCGTCATCGGGTCGTGCAGGCCGGCGGTGAGCTTGAACGGAAGGTCCAGACTGGTGGCGGTGTGCAGAAATTCGGCCAGGCGCGCCGGGCTCGGAAACTCGGCGGCGGTGACACCCCCGGTGCGGGCCTTGAACCCCACATCCTCCCAGGTGCTGGCGGCTTCGCTCATCAGGTCGGGGAGGTCATCACCCCACCCGAGTTCAAAGTAAACCTGCGTTCCGGCGAGATCGTCGGCGCGCTTCTTCATCACGCCCAGGGCTTCCTTGAGGGCGGCTTCGTTCGGCGGGATGGCGATTTCTAAACTCTCCGGGTGGCCATCTTCTTCCACCAGAGCCGCGATTTCGTCCACGATGGTGGTGAGTTGAGCGCGGAGCCCCTCGGCCGCCGGGCGCGCCACGATCGCGAGCGGGGTCTCTTGCAAAGTGCCCGAAAGTTCGCTGAGCTGCGGCGCCTTGACGATGAAGCGCCGGGTCCAGAACCGGTCCGGGCTGCCCATGATGGCCTGGAATTCGGCGGACGCATCGGCCAAGCTCAACGCCGCCGGGGGGAACTGACCGGCATAGTCAATCACTTCGTGGAGCAATGCGCGCAGGGCCGGACTCATTAGGCCAGTTTAGCAGGGTCACCCGGCACCCTCTGCGCCCCGGCGTGTATCCTAAACGTGGCGGTCAGCGTGGATCGCTCTCCTTTCGAGAGGAAAGAGACCATGACTCCCCTACGCGTAATTATTGCGGACGACGATCCGATCATCCGGCTGGACGTGAAGCAGATGCTTCACAAGCTGGGATTCGAAGTGGTGGCCGAGGCCGAAGACGGGGCCGTCGCCGTCGACCTGGCCCGCCGCCTGGAACCCGACGTGGTGGTGCTGGACGTGAAGATGCCCGTGAAAGACGGCATTGACGCGGCCCGCGAGATCACCGATGAAGGCATTGCCCCCACCGTGCTGTTGACGGCTTACAGCGACCAAGAGCTCATCGTCCGTGCCCAAGAAGCCGGCGTTTACGGCTATCTGGTCAAGCCTTTCAACCCCAGCCACCTGGCGCCCGCGATCCAGGTGGCCCGCAGCCGCTTTGAAACCAATCGACAGCTGAACAAAGAAGTGGCCGACCTCCGCGACCGGATCGAAACCCGGAAGCTGGTGGAGCGCGCGAAGGGCGCCCTGATGGCCGACCGCGGCTTGAGCGAGGACGAGGCTTACCGCCGCATTCAACAGCAGAGCATGAACGCCCGGAAGTCCATGCGCGAGGTGGCGGAAGCGATTCTGCTGGCGCGCGGCGTGTCAGACTAAGGGCATGCCCGAGCGCCTGGCCGCACCCTGGCGATTTGAGTATGTGAGCACCGCCGATGCGCAGGCCAAAGGCGGGTGCATATTTGTGGATCTACCCGCGCAATCGGACGACCGTCGTAACCTCATTTTGTACCGGGGGCGGACGGCCTTTGTGATGCTCAACGCCTTCCCGTACACCAGCGGGCACCTGATGGTGGCGCCCTACAAGCACACCGCCCGCATGGACGAACTGGACGACGCGGAACTGCTGGAAATCAATCAGCTTGTCGCCCGGGCCATGCGCTGGATTGAGGCGGTTTACAAGCCCGAGGGCTTCAACGTGGGCGTCAATCTCGGCCAGGCGGGCGGGGCGGGCATCCCCACGCACCTCCACTGGCACATCGTGCCGCGCTGGCGAGGTGATACCAACTTCATGACCACGGTGGCCGACGTGCGCGTGATTCCTCAGAGCCTCGAATCGGCCTACGACCACCTGAAAGCGGCGGCGGATGCGGATGCTCCCGGCGCTTGATGAACTGCGAGCGGCGGCCTCGGGGTGCACGGCCTGCCAGCTGAGCGAACGCCGAACGAATGTGGTGTTCGGGAAGGGCGATCCGGGTTCGCCGCTGGTGCTGGTGGGGGAAGGCCCCGGGGCCGACGAAGACCGCACGGGCATCCCCTTTGTGGGCCGGGCCGGGCAACTGCTAGACAAAGCCATTGCCGAGGCCGGGCTGGCCACCGAGGCCGTTTACATCTGCAACACGGTGAAGTGCCGCGCTTGCGATTGGCGGGACGGCAAGGCCTACAACCGCCCGCCTTCCGACGAGGAGACGCAGGCCTGCCGCCAGTGGCTGCTGCCGCAATTGAACTTGATTGCGCCGACGATGGTGCTGTGCATTGGCGCGCCGAGCGCGAAGAACCTGATTCGGGAGGACTTCAAGATCACCAAGGAGCGGGGGGTGGTTTTTCCTTCGGCTTACGCCCGCGCGACCATGGCCACCCTGCACCCGGCGTACATTTTGCGGCAGAGCAGTGCCACCCACGACGGCGGATTTAGCCTGCTGGTGGATGACATAACCAAGGCGTGGCGCCTGGCCTGCGAACTGCGCGCGGCGGGCAAAACGACCCCGAAATTGAGCTTGCCGGAGGTGGGCGCGTGACCCGCTTTGAATTGGCTGGGTTGCTGGCTGAGTGCCCGCTGGTGGCGAGTGTGCAGCCCGCCCCCGGCGTGACCGCACCGGTGGACTTTTTGGTGGAGGCGGCCCGCCAGCATCAGCGCGAGGGGGTGCGCTTCCTGCGCTTGGAAGGGGTGGAGCCGATTGCGGCGATTCGGACCGCTACCGGACTGCCGTGTGTGGGTTTGATGAAGCGGACTTATCCGGATTCGGAGGTCTTTATCACGCCGACGATGGCCGAAGTGGAGGCGCTGATTGACCTGGGATGCGAGGTGGTGGCGATGGATGCCACTGACCGAACCCGCCCCGGGGGAGTGGCCCTGGCGGACCTGGTGGCGCGGGTGCACGCCGCCGGTCGGGTGGCGATGGCCGATTGCGACACCCCCGCGAGTGTGGACCAGGCCGTGGCCTTGGGATTTGATGTCATTGGCACCACTCTGAGCGGCTATACGCCCGCCACATCTGGCTTGGGCGAAGGGCCGGACTTGGAATTGGTGGCGCATGCCGCCAGGCGAGGGGCGCTGGTGCTGGCCGAAGGCCGCTATCAATCCGAAGCCCAGGTGTGGGCGGCCATGCGGCGCGGGGCCAGCGGCATCGTGATGGGCGGCGCCCTCAACGACCCCACCAAGCAGACGCGCCGTTTTGTAACCGCAACGAGGCCGGCCGCCGACCGCGTGGGGGCGGTGGACCTGGGCGGAACCTGGCTGCGCTTTGCGGTGGTGAGTGCTTCGGGCGAGGTGGCCTCGGTCGAACGTATTGCGCGGCCCGAGACTCACGAGGAGCGCCTGGCGTGGATTGAATCCCGGGTGGCCTCTTCGGGGGTTGGCCGAGTCGGTATCGCCGCCGGAGGCACTATTCACCCCAAGACCGGGCAGATTTGGGAGTCTTTGGGCATCATTCCTGGCCAGATTGGCGAGTCGTGGGCTTTGAGCGTGCCCACTGTGGCCCTCAATGACGGCCTCGCCTGCGCGTGGGGGCACGCCCAGCACTCCGCCTGGGCGGGGCGGCGGGTCTTGACCCTGGCCTTCGGCACCGGGGTGGGGGCCGGGTTGGTGGACCAGATGCGATTGCTGGTGGGGCCGCAGGGCGAATACCCCCGCCTCAACGACCTGCGCTTGCCCACCGGCGAGCGGTGCGAAGATGTGCTGGGCGGGGCGGCCCTGGGCCGAGAACCGGATGCCGCGCAGCGGGAAGCCGCCATTGCGGCGGCGCAATATGCGCTGCGGACGGCGCGCGGGCTCTATCACCCCGAGGTCGTGGTGATGGCGGGCGGCGTGGGCACCGCTGACTGGTTGTTGCCGCATTTGGACGATGTTGAGCTAACCCCTTACGGCGATAACGCCGGCCTGATGGGGGCGGCGTGGCTGGCCCTGCGGCCTCCGCACGGGATGTAGGTTAATGCAGGTTTCTGTTGCCGGGGCGGGCATCACGGGCCGGTGCGTGGCGGCCACTTTGGCCCGGCGCGGGGTGGATGTCACTCTTTACGATCCCCGGCCGAATGACCACTCGGAAGGCAGCTCCCATGGCCGGTCACGCATTGTGCGGCAGGCTTACCCGGAGCCGTTTTGGACAAAGATTCTGTCTGAAGGCTATGACGATTGGCGCGTGCTAGAGCAATGGGCCGACGAAGCGTTGGTGAACGAAGTGGGCTTGTGGTACCTCGGCCCAGCCGACCACGAAGAGCTGGCCACGGGGCGCGAGGGACTGGACGCTTGCGGCGTGGCCTACGACTGGGTGACCACCGGCACCGACACCCTGCGTTTGCACCCAGGTGAGGCGGCGATTTCCACACCCCGCGCCGGCTGGGTGAATGCCGACCAGGCCCGCGCCGCCGCACTTCGCGCCGCGCGGGCGGCGGGAGCGCGCGAAGTGGGAACCGCACTAGACCAACCCGCCCCGGAGGGCTACACCGTGTGGACGGTGGGGCCGTGGATCGCAGCGAAGCTCCCCCAATTGGGCCTGCGCGTGACCCGGCAGTGGGCGGTGTACCTGCGGGGTCACCACGAGGGCCCGGTGTGGATTGAAGCCGCGGATGACCACCCTTACGGCTTCCCGAATGAACCGGGCGAGTCCACGGTGAAGGTGGCGCTCCACTCGCCGGGGCCGGACACGGTGCCCGGGAGCGCGAGCGAACCGGATGCCGCGATCGTGGCGCGCACCGCCGACGCCGCCCGCCACCGGCTACCCCAATGCACCGGCGAAGTGGTGGATGTGGTGCCGTGCCTCTACACCAACGCGAAGGACGATGCCTTCCGCATCTTCTGGCTGAGCGAGCGGGAGTTGGTGGTGGCCGCGTGCAGCGGGCACGCCTTCAAGTTCGGGCCGTGGCTCGGGCGCTTTGTGGCCGACGTGCTCCAAGGCCACGAGGACTTGGCAAACTGGCCCGAGTTCCAACCGTAGAATCCCGTGCCATGCCTGGGGATGCACTGTGTTGGATTCGTCGCGACTTGCGACTGCACGACCATGCTGCTCTCAGTGCCGCCACCGCCCACCACCAAAGAGTGGCGGTTGTGTTCGTCTTTGATGCGCTGATCCTCGATGCATTAGAAGATCGTGACGACAAGCGGGTCACGTTCATCTATGAGTCTCTCGTTGAGATTGACGCGGTATTGCGCGCCCGAGGCAGTCGGCTGATTGTTCTGCACGGCGACCCGGTGGAGCTCATCCCTCGCCTCGCCCAAGAACTGCGCGTGGACGCCGTTTATGCCAATCACGACGACGAACCCTACGCCATCGCGCGTGATCAGAGCGTGGCGCAGGCCCTGCAATCACAAAGTCAAAGGCTCAATACCTTCAAAGATCATGTGATCTTTGAACGCACGGAGGTCACCACGCAGTCGGGGGGTGACTTCCGGGTTTACACCCCGTACATGCGGGCGTGGCGTGCGCGGCTTCGGCCGGCCGATGTCGCCGAGCGCACCGTTTACGATAAGACATTCTGGCCGAACCTGCCAGAAACCGCCCCTGCTCTTGCCCCCCTTGCCACTTACGGATTTCAATCAGGCGAGCTCTGGCTGAAGCCCGGCGCATCCGGGGGAAGGGAACGACTCGACACCTTTACCCAAGATCTCCCCCATTACGGCCAGCGACGAGATTTCCCCGCCATCAGCGGCACCAGCGGCCTCAGCGTGCACCTCCGCTTCGGCACCATCAGCATCCGCGAAGCCGTGCGCCACGCCCAACGGCACGACAGCGCGGGCAGCACCAAGTGGCTCAACGAGCTGATCTGGCGGGACTTCTACCAAATGATCATGAGCCGGTTTCCGCAGGCCATGACGACCAGTTTCAAGCCCGAATATCGCGATCTTGTCTGGCCCGGCCCTACGGAACACTTGGAGGCATGGAAGCAAGGCCAAACCGGCTACCCCATCGTAGATGCCGCCCTGCGGGAGCTGAAGCAAACCGGGTGGATGCACAACCGACTGCGCATGATTGTCGCCAGCTTTCTCACCAAGGACTTGCTCGTGTCTTGGCAAGATGGGGAAGCCCACTTTGCCCGCTACCTCCTCGATTTCGATCTCGCTAGCAACAACGGCGGCTGGCAGTGGGCCGCCAGCACGGGGGTGGATGCGCAGCCGTACTTCCGCATCTTCAATCCGGTCTCCCAGAGCTTGAAGTTCGACCCGGAGGGCACGTACATCCGGCGTTGGGTGCCCGAAATCGCCCACCTCGATGCCAAAGACATCCACGCGCCCTGGCAACTTGGCCTGATGGCCCCGGCGGACTACCCGGCCCCCATTGTGGACCACGCCACCCAGCGCGCTCTCGCCCTGGAGCTCCTGGCCAAAAGGTAAAGACCCCGCCCACCCCAAGGGGCAAGCAGAGTCATTACAGCCTCTCACCAAGGACTAGTTCAGGCGCTTCAGCAGTTCCTGCACCGCTCGTTCGAGCTGTGCATCGCGGCCTTGCAGCCACATGTTGGGGTCGTAGAGCACTTCCACCGTCGGGCGGCGGCCATTGCGCTCCAGGTTCTCCATATCCACGGTGTAGGCCCCGCTCGCCGGCATGCGAATCGAGCCACCGTCCCACATCGACATGGAGTACGTCCCGATCACCCCGCCCCCGGTGCGCTCACCAACGACCGGACCGAGCTTCATCGCCTGGAAGCCTTCGGAGAAAATCTCCGCGTTGCTAAACGAATACTGGTTCGTCATGGCCACGGCGGGCATCTCCAGGGCATTGCCTCGGTAGTTGTTCTCGCTGAAGCGCAGCGGCGAATCCGGGTTGGTGCGGATCAGCCACGGCTCCTTGCGCATGATGTTGAGGATGATGTGGCTGGTGTAGCCACCGCCGTTAAAGCGGACATCCACCACCAGGCCCTCCTTGCCATTCAGATCAGTTTGGATCTCGGTGAGGAAGGTGGCCAGGCTCGGCTCATCCATACCTTCGATATGGATATAGCCCAGGCGACCGTTGCTTAACCGATCCACCTCGCGCTTACTCCACTGCACCCAGGCGTCGTAAGCCAGGCCGTTCATCAGGGCGCGGCTGGCGGGCTTAATCGCCACATCCACCGTGCGGCCTCCGCGCTCCACCTTCAGCATCACCTTGCGGCCGGTGCGGCCATCCAGTAGCTGCGCCAGGGTCATGTCGCCGCCAAGGGCCGTGCCGTTCACGCTCACGATGCGGTCACCCTTCATGAGCTCCATATCCGGGTGGCTGGCCGGGGAGCCCGGCATCACCGAATCCACAATGTAGCGGCGTGCTACCAGACCGGCGGGTTCAAAATTGACCCCCAGCCAGGCCGTGTTGGTGCGCTCGCCCATGGGGGCGGCCGGATCACGCGGGGCCGTGGCCCCCAGGTGGCTGCTGTCCAGACGCTCCATCATCTCGCCCATCAGGGCGTAGAAGTCGGCGCGGCTGGTCGCGTGCTTCACCTTCGGCTCATACTCGCGGCGGATGCCATCCCAGTCCTTGCCGTGGAAGTTGCGGTCGTAGTAGCCCCGCGCCATCGTCCACCAAATCTCCTCAAAGAGGGCTTGCTCTTCGGCGGCTTGGTCCACCCGCTGCTCGCAGCTCACGCTGATGGGCGAGACGGCGCCATTGGCCAGATTAATGGCCAGCAGGCGGCCAGCTTGGCTCACGTACGCCTTGGTCTTGGTGACAAAAGCCACCGAGGCCGGACCGGTGATACCGGCCACAGGGGTCACCCCGCCGCGCTCGATGTTGATGGCGCTGAACTGGCCATCCACATTGCCCCACACAAAGTTGGCGGTGGGGTGCGGAGTGTAACCCTGCGCACCTTCAGGCAAGAGCACTCGGCGGCGCTGGCGCAAGCCGTTCGGCTCCACCTTCACCTGGACCGGAGCGGCTTCGGTGCGGGCGGCCTCGCCTTCCAGAGCATCCTCATCGAAGGTCACCGGCTCGGGCACCAGGCGAAAGGCTTCCAGCGTCGTGATGCCGTTGCGAATTTCGCTGTAGTTGTTGCCCTCCACAGCGGAGAACACGAGGTACTTGCCGTCGGCGGAGAACGCCGGGGTGCCGGCTTCCTTGCCAATGGCCCCCACCACCACCGGGCTCCCGCCCTTCAGCGGCACCAGCTGGAGCTCCACGCCGCGTTGGCGGGTCAGGCTTACAGCCAGGTATTGGCCATCGGGGGACCAGGTGTACGGCTGGCCGCCAAACACCCCTTCCAGGTAGTTGCCTTCGCTCAGCACCTTGGTTTCGCCGCCCTCCACCGGGCGGGCGCACAGGTAACGCAGGCCGCGCACGAACACGACGGTCTTGCCATCCGGCGAGAGGCTGTGGCCGGTGAGGTCTTCGCCCGCTTCCTCGTACCAGGTAGAGATTTGGCCATCGCGCGTCACCACGTTCAGGCGGCGGCGACCTTGATCGGTGACCTCGTTGTAGAGGATACGGTCGTCATCCAACCAGGTCGGGCGTGTATCCGGGCGCACGTTGGTGGTCAGGCGCCGGGTGGCCCCACCACGTTCGGTGGTCAGGAACAGGTCGCCCCCGGCGACCACGACGCCCCACTTGCCGTTGGGCGACACCGACCAGCCACTAAAGCCGGTGGTGATGGTTTTGGTGACGTAGGGATCGCGACGGCTATCGGCCGGGGCCGTGATGTTCAGCGGGGCGGCGGTGCGCGATTCGGTCTTCAGCGTCCAGATAGCACTGTCCTTTTGGAAGGCCGCCGTCTTGCCGTCGGCACTCACCGAGAGGAACCGGATGGTGCCATCGCTAAAATTGGTGAGCATGCGCGGCTGGCTGCCATCGGCATTCATCGCCCACACGTTGGGTGCGCCGGAGCGGTTGCTGACAAAGAACACGCGACCCGTGCTGTAGACCGGGAAGTTGTCTACTGCCTCATTGGTGGTGAGTTTCTTAAAGTTGCGGAACGGCGCAATGCCATCGGCCACCCAGATCTCGCTGGTGTTGGCCCCGCTGTGGCCCGGCTTGCGCCAGTGGCCAGCACTGCCGCCGCCCGCCATGTAGACCTTGCCCTCCGGCCCCGGTGAGGGGTTGTAGAACATCTCAAGGAAGTGGGTGGTATGCGGCACCAGGTCGCCCCCGGCGCGCAGGGAGAACACATTCAGGCGGCCAAAGGCGTTGGTGTAGCCATAAACCACGGAGCCATCCGCGCTGATGGCGGTGGGGTATTCGTCGCTGCTTTCCCAGCTTAGGCGCGTAAGGCCGCTGCCATCCGGCGCCATACGGAAGAGGTCGAGATTGCCAAAGCGGTTGCTAGCGAAGGTGATGGACTTGCCATCGGGCGCCCACACGGGGAAGGTCTCGTCGGCCCCGTGGACGGTGAGTCGGGTGGCATGACCCCCGGCCGCCGGCACTGACCACAAATCGCCCTGCCAGCTAAAGACAATCGTTTGCCCATCGGGCGAGAGCGCCGGATCTTGGGTCCTCAGGATGCCTTGCGCAAACGAGGCACCCGCCACCGTCACCAGGGCGAGTGCCATTGCGGAGCGAATACTGAAACTCATCAAACAGGGGATACCTGTTTTGATGCCGAATTGGTTACAGTTTCAGGTCCACAATCCCGGAAACACCCACGCCGGGCACCCCCTGGATCTCCTTGGGGTTGGTGATGTTGACCGAATCCACTGGGATGAGGGCGCGGATGCGGACTTCACCCAGGAATTCAGCCTCGGGCGAGGCCACGGCCTGCACCTTGTCCACTTGCGTCTTGGTGCCCATCACCTGGGCGGCACCGATGGCGTCGCGGGTGTTGATCCCAATACTGATGATGGGGACCACCTTGCTGTAACGAGCGTTGGTGTCCCGGTGTCCGGTGAGGCCGTTGAAGGCGCGGTTGATTTCCGGCGCAAACTGCTTGACGGCGGCGCCAACGCCCAGAATCTTGATGATTTGGCGGACTTGCCCCTGGGCGCCCGTGGACAGGAGAAGGACGGCGGCCAATGCGAGGCCAGAGACTTTCCAAGTTCGTTTCACACTTCTTTAGACGAACCAGGGAGGGTATGGGTTTGCCCATTCGATGCGGAAGGCAAGGAAAAGGCCCCCATCCCGAAGGATGGAGGCCTCTCTTGCTTTCCGGAAGTTCGTTTAGAACTTGACGGAGAGCTGGGTGGTGATCAGACCACCGCGGTAGCGATTGTTACCGAAGCCGAAGGCGGCTTGGCGACCCTTGAAGTCGACATCGCTGTAGAGGTAGCCGATGGCCACGTTGCTGTTGGCGCCCAGACCGTAGTCGAAGCCGACGTGGAACCATCGCTGGTTCGGGTCGGTGCCGGCGGAGTAGTTCCAGCGGACATCTTCGTACGAAGCCTTGAAGCCCCAGTTGGAGGCCAGCTTGTAGTCGAGACCAACCTTGAAGGCGGTCACGTCATCGTTGGCGGACACCAGCGGGTTGCCGGCGGCACCGGCTTGCACCGGCTCCATGAATTGACCCTTCACGTAGACGCTCAGGTCGTTCGACGGCTTGAAGTTCACGCCAGCGAAGAAGCCTTCGATGTTGCGCGGGTTCCAAACCGTACCGATGCGATCCCAGGCACCAGCAGCGAGGAAGTTCGTTTCCACGCGGCGGTAACCACCCATCAGGTTGAAGTTGCTGACCTTGTAGCCAAGGCCGACTTCGAACGCCGAGTTGTCGCTGTCGATGACGCTCGTGTCGCCGCGACCAGCCACGGACTGGCTGTACTTACCGGAGACGGCCAGGCCGCTGAAGTTGAAGTCAGCTTCGGCACCGTAGACGCTCAGGCGGTTCACGCCACCGTTGGTGGTCGGGTTCACATCGCTGTCGTGGATGAGGTAGGCGAGGTTGAGCTTGCCGTTGTCACCCAGACCGAACATGGCTTGCAGACCGAGGGTGGTGTCCACCACGGCGGCCGGGTTGCCCAGGTTCAGACCGATGCTGTTCAGGTCGTTCGCATTGACCGTGTTGCGCTGGCTGTTCTTACCACCGAACAGGTTGACCTTCGCTTCACCGAAGTTGAAGCCGAGGATCGCACCGTCGAAGATGAAGTTGCCATTGTCCCATCGCTCGTTGGCGTAGTACGGCGTGAAGTCGTTGCGCTTCCACAGGTACTTACCAACTTGGTGACCCACACGACCCACTTCAGCGTTGAAGCCTTGACCGGCCAGGGCGCTGTTGAAGTTGGCGGAGAGGTTGTAGATGTACATGTCGCTGGCGTTGCCACCGTTGTTGAACGGAGCACCGGCGTTGCGAGTGTTCAGACCACCAAGCGCAGCGAACGTGTCACCGAAGACCAGCGTTCCCTTGAAGGAGGTGTTGTCATCAACCTTGCCGCTGAGGCTCAGGCCGAGTTCGTGCAGCACGCTGAGGTCGCGGGTCACGCCAACCGGGTTGCCCAGGTTGCCGACGCCCGTCGGGCGACCGTCTTGCGTCAGACCAAAGTCTCCGTCGTTGCTGTGACCACCGAGGATCAGGAAGTTGACGTCACCACCGATCTTCACGCTGGCGCCGCCGTTTTCCAGTCGTCGCACGCGCTCATCGAGCGAGGCCACGTCGGATTGCAGCTTGTCAACGTCCACGCCGAGGCTGGCGAGTTCCTTTTCGAACTCGGTGCTCAGTCGCTTGAAGTTTTCGATGTCGGAGCGCCAGGCCTTCATGCCGTCCACGTCGCGCTTCAGCGCTTCGAGGGCGGTGCGGAGGTCGCTGTTGTCGCCACCTTGGTTCTGGCCGATCATGCGCTCAAGATCAGAGATCTTGCCTTCCATACCTTCGACCACACCCATCATGCGCATGTAGAGCTGGTTCAGCGCCACCGCGAATTCGTAGCGGGTCGTCGGTCGGTTGCCGCGATAGAGGCCATCCGGGTAACCGAAGAGCACGCTGCCCTTCAGGTTCGACAGAGCTTCAAAAGCCCAGTGATTGTCCGGAACGTCCGGGAAGTTGTCCTGCGCGAGGGCCGGCACGATGAGACCCGCACCGAGCACCGCCGTCAGGGCGAACTTGATCATTTTGTTCATTTGGTTTCTCCAAAAGGGACACCATTTGCCGAACAACTAGACCGCTCGTGCGTTTCGATTGACCTTAAGCACATCTTTCCTCAAGTTCCTTGTGCCCCAGCAACCGTCGCAGTTGTGGTCGCGCGTCCTGCGCGTGATGTCACCTGGTTTCCCAGGTATCCCCATTATTACAAAACGCGCTCACCAGGTCAATCATTTCGGGCACCCTGGTAAAAATTAGGTCTAAAAATAGGACCTACTGCCGCACCAATTGCAGAACTTCGTCCGTCTTAGCGCGCATCAGGGCCTCGTCGCCCCGGCTCTCCACGTTCAAACGGATCACCGGCTCGGTGTTCGAACCTCGGAGGTTAAAGCGCCAATTCGGGTAGCTGATGCTGATGCCATCGGTGGTGTCCAGCTCGCCGTCGGCGTACTGGGCTTGCACCCGGGCCAGCACTTCTTTCACGTCCGCCACCGTGCTGTTGATCTCGCCGCTGCAGGGGTACTTGGCCATCATGTCGGCCACCAGGGCCCCCAGGCTCTGCCCGGTCACGCTCACCAGCTTGGCCACCAGCATCAGCGGAATCATGCCGCTATCGCAATACCAGTGGTCGCGGAAGTAGTGGTGCGCGCTCATTTCGCCGCCGTACACTGCGTTCTCGGCACGCATCTTTTCCTTAATGAAAGCGTGCCCGCTCTTGCACAGCACGGCGCGGCCGCCGGCTTCCGCCACGATGTCGAGCGTGTTCCAGGTCAGGCGCGGGTCATAAACAATCGCCGCCCCGGGGTTGTCTTGCAAGATCGCCTTGGCCAGCAACCCCACAATATAGTAACCCTCGATGAAAGTGCCGTCCTCGGTGAGGAAGAAGCAGCGGTCGTAGTCGCCATCCCAGGCCACCCCAAAGTCAAATCCACCTTCCTTGAGTCGAGCTTCGATCTGGGCGCGGGATTCGGGCAGGATGGGGTTGGGTACGCCATTGGGGAAGTGGCCATCCGGCTCGAACATCATCCGCTCCACCTGCAGCGGAATGTGAGGCATCAGCTTCTCCATCGCCACACCGGCCGCACCGTTGCCCGGGCTGGCCAGCACCTTGAGCGGCTTGATTTCGTGGTTGGCGTCAAAGGTCAGCAAGTGCTGGATGAAGTCGTCGTAGACATCGCGCTGGCTCACCTGGCCTTGGCCCTCGCGTTCCCACTTTTGCTCATGGGCGCGGCGCTCAATCTCGTTCAGGCCGGTGTCGCTGCTAATGGGGCGGCTTTCGGTGCGCACCATCTTCATGCCGTTGTCCTGCGGCGGGTTGTGGCTGGCCGTAATCATCACGCCGCCGTCGTAGCCGTAGTGCGCGGTGGCGAAATAGACCATCTCGGTGCCGATCAGACCGAGCTGAATCACGTCCACCCCGGCATCCGCCAGGCCGCGGGTCAGGGCGTCCATCAGGTCGGGCCCGCTCAGGCGAATGTCGTGGCCCACGCACACGCTCTTGGCGCCGGTTTCGTCGGCAAAGGCGCGCCCCACGCGGTAGGCCAGCTCGGGGTTCAAATCATTGGGCACCTGCCCGCGGATGTCATACGCTTTGAAGCAGGCGAAATACTGACCCATACCAAGCGGGAAGTTACCCGACCCGGGCGGTAACCTCAACCGAAGGAGTACCAGAGTGGCGGCAAAACGAATCGGAGCGCACATGCCCACGGGCAAAGGGCTGGCGGACGCGCTGCGGCGCGGAGTGGATATCGGGTGCACGGCCGTGCAGGTGTTCACCAGCAGCCCGCAGCAGTGGGCGGCCAAGCCGATCACCGACGAGATGGCCACCGAATTCCGGGCCACGGCGGAAGAGCTGAACCTGACGCCTTTCACCGTCAGCCACGACAGCTACCTCATCAACCTGGCCGCCCCCGACGAGGAGAAGCGGGAGAAATCCATGCGCGGCCTCGCGCGCGAGCTGGAGCGGTGCGCGCAACTGGGTATCCCTTATGTCATCAGCCACATGGGCGCCCACATGGGCGAGGGTGAGGAGGTCGGCCTGTCCAAGGTGGCCGAGGCGGCCCGCCAGATCCTGGCCGACGCCCCCGCCGGCGTCACCTTGCTCATGGAAACCACCGCCGGGCAGGGCTCCTCACTCAACTATAAGTTTGAGCACCTGGAGTGGCTGCTGAATGCCTGCGATGGCCACCCGCAACTGGGAGTGTGCGTGGATACCTGCCACATCTTTGCGGCGGGCTATGACATCCGCACCGAGGAAGGCTATGCCAAGACCATGGCCGAGCTGGACCAGCGCATTGGGGCGGAGCGGGTGAAGGTTATTCACGTCAACGACAGCCAAAAGCCGCTGGGTAAGCGAGTGGACCGGCACGCGCACCTGGGCGAAGGCGAGATCGGGCCGGTGGCCTTTGCCAGCCTGTGCCAAGACGCGCGATGGACGGAAACGCCCCTCATCGTTGAAACCCCAGAGGCCGAAACCCACCACCAAGTGAACGTAGCCAGGCTATGGGCGTGGAGTCGGGGCGAAAATCCTGTAACGGCGTGAACAATTGGGCCTTTGCGTCGTCTCAAAGCTGTCGGTAGCTCATTGGGGCAACCTTGAGACGCAAAAAAGCCGGACACAGTGGAGAGGACTTACTGAGCCCGGCAACGGTTGTTTATTCTCGCATTGCTCCCGCATCTGACGTGCGTTTCACGTTGCACCCTCATTTTATCCGATATCAGGGTCCCCCCTGTATAGGGGGTATGACCGGTTTTTTATCGTTATAGCAAAATTTGCAGGGCCGGCCGGTTTGGGAAGCCGTGGCGCCATTCCTAAGCAATCCCCAAAACCTCCTCTCCAGTTCTAGGATTTTGTGCCGAAAACCTAAAGTGAAACCTCATGGTTGAACTGGTTGGACGACTCATCCTCATGGCGGGCGGCCTTGCGAGCGCAGGATTGCGCCAGGGTCCGACGTGGGACTTGGCCTGGCGGGCCATGCTGTTCTTTGGGGCCTATTCCGTGATGCTCTACTTGATGGAGCAACGCGGATTGCGCAACCGAGGGGTATCCGGCCTGGCGGCCAGCCTGGATGGGGTGGTGCTGGCCATCTTGCTTCAGGATGCCGGCCAAATCGAGAATTTCGGCTTCCTCACCCTTGCTCCGCTCATTTGGGCGGCCACGCGCCACGGCAGCGATCCCGTTTTGATGGCACCGATCATTGCGGCGGGCTTGGTGAGTTCGGCCAACTTCCGCAACTCCAACCCCTCCACTTTGCTCATGGCCCAGGCGGCCGGGGTCCTCATCGCCGGTTTGATGATGAAGCC
>CAZDWU010000004.1:0-6424 GCA_964509165.1 uncultured Chthonomonas sp. | reverse complement strand
CTTTGCTCATGGCCCAGGCGGCCGGGGTCCTCATCGCCGGTTTGATGATGAAGCCTGCCCGCGCCCAAACCATCGTGAAAGAGGTGATGTCCACCCCCGCCGTACAGGACGACATGACCCGAGAGTTGAGGGTGCAGCTCCGCGATGCCCTGGTCGAACTCAGTGCCAGCGAGACGCGCGCCAAGGTGGATTCACTTGCGGGTCACATCGCTCGCACCCTGCCCGCTCGCGGCGCGGACTACAACGGCCTCACCCACGCCGTATCCGAAGCCCTTGGCCTGAGCGGCGCCCTGATTTACACCCGCGATGAAAGCGGAGAACGCCTGGTGGTGAAAGGCGCGGCGGGGACCCTGCCGCTGGAACTGCAAACCATCGGCATCGAATGGCCGCATGGGCAAAGCGAAGCTCAGATGAAGAACCGCATCCAGAGCACCATCCGCAACCTGGCCGAAGTGGATACGTGCCACTCCGTGCGCGTCATCCGCGACCAAGGCGTGCCCATCGGGGCGGTGGCCGTGTTCCACCCGACGATTCACGGGCTGGAAGACGCCCTCGACCAACTCGAAGCCGCCGACGAGGTGCTGGGCCGATTTGTGGCGCAGGCCGAAGCCCGCAACGCCGAAGCCAACCGCCTCGCCGTCGCCGAACTGCTCTATACCATCGCCGCCAGTGCCCCGGGCACGGATGACGCCGAAACCTTGAGCGGCCGCATTTGCCGCGAAGCCTTTGACGCGGTGACCGTGGACCACGTGGCCATCGTGCAGCTGGAGGGTAACCAAGAGAAGCTGCTGGCCCGCGAAGGTGCCGAGTGCCGCATGCTGGATCTGATCGAGTTTCCGGCCGGCTCCGGTTACGCCGGATGGGCCGCCGCCGGGCGCGAAGAAGTCTGGATTGACGACTGTCTGCACGACAGCCGCGTGGTAGGCCGCGAAGCCCTGAAGCGCCGCGTGGGCTCGTTCATCCTCATCCCCTTGCGGAACGCCGAGCGCGTGCTGGGCTACATCAGCGTGGCCACGCACCGAGCCGGCGGCTTGGATGCCCCCACTGTGGGTCACCTGCGAGTCATCGCCGGGGAAACGGCCCGCGCCCTGGACCGCATGAGCGGCCGAGTGCGCGAAACCGAAGGCCTGGCCACCCCCAACGAACTGCGCAAGTTCATCGCCCAAGCCCCGCAGGGCTGTCTCGTCTACCTGGACGTGCCGCGACGCGAGAAGCTGATTGAGAAGTACGGGCGGCCCGCCTTTGACCGCGCGATCCGGCAGCTTGCCCTGCGCGTGCGAGCTCTCGTGCCGAGCGGAAGCCTGATCTGCCGCCGGGATGACGGGGACTATATTGTCTTCTTGCGAGGCCAAAACGAAGAGACGGCCCGGGTGTGGGCCAACGAAATCGTGGCCACCGCCGCCCTGGTCCCGCTGACGACATTGGATGGCCGGAACCGAATGCCCATGGCGCTCCGGGCAAAAGTTGCCACTTTGACCCCGCAAAAGGACCGGATTCCTGCATGAAACCCGCGCGAAACGGTATGACTGGTACGTTCACAGGGGCAAAAACAGCCGCGCACCAAATAGGATGGGTGAGCGGGGCTCCGAAGAACCCCGCCCTTCGGGGAGGAGATCAAGGAATGAGACAAAGCCTAACGCGCACGGATGCGCCGCAAGCCGTGGTCACGACCACGCCCACCATTCACCGGGCGAACATGACCCGCGACGCCCAAAGTCGTCTGAAACATTACGACTGGATGGGAGCCCTGGCCCAATGCGAGGAAGTGCTGGCCATGGACCCCCTGCACCTGGGAGCCCTGGAAGTGCAAGCCCAAGCCCTGTGGTTTGGCGCCCGATTCCCGGAAGTGGTGACGGTGACCACCCGGTTGCTCCGCCTGAACCCGGGCGAACCCGGATACCGCTACACGCGGGGCATGGCGCACCTGAGCATGGGCAACCTGAGCGGCGCCCGCCGCGATTTTGAGGATGCCATTGCGCAGAGCCAAAATGAGCAGTTCCGCCAGCAAGTGCGGGAAGCTCTGGAAGCCCTGCATGAAGGCCCGGTGGCGCTGAACAGCACCACCTACACCCTCATCAATTAAGCCTTAGCCGCGAAGCCGCTCGGCGGCTTCGGTGCTTTCCCAGGGGAAGTGCGCCGGGCCAAAGTGGCCGTTCTTGGCCGTTTCGCGATAGAAGGGCTTGTACAGCCGCACCTGGCGGCCTTCTTCGGTCACGTCTTCGTAGCCGAAGTGGCTGGCGTCGCGCAGACCCAAGTGCTTGGCGATGCCCGCCGGGCTCATGTCGAACGCGTTCATGATGCGCGTGCGGATTTCGGCGTGGGGCACCTTCTCCGTGCCGTAGGTTTCCACGTTCACGCTCACCGGTTGGGCCACCCCAATGGCGTAGGCCAGCGTGATCACGCACCGCTCGGCCAGGCCGGCGGCCACCACACACTTGGCCACGTGGCGCGCCATGTAAGCCGCACTGCGGTCCACCTTGGTGGGGTCCTTGCCGCTAAAGGCACCGCCCCCGTGCGAGCACAGCCCGCCGTAGGTATCCACGATGATCTTGCGGCCGGTCAGGCCGGTGTCGCCCCACGGTCCGCCCTGCACAAATCGGCCGGTCGGGTTGATGTGGTAGATGATCTCCTGCTTGTTGTAATCCGAGTACTCGGCCAGAACCGGCTTGATGATGTGCTCTTGCACAATCTCTTCCACCGCCTTCTGCGTGAGATGCGGCGCGTGCTGCTGGCTCACGACGACCGTCTGGATGCGCTCGGCAAAGCCGTCTTCATAGATCACCGAGACTTGCGCCTTCATGTCCGGGCGCAGGCCCAGGCTGGGGTGCTTGCGGCGCACTTCGGCGGCCCGGCGAGAAAGCGCGTGGGCCACGCTGATCGGCAGGGGCATCAGCTCGGGGGTTTCGGTGGTGGCGTAGCCAAACATCATGCCTTGGTCGCCCGCGCCGCCCGTGTCCACGCCCATGGCGATGTCCGGGCTCTGCTCTTGCACAGCCAGCATCACGCCGCAAGTGCGGCCGTCCATCCCCAGATCGGTGTCGTTGTAGCCCACCTCGTTGATGGTGCGACGGACGATATCGGCCATCGGCACGTAGCCGTCCATCGTGAGCTCCCCGGCGATGACGCACAGGCCGTGCGTGACGAGCGTTTCGATGGCGACGCGCGCCTGGTTGTCCTCGGCGAGGATGGCGTCGAGCAGCGAATCCGAAATCTGGTCGGCGAGCTTATCCGGATGGCCTTCGCCGACGGATTCTGAGGTGTAGATGTGGGTGAGGGACATTGCCGTCGAGGGGAAAGGGTACCCCTGGGGTCCGGCGGGGCCGGGGGCAGGCCCGATGCTCCGGGACTCCTAGGTGTTCAGACGATATATCCTGCGTCGAGGTACCCTTCTGGTGTGGCAACGGCAATCGACCTCTTTTGTGGGGCTGGCGGCTTGACTCACGGACTTGAGGCCTCTGGGATAGTTGTAAAGGCCGGCATTGATATGGACTCCAACTGCAGGTTTCCATACGAAGCCAACAACAAGGCAACGTTTCACCTTCAAGACGTGTCCACTCTTTCCGGCAGCGCGCTTGCTAAGTTTTGGGATGCCGGACCTCGGATTCTTGTTGGTTGCGCACCGTGCCAAACATTCTCAACATACTCAATGGGCAAGAAAAGTGCATCAACCAATGATAAGCGCTGGAGCCTAATATCTGATTTTAGCCGTCTCGTCAGAGAGACCACGCCAGACATAGTCTCAATGGAAAACGTTCCAAGGGCAAAAGATTCTAATGCCTTCGCACTTTTTCTAAGCGAATTGACTCAACAACACTACCATGTTTGGTTTTCAGTTGTTAACTGTGTTGACTTTGGAGTACCCCAAAGCCGTCGCAGGCTTGTACTATTAGCATCTCGCTTGGCGCCTCTTTGCCTTGAGCCGCCAACACCTGCTTGTCACACTACAGTGCGAGACACTATCTCACACTTGGATCCAGTTGCACCGGGCGTGGCTCATCCCACTGATCCACTGCACTATGCAAGCAACCTTACATCTCTCAATAAAGAGAGAGTTGCTGCTTCCACCCCAGGGGGAACCTGGAAGGATTGGCCTACACGCTTACAGCTCGAGTGCCACAAGCGAACAACCGGGCAGACGTATCGCAACGTCTACGGGAGGATGAAGTACGATGAACCAGCTCCTACACTTACAACTCATTGCCTTGGGGTCGGAAATGGACGTTTCATACATCCGGAACAGAACAGAGGCTTAACAATCCGGGAAGTCTCACTACTTCAAACATTTCCAGAGGATTATAAGTTCGTTGAACCTGGAGCGCGTCCTAAGCCACGCGTACTTTCGCGTCTCATCGGCAACGCAGTGCCAGTCTTGCTTGCGAAGTACATTGGCGAGGCAATCACACGCCATCTTGGCTGCTACGAAACACGATAGGCAGATGACTTCAAATAGTCTTCAACGATAGTGATGCATTGCAACAGGTACGAACAGACGTTTTCAAATTCGTCCTCGAGTTCCTTGGGGGTCATGTCACGCCCCACCTCCGAAAACGTCTTTCTCCCATGTGCTAAGTCATTGCGATTTCCTTTTATAACCAATAAAGAGTCGGAACCTCGCTTGGCCTTCTGGCCCTTCGCCACAGGCTCATTGAGCCCTAGTGATACAAAACTGGCTCGAAGCTTTTTGCCGTCTACATTCCCTGAGAAAATATTCTCTCTGTCAAAAGTCGCTTCTATAACGTCAATTGAGAGCACCTTCAACTTTGGCAGCAGCGCATCAACGTTGGGCCTCTGAGCGTTTCTGAGGATAGTCTTCCGCAATGGATCTATTAGGTCGTCGAATGAAGCCCCAGATGACCTAACATTGTCGAAAATTTGCTCATGAATTCCCGTTGCCGTCGACTCAACAAGATTGTATATTAGCAAGTGAGTTGCAGCCTTCATCGCCTTGTATCCGCTGATTTGAGGGCTCCGAGAAGACACCCTTTTATCCTGTTCCTTCAAAAGCTCAATGAATGAGCGAATTTCCAGCACTCTTACGTTAAAGTCTGCTCGAACAACGCTCATCTGCTTTTCAGTAGTTTGTCGCGCACATACTCGATGCGCGCCCGGAGTCGCGGTGCAGAATTGCTTCCATCCGCAGTCGTAAGTTTTCGGAATTCATCTGAATCAACCCATTCCGACGTTTTTACTTGAAGAGGATCCAAGTCAGGGCATTCCTTTAGGGCGAGCGCTGTTCCCACAGCGATGGCCTCAAACCGAACTCTTGGCACAGTCTTAAACCTTGGACCCTTGCGAAATCCAAAATGAAATGCAGTGTCGACAAAGGCAAGCACATTCCTTAGAATATTTTCTCTCTGGTCGTTGTCACTTTCATCCTTTAGACGTTCGATGTAACTGGTGAGAAACTCATCAACCCGCTTCTTGAATCCTTCATAATCTTCGTAGTACGCGAAAAACCTCAGAAGAAGCTCCTGACCTTCTTTCCGTGTGCCTTTTTGATGACCAACAGGAACCAGACGCTTAAATTGCTCATCTGCTGCTAGGCGATCGAGGAAGCTGAAGAACGGGCCAAACTGAGCACCTCTTCGGACCTCAATTGGCTTCAACACGTCACTGCCTGTATTGATTCGCTCAAACAGGTCACGCCTCGTCTCTTCGTCCGCTCTATCGCTTAGTTCAATAACCCGGATAAGGTGGCGTCGAAATTTACGTTGCCTGGACAGCTCCAAATCGCTAATTGTGCACCCGTTCAAAAGGGCTAACTTTTCGAGGTGCCTAAGCTTGAGGAGGTTTTTCAGAAACAGCTCTAGGGTTCTGATTCGTTGGGATCCATCGACAATTTCAAGCCGACCTTCGTCTTCTCGAATATCTTTCTCAAGGCCGGCAAGAAACAGTGGAGGTATTGGAAGCCCAAGGAGTATCGATTCGATAAATCGACTTTGGCGTCGGACGTCCCAAGTAAAATCGCGCTGATAGTACGGAATGAAAAATTCATTCTCATCTGACTCCTGGCCCTCGCTGAATTTTGAAACGAGGACATCAACGGGATAATCCTTGATATTGTAATCTACAACCTTTTGGCGTTCGCGTATTTGAAGCTCTGCAGCCTCTCGTCTTTGAGACACTTCGCTCTCTTCGTGAGCCTCAGACTGCGGGCCATCCTTTGATTCGTGCCCGGTCTCCTCTGCGACAAACTCGTCAAACAGGCTCGCATTGTACAGAGACTCCTGAGGTCGCCTTTTCATGCTCGTATTCTACTGGCCATTGCGTAGATTTGTCTGCACCTGGCGTCGAGCGAGCTACTAGAGTTCCCAGTGCATAAATGTGGACGTGTGGAGTGAAGCCACGGCGTGGAGCATGGTCACCGAAGCCTCTGGACAGATCACAGGCTTGCTGCCCACCGGCCAAGAAGGTGTGCTGGCGC
>CAZDWU010000003.1:16737-45825 GCA_964509165.1 uncultured Chthonomonas sp. | reverse complement strand
GTCCGCCCAGGTGACGTCGCCGGTGGCGGTTTGGAAGGTGTAGTCAGCGACCGGTTCCGGCGTGGCCTCCGTCCGGAGTTTGGAGAGTTGCTGCTTCAGCTCGTAAATCTCCATTTCGAGCTTGCGGATGGCTTCGTTCATGATGAACTCCGCGCTAGGTGTACCCCTTTCTGTAACGAGCGTTGAAGGTTTACTCGATATCTCCATGCGGGCCTGGCGATCTCTTCTTCATCCCGCCCTCTTGTTCGTGGTCTTCGCGTGGGGATTCAACTTCACGGTCATTAAGTTGCTTTACGAAGCGTTCGAGCCGGTGCTGGACCCCGCCCGCGCCCCCGCCGCACTCACGGTGCTTCGCTACCTCATCATGTGGCCGCTCTTTGCGATGGCCGCATGGCACGAGAGCCGCTTCCGCATTTCCCGCCCGATGCTTTGGAAGAGCATGCTCGCCCAATTTGTGGCCAGTGGCATCTATATGGTGCTTTTCATGGAGGGTATGCGCATGGCCGGGGCAGGGCCGGCCTCGGTCATCATCTCGTTCTCGCCCTTGGTAGCGATTTTGCTGGCGTGGGGGCTGAAGCTCGAAAAGGGTTCCCCTCGGCTGGTGGCCGGGCTCACGATTGCCAGTATCGGGGTGGCCTTGGTGGGCGTGAATGCGCTGAGTGAAGGCCACGGAAGCCTCCTGGGCATTCTCCTCTTGCTGGCCAGTGCCTTGAGCTGGGGTGTGAGCGTCGTGATGTCGAAGCCCGTGCTGGGTGAGGTTGGCCCCTTCACCATGCTCGCGGTGGGCATCCCGGCGGCCATGCTCCTGGTGGTGCCCTACGGCTGGGACGACATGATGGCGATCCATTGGCAACGCATTGATTTCACCGGCTGGTGGACGCTGGGTTATCTCGCCCTGGTGGCAGGGTTTGGGGCGTTCTGGGCGTACTACAAGGGTCTGGCCGATGTCGGCCCGACCCGCACCGGACTGACGCAATATCTCATCCCGCCGGTGGCCTCGATTTTGGGCTGGCTGGTGCTGGGCGAGCGCATGGGAGCGGGGGAGTGGATCGGCCTGGTGTGTGTGTTGGCCGGGCTGGCCCTGGCCCGCCCTCCGCGCCTGGATGACCCGGCCCCGGTCGAAGCCGGCCCCACCAAAGAAAACGAGACCCCGGCCGAAACCGGGATCTCGTGAGATTGTCGCCCTTGCGATCTTAGAGGCCAAACTTCGCGGCGTTGGCCACGAACTTGGCGTGCAGGTCGTTGGCTTGGCGATCGTAGGCGTCCTTGTCGGCCCACGTTTCGCGCGGCATCAGCACTTCGTTCGGCACACCCGGCACGGAGGTCGGCACTTCCAGTTGGAAGACCGGCTCGCGCTCAAAGCGAACGTTGTCCAGTTGCCCGGCCAGGGCCGCCGTGATCATGGCGCGCGTGTACTTCAGGTCCATGCGCTTGCCCACGCCGTAGGGGCCGCCGGTCCAGCCGGTATTCACCAGCCACACCTTGCTGCCGTGCTCGGCAATCTTGGCGCGGAGCAGGTCGGCGTACACCTTCGGGTGCAGCGTCATGAACGGCGCGCCGAAGCAGGTGCTAAACGTCATCTGCGGCTCGGTGACGCCAGCCTCCGTGCCCGCCACCTTTGCCGTGTAGCCGTTCAGGAAGTGCACCATGGCTTCTTCCGGGCTGAGGCGGCTGATCGGGGGGAGAACGCCAAAAGCGTCGGCCGTGAGGAAGATGATGTTCTGCGGGTGTCCACCCACGCTGGGGAACACGGCATTGCTGATGTGCTCCAGCGGATAGGCGCAGCGCGTGTTTTCGGTGTACTTCTTGCTTTCGTACATCGGCACGCGGGCGTCGGTCATCTCGACGTTTTCCAGCACCGCGCCAAAGCGGATGGCATCCCAGATGTCCGGTTCCTTCTCGCGGCTGAGGTCAATGCACTTGGCGTAGCATCCGCCTTCCACGTTGAACACGCCGTTGTCGTCCCAGCCGTGCTCGTCGTCGCCGATGAGGAATCGCTCGGGGTCGGCGCTGAGGGTGGTCTTGCCGGTGCCGCTCAGGCCAAAGAACAGGGCGGTGTCGCCATCCTTGCCGATGTTGGCGGAGCAGTGCATGCTCATCACGCCCTTCAGCGGCAGGATGTAATTCATGATGCTGAACACCGACTTCTTCATTTCGCCGGCGTAAAGCGTGCCCATGATGATGACCATGCGGCGGCTGAAATCAATGGCGATGACCGCATCGCGGTCGGCGCCATCCACCGTGCGCTCGTACTTGACGGTGCCGAGGTCCACCACGGTCCAATCCGGCTCGAAGTCGGCCAGTTGCTCGGCCGTCGGGCGGATCAGCATTTGGCGGATGAACAGCGCGTGGTACGGGCTTTCCACCAAGAAGCGCACCTTCAGTTGGTGCTCAGCGGCGGCGCCGCCGATGGTGTCCACCACGTCAATGGTGCGGCCCGCCAGCTTCTCCTGGGCGAGCTGGACCAGACCATCGAACTCTTCGGGCGACATCGCCTGGTTGTTTTCCCACCACACGTGCGGCTCGGAGTTGGCATCGCGCACCACGTGCTTGTCCTTGGGGGTGCGGCCGGTGTACTTGCCGGTGTAGGCCACCAGGGCCCCGTTGTGCGCCAGCACGCCGATCTCGCGGCGCAGGGCATCTTCCACGAGCACGGGAACAGGACGGTTAAAGTGAACGGTAGCGGCGCTCAGGTCGAGCGGTTTAGCGGAGGGCGTCGTTGGCATCTCGCGTTCCTAAGGGGAGCGTACCCAAGGCCCCCCGAAGGGCTCCGGGGCGGAGGGGAAGGGAGGCAGGGACTCTCGGGCATCGGTCCCAAGGCGAAAGCGTGGTTCTAGCAAATGAAAAGCCCCGGAGTCCTTTCGACAAGGAACTCCGGAGCTGAGAGGGCCTAAGCGCTTAGCCTTGCGCCATGCGCTTGGCAAAGCGCGAGAACGCGCCGCGACCCGCATAGATGGCCGACATGCCGAGATTCTCTTCGATGCGAAGAAGCTCGTTGTACTTGGCCACGCGGTCGGTGCGGTTGGGGGCGCCGGTCTTGATCTGCCCGCAGTTGGTGGCCACCGCCAGGTGGGCAATGGTCACGTCTTCGGTTTCACCGCTGCGGTGGCTCATTACCGCCGAATAACCGGCCCGGTGCGCCATTTCCACGGCGTTGAGGGTTTCGGTGAGGGTGCCGATTTGGTTGACCTTGACCAGGATCGAATTGGCCGTTTGCTCAGCAATGCCTCGGCCCAAGCGCGAAACGTTGGTGACGAACAGGTCATCACCCACCAGTTGGCAGCGGTCGCCGATGGCGTCAGTGAGGGCCTTCCAGGTGTCCCAGTCGTCTTCGGCAATGCCGTCTTCGATGCTGAGAATCGGATACTTGTCCACCAGCGCAGTCAGGTACTCCACCTGCTCCGCCCCGGAAAGGGAACGACCGTCCTTGTAGACGTACTTGCCGTCCTTGTAGAACTCGGTGGCAGCGGCGTCAATGCCCAGCCACACGTTGTCGCCGGCCTTGTAGCCCGCGCGATCGATGGCCTCGATCAGCAGGTCGAAGGCGATATCTTGGGATTCCAGGTTGGGGGCAAAGCCACCCTCGTCTCCCACGCCGGTGTTCAGGCCCTTGCTCTTCAGCACCTTCTTGAGGTTGTGGAAGATTTCGGCGCCCATTTGCACGGCTTCGCTGAAGGTTTCCGCGCCCACCGGCAGCACCATGAATTCTTGGAAGTCCACGTTGCTATCGGCGTGCTGGCCCCCGTTGAGGATGTTCAGCATCGGCACCGGTAGCACGCGGGCACTCACGCCCCCCACGTAGCGGAAGAGCGGCAGGTCCGCGCTGACTGCCGCTGCTTTCGCTACCGCCAGGCTCACGCCCAGGATGGCGTTGGCGCCCAAGTTGCTCTTGTTGTCGGTACCGTCGGCATTGAGCATGATGCCGTCAATCTGTTCTTGTTCGGTGGCGTCCAGGTTCTCCAGCGCCGGAGCGATGGTTTCCATCACGTTCTCAACGGCTTGCAGGACACCTTTGCCCAGGTAGCGACCTTCATCTTCGTCGCGGAGTTCGACGGCTTCAAACGCGCCGGTGCTCGCCCCGCTGGGGACGGCGGCACGGCCAATCGAACCGTCTTCGAGAACAACATCAACTTCAACCGTGGGGTTTCCTCGGCTGTCAAGAATCTCGCGGGCAGTGATTTCGATAATCGCGGACATCGCCCGGATGTTACCGGTCAGGCCAAGATGTGCGCGGGGCGTCCTGAACCCACGCTGACCACCGCCGCATATCTGAGTAGAATCAGGAAGGACGGCATGCGCGAAAACTACACGCTGCACAAGCTTCATTCGCTCACCGGGGTGATCCCGGTGGGTTTCTATCTGATCCAGCACCTCACGCTGAACTCATTCTCGCTGGCGGGGCCGCAATACTTCAACGGAGTCATCCACTTCTTTGAAAGCATTCCGGTGCACGTCTTTTGGGTGCTGAAGTACGGCGTGATCTGGGGGTCCATCATCTTCCACGCGCTGTACGGGTTCGTGATTGCCTCGCGGGGTGAACTGACGAACTACGTCGGGCAGAACCGCAAGTACCGCGAGAACCGCTACTACCAACTCCAGCGCATCTCCGGCATCGTGGCCATGCTGTTCTTGATCTACCACGTGGCTTCCACCTCGGTGCTCGGCACCATCAAGGGCCAAGAGGCGGTCAACTACTATCACAACTGGGCCGACAAGCTGGCGGGGCCGACGTTCGGTATCCCGTACCTCATCTTGGCGGTGTACGTCATCGGGATTCTGGCCAGTGCCTATCACTTCGCCTACGGCCTGTGGAACTTCTGCATCCGGTGGGGCATCACGGTGAGCGAAAGCAGCCAGAACGCCATGGCCAAGGTCGCCAAGATTGCGTTCCCGGCCATCAGCGTGATTGGGATTGCCGCGCTTTTCGGCTTCTTCCTCCACGAAGATCCGGAGCACTCCAAGACGGGTAGCTACTCAGAATCGGGCCTCAGCCGTCAGCAAAGCCCGGCCCTCGAAGGCGAACAGCAGTTCTAAGTCCGCCTTCTCCGGCAAAGAAAAACCCCCGGTGCCTTGCGGCTCCGGGGGTTTCTTGTTACCCTTTGCGGGATTAGCTGAGGGTGCGGCGGATGGCATCCACCACGCGGTCCGTATCCGGCAGCGCGGCGTATTCGTAGATCGGGTTGTAGCCGATGTGCACATCCTCGCGGCTCACCAGTTGCGGCGAGGCGAGCAGCAGGTTGAAGGTGTCGGGGTTGCCCGTCACTTCGCTGATGATGCTCTGGCCGAAGCCGCAGGTCTTGACGTCCTCTTGGATGACGACCAGGCGCCCGGTCTTCTCGAGCGACTGCGCGATGGTGGCGTAGTCGCACGGCACCACGGTGCGCAGGTCGATGATCTCGATGCTCGCTTCGCTGGCCAGCTTGTCGGCGGCCTCGTGGGCGAGTTCCAGCGTGTTGCCGTAGGTGACGATGGTGACGTCGCTGCCTTCGCGCACCACCTTGGCCTTGCCGAACGGGATCGGCTCGACGTTGGTCACATCCACGCGCTTGCGGAAGATGTGCTTGGGCACCAAGATGATGTTGGTTTCGTCGTTGTGGATGGCCGTCCAGAAGAGGCCCGCCGCATCTTCCGGCGTGCTCGGGATGGCGATCTTGAGGCCCGGCACGTGGGCGAGGCCGCCCTCCATGCTCTGGCTGTGCCACAGCGAGCCGCCCGGCAGGTAAGCGCCGTACGGAGCGTAGAGCGTCATCGGGCACTTCTGCTTGCCAAATGTGCGCCAGCGCAGGGTGCTCACGTTGGACATCAGTTGGTTCCAGGCCGGCGTGATGAAGTCAATGAACTGGATTTCAAAGACCGGTCGCTTGCCGTAGGTGGCCAAACCGACGGCCACGCCCATGATGGTGGCTTCGGCCAGCGGCGAGTTAAAGACTTGCTTCGGATACTTGTCGCTCAGGCTCTTGGTGAGGCCGAACACGCCGCCCTTGGGATCTTCGATGTCTTCGCCAAAGAACACGATGTCCTGGTCGGCGTTGAGGGCCTGATCGAAGGTGCGAACAATGGCTTCCACCATCGTCTGCGGGCCCATCTCCATCGGCGGGCGGGTGGGGGCCACCGGGTCGCCGTCCATGTGGAGCATGTACTCCTCGGGGCGCGGGTCTTCGGCCACTTCGGCGCGGCGGTAGTCCGCGTCCACGCTCTCGATGATCTCTTGCTGCAGGGCTTCGAACGCTTCCAGCGTCAAGGCACCTTCGCGGATGAGGTCATCGCGCAGGAGCTTGATCGGGTCACGGTCGGCCATCGCGGCGATGTCGTCGGCATCGCGGTACACGCGGTGGTCGTCCGAGCTGGTGTGGCTGCTCAAGCGGTCCAGGTCGGCCCAAATCATCACGGGGCCTCCACCGTTGCGCACCTGGCGGATGATTTCTCCGCCTTCTTGGTACACCTTGTCGAAGTGGCGGGCGTCAATCTTGCGCACCCGGTCGTGGCTCAGGATGCCGTCGATGTTCAGCGCCATGAACTTCTCAGTCGGGGTGCTGATGCCGTACTTGTTGTCCTCGATGATGAGGATGAGCGGGAGGTTTTCTTGCACCGCAAACGCCCAGGCTTCGTAGAATTCGCCCTGGCGCATGGCGGCGTCGCCCACCGTCGCAATGACCACGCTGTCCTTGCCGTCAAGTTGCACGCCCCAGGCCGTACCGGCCGCGGGGATGAGGCCGCCCCCGGTGGGGGTGCAAACGCTGACCACGTTGTGCTCGGCGCTGCTGTAGTGGCCGGGCATTTGGCGGCCGCCGCTGCTACTATCGCGCTTGGCGAAGTAGGCGAGGGCCAAATCGTAGGTGCTGAGCCCGCGGGCCAGCATCAGACCACGGTCGCGGTAATAGGGGTAAATCCAGTCGTCCTCGCGGAGATGGAGCGCCAAGGCCCCCACCGCTTCGTGTCCCATGCCACTGACTTGGAACCAGCCTTTGCTCTGCCGGAGCAAAATGCCTTCACGGCGGTCGCCTTCGCGGCTGGTCATCATCAGCCGAAGGAAATCGAGACGGGTTTTGGTATCTGCGCTTGGAATTACCGACATCGGTCCACCTGTAGGGTACGTCATCGGACCCCACGCGGGTGATTATGGCTGGTTCGGAGTGGGGATAACGGGTCGCACCTGCCCATCCACACAAATGCCTAAGCCCTCGGGCCGGGCATCTTGCGCCGGGTCGCCAACGGCATTTCGCTGGTTCTGCCGGCTTTGGTACACCACCACCGTATCGCCGGGCAGATCTTCAAAGTGCTTGCCACTGATCGCCTTGTTGAAGGCAAATCCGTATTGGCCCGCCCCGGCGCTGGGGTCGTGTAGCTTTTTCTCGGCCTCGCCTTCCTTGAGGTCGGCGGTGCGCAGGCGGGGTTCGATGGCGTCAATCCATCCCTCTCCGGCAGGGAGCTGGCTCTCGGAATCCATATACAGGCGGAGCGCGGTGTGCAGGGCTTCGAGGTTGCCGCGCACGTCGCCGTCCCATTCCGTTTTGCTGGTTTTCTCGAAGAAACCGGCCTTGCGGAAGTCATTCGCCGTCTGCACGATCGGCAATCCCCAAATGAAGAATGCCGCGGCCAAGGGCACCCCAATGAAGATCCACAGGCGACCGCGATTCCGTTTCATGCTACTAATGCTAACGCACGTAGAATAGGAACGCAATGATTCCGTCCCGATTTGAACTCTGTTGCCTGCCCACGCCCTGCCACCGGTTGCCCCGGGCCAGTGCGCGGCTGGGGGTGGATTTGTGGATTAAACGGGACGACCTGACGGGCTTTGCCGGTGGGGGCAACAAGGGGCGGAAACTGGAATATCTGGTGCCTGAGATCCAGGCGAGCGGGGCCGAGGTGGTGGTGACCTGCGGCAGCACCCAGAGCAACTTTGTGCGTCAACTCGCGGCGGCGTGCCGAATGATTGGGGTGCGGTGCGAGGCCGTGATGATGCACCTGCCCTACGAGCCGGAATACGGCAAGCCGAGTGGGCAGGCGCCGCACGGGGGCGGGAATATGGTGCTGAACGATCTCTTTGGGCTGGTACCGCACCTGATGCCCGATGGCAGTTGGGATGACCTCTTTGCGGCGGCGGATGAGCGGGCTTTGAGGCTGCGCCACGCCGGGCAGCAGGTGTATCCGGTGGCCATTGGGGGGAGTTCGCCGCAGGGGGCGTACGCCTTTTGGCAAGCGGCGCAGGAACTGGACATGCCCTTTGACAATGTGGTGACGGCGACGAGCAGCGGGTCCACGTTGGCGGGGCTGGCCACGGCCCTGCAGGGCACGGGTTGCCGCGTGGTTGGGATCTCCTGCGACCCCGAGGAAGAGAATCGGGATGATGTTTTGCGGCTCTCGCGGGGGTTGGCGGATACCTTTGGGGTGGCGGCCCCGCTGGCCGACGTGGACATCCGGTTTGAATATGCGGGAGAAGGCTACGGGGTGCCGAGCCCTGAAGGGGAACGAGCACGCCGCACCTTGGCCGCCGAGGAAGCGATCTTGCTGGATTCGATCTATTCGGCCAAGGCGTTCGCGGGACTAGAGGCGCTCGTTGCGAGCGGCGAAATCCAAGGGCGGACGCTCTTTTGGCACACCGGGGGCACGCCTTCGATCTTTGCCCACTGAGGGTTAGAGCAGGGCGCCCTGGCCCGGATACTTCACCAAGAAGAACCGGATGACGCCGTAAATGACCAGGCTGAAAAGCGAGAGCGCGAACATCACCGCCACCGGCCGGTACCGGTCATTGAAGCGGCGCTGGGTGAGGTAGCCCACCAGGCACGCGAACGCCGAGAAGGTGAAAACGAGATAGAGAAAAGTGCCGAGGGCGTGCGCGCGGAACGCCGTATCGAGCTGGCCATGCAGAGTGGCCGTCCAGCTCGTGGTGAGGCCGCAGCCGGGGCAAGGCCGCCCGAAGAATGCCACCGATCCGCACGCCGGCAAACCAAGCTGGGTGTGGGTGCCGTGGCCTTCGGGGCTCGGCTTGAGCACGAATACGGCCAGTAGGGTGACCCCCAGCCACGCCAGCCACCAACCCAAGTGGCCTTTTAGTTCTTTGCGGGATTCGACGGGCTCAAAGAGACTCAGATTCGAGTTCGTAGAGGGCGTCGAAGGGGATGACGATTTCCGGATGGACAAGTTCCCCGTGGACACGTCCCACGCCCACCACCATACCGTCTGGATCGGCCAGAGCCACGTGCGTGTAGCTCGGCGTCTCCCGGAGTCGGGCGGGCTGTCCGTGTTGGATGTGGCGGAGTTGTCCTTCATTGAGTTTCACCACCGGCATCGGGGGCAGGGCTTGGTCGAGCGACCACAAGTCTTCCGGACCGAAATCGTCGATGACCCGTGCTTCTTCTACACTAAATTTACCGATTCGGGTGCGTCGGAGGGCCGATAGGTGCGCACCGCACCCCACGGCTTGGCCGAGATCGTGGGCGAGGCTACGCACGTAGGTGCCGCCGGAACAGACGATCCTTACGTCCACATGGGGGCCATCGATCTTCACGATATCGTAGGTGTCGATGACCACGCGGCGCTCGGCGCGCTCCACTTCTTCACCTTTGCGGGCGTAGGTGTAAAGCGGCTTACCCGCCTTCTTCACCGCGCTGAACATCGGCGGAAGTTGGCTGATTTCGCCCCGGAACTTGGGCAGATGCTCAGCGATCAGCTCTTCTAAGTTGGTGGGTACGGGCTGGGTGCCGGTCACCTCGCCTTCGGCATCAAAGGAGTTGGTGGTGACGCCGAACGTGATGGTGCCGAGGTACTCCTTGGGTTCCAATGGCAGATATTGCAAGAAACGGGTGGCCGGACCGACGGCCAGAACCAGGAGGCCGGTGGCCTGGGGGTCCAGGGTGCCCGCGTGGCCGACACGCTTGGTGCTGAACACCCGCCGCGCCCGGCTGACGACATCGTGGCTGGTGAGCCCGATCGGCTTATCTACGAGGAGGATGCCAAGCACGCTTGGGCGGCCTCCACGAGTTGGGCTTCGGCGTCTTGGAGCGAGCCTTCGAAGGTCACGCCGGCCGCGTTGCGGTGGCCGCCGCCCCCGAACTGGTTGGCGATGGCCGCGACATCTAGGTTGCCACGCGAGCGCAGGCTGCCGCGAATCACGCCCGGCTTGCGTTCCCTCAGCACAAAGGCGATGCGGGCGTGGCGGGTGCTAAGGAGTTCATTGACAATGCCTTCGGTGTCTTGCTCGCGCGCGCCGAGTTCTTGGTAAACCGAGAGCGGCAAACTGACATACACCAGGTCCTCGTTCGGCGTGGCCTTGAGGTTGGTGATGGCCCAGCCCAGCAGTCTTAGCGCCGGCAGGGGCACGCAGTGGTAGATCTGCTCCGCCATATTGGGCAGGTTTGCGCCCAGTTCAATCAGCTGCGCGGCTAGGTTCAGGCAGTGCGGGGTGGTGTTGGGGAAGCGGAAGTTGCCCGTATCAGTAAGGATTCCGGCCAAGAGATTGTCCGCAACCTGGGTATTCACCTTACCCGTGGGGATAAGGAGGTCGGCCAGAATCGCGGCCGTCGCGGGGGCTTCCTCCATCACAATGCGCATGTGGCCGGGGCGCACCTTGGGCACGTGGTGGTCCACCACGATCATCCGGTCCGCCGCCTCAAGATAGGGAGCCACACGCCCCATCCGCGAGGGCTCATCGAGGTCCAGCACGATGGCGAGGTCGGCGTCGGGGTTCTCGGGGGCTTGGCGCACCCGGTCGGTGCCGGGGAGGAAGAGGAGGTTATCCGGCACGGGGTCGTGGTTCAGCACCTCGTGGCTCACCCCCAGTTGGTCCAAAAAGAACGAAATGGCGAGGGAAGAGCCGATGGCGTCGCCATCCGGATTGAGATGGCTGGCCACCAGCACGTGGCGCGCTGAAGCCAAAGTCTCCACGAACTGCGGCTGCACTTGCTCGAGTTCGTGGAGACTCTTCAGTTCGTGGATCATAGATCCATTCTAGCGGTTCGCCCTAGGCTCCAACCGTGACGTACTCAAACCCTGCCCGCTCGATTTGGTAGGGCGCGAAAATCCGTCGTCCGTCGAAGATGAGCTTTCGCCGCATGATCGATCCCAAGGCGGTGAGGTCAATGGACTTGAACTCGTTCCACTCCGTAACCAGGATGACGGCATCCGCATCTCGGCCCGTTTCGATCGCGTTATCGACATAGGTGATATCCGGGTGCAACTCCCGCATATTCTCGGTCGCCGCCGGGTCGTAGGCGCGAATGCTTGCGCCACCGGCCTTGAGAATGTCGATGATCTCCAGCGACTTTGCGTACCGGATGTCATCGGTATTCGGCTTGAACGCCAGGCCAAGCAGCCCGATCGTCTTGCCTTCGAACCCTCCAATTCGATCGGCAAGGCGCTGAACGAAATGTTGAGTTTGTTGGACGTTGACCTCTTCCGCCGCCTGGAGCATCTTGAAGTCGTAGCCCAAGTCAGCCGCAATCTTGTTGAGTGCCGCGACATCTTTGGGCAAACAGCTTCCGCCCCAGCCCAGGCCGGCTTGCAAGAATTTGTTGCCAATCCGTGGATCGGATCCGATGCCTCGGGCAACCGACGCCACATCGGCACCACACTCTTCGCACATCCGGCTGATGGCATTGATGAATGAGATCTTGATGGCCAAGAAGGTGTTGTTGGCGTACTTAATGAGCTCGCTACTGCGGCGGTCGGTGATGATCACCGGTGATTCGAGGGGAGCATAGAGTTCTAGCAGCTTATGGGCGGCCGCGCGATTGTCCGCCCCAATAACGATTCGGTCTGGATCCTGAGCATCACCAAGAGCCGAGCCCTCGCGTAAGAATTCTGGGTTGCTCACCACATCAAACAGATCCGGATCGACGCCGGCGTCGAGAAGGATCTTCTCGATACGGTCGCTGGTGCCCACAGGAACGGTGGACTTGGTGGCAATGATGGTGTAATGCCGGATGTACTTGGCAATATCGTGTGACACCGCCCAGACCGCGCTCAAATCAGCTTCGCCGTCGTCACCTTGGGGGGTGCCCACGGCAATAAACACGATGTCACCATGCTGCAGGCCCTCCTCGGTGCTGGTGGTAAGGCGAAATAAGCGGTCATCCAAGGCGCGGCGTAGCAGTGGCTCGACGCCCGGCTCGAAAATCGGGACCTTGCCTTGGCTCAGCATCGCCACTTTGGCTTCGTCGTGATCTACACACAAGACGTCGTTGCCGAGGTCGGCGAAAACGAGGGCCGTGGGCAATCCAACGTAGCCGGTGCCAATAACTGTAACTCTCATAAAACTGGTCTCGCAGTCAGGGATACCCTACCGCTCATTGAATATCGGCAAGTTAAAGGCCAACCGACAGATTTGAAGCGCTTGTCGGGATGGTGCCCGAGCTGAGGGCCCATGCCGCGCAGACCACAAATCCAACCACAGTGAGGATGATCGCCGGGTCCCGCAACAGGACTTCTTCAGGTTCCTCGCCAATTTCTTGTCCAAATACGAGGAGAAGGTATCGGCCGATTCCGAACAAAACGAATGGGGTGGTGGCCATAAGCATGGGGTGCTGGCGGCCCGTGGGGCTCTCCAGCGCGTAGATCCCGTACGCCAGCGCCGCCAGAGTGGCACTGAACACAACCAGAGAATCCAGCGCTTTCTCGGAATATCCCTTCAGCACCGCCCGGGTGAGGTGGCCCTTTTCGCTGCGGAATTCTTGCCGGCGTTTGGCCGTGCCGAGCATCAGCGCGAGCGCGCCCGTACAGAACAGTAGCCACCCCGACACCGGGGCGGAGATGGCGGTGCCGCCCGCGATGGCCCGGATGACAAACCCCGACGCCACCACAAAGACATCGAGCAGGGCCACCGTTTTGAGCTTGTAAACGTAGGCGAACTGAAGCAGAAGGTAGCTCGCCACCGCCGCGAGGGTGGCGCTATTGATGCTGAAGCCCAGCGCCAAGGCCCCCACCACCAAGATTGCCGCCAGCACCAGGGCCGTGCCCGGGCTCACCAGTCCGCTGGCCACCGGGCGGTGGCGCTTCTTTTCGTGTTCGGCATCGGCGTGGCGGTCGCGCACATCATTGATGGCGTACACGCTCGCACTGGCAAAGATGAAGGCGACAAATGTGAGGCCCGCCGCTTGCCACGCTGCCGCATTGCCCGTCTGACCCGCAAAAAGAATGGCCGCGAACACCAGGAGGTTTTTGGTCCACTGGCGCGGTCGAGTCAGGCGAAGCAGGGCGGAGGCTTTGTTCACGGGTGGTTAAGAGCGCGATTCCGTACGGAGCGGAAGCAGGCCCAGCTAGTATAATCGGTGAACAAGCGTCCGACATTTTCCGTCTAGAGAAGGTGGCGCTTTTCCCCGAAAACTAAGTTGGACGGTTTTCGAGGTTCATTTGATTTGAGAGCAGGGCACCAACAGAAGGGGGAAACCGTGATTCCGATAGAGAAGGCAAGCGCAACGGGCATGACTCCGCCCGAACGCCTGCCCCGGTATGAGGAACCTTCGTACCGGTTCATGAAGCGCGGCCTGGACATTGTCCTCGGCGTTATAGGGTTGATCGTCCTTTTCCCCGTTTTCCTTCTGGCCTCTCTGGCCGTGGTCACCAGCGACGGATTCCCGATCTTCTATTGGTCCGAGCGTGTGGGCCTGAACGGCAAGCGCTTTCGGATGCTCAAGTTCCGCACCATGGTGCGGAACGCCGACGAAGTCCTGCGGCGCGACCCTGAGCTATTCGCTGAGTACCAAAAGAACCTCAAGCTCAAGAACGATCCGCGTCTCATCCGCTTTGGCGACAAGATGCGCAGCCTGAGCATCGACGAATTGCCCCAACTGCTGAACGTAGTGAAGGGCGAAATGAGCCTGGTGGGGCCGCGCCCCATCCTGCCGCCGGAATGGGATCGCTACGGCGACAGCATTGAGTTCTATCTGCGCATGAAACCTTCGTGCGCGGGACTCTGGCAGTGCGAAGGGCGCAGTGAACTCGAGTTTGAAGAGCGCGTGCGGCTGGATCGCCAGTATTATTACGAGGCATCGATCCGGCAAGATCTGCGCATTATTGGCCGCACCCTCGGGGCCATCCTCAAACGTAAGGGTGCTTACTAAGGCTTGGGTCACTTGCCGGGAACCTTCTGTTTGGCACGAAGGTTGAAGGAGAGGCACTGAACTATGGATACCGAGGCCGTACTGAACGAAGTCCAGACGACCACCCCGCCGGTGGACGCTGATGAGCGCCGCCTTTCGCTAGATGAGGTGCTTGCTTGGGGCCGAAACCCCCAATTCCAGCTCGTCATGCTGGCCATTGGTGCGCTGATTTTTGCGTTCCTGCCGTTCTTCAAGCTGGTTTGGCGGCAGTGGATGGACATGGACAGCCACTACGCCCACGGCTTGCTGGTACCTCTCTGTTCCGGCTTCTTGGTCTGGACCATGTGGCCGAAGATCAAAGACATCCCGGTGAAAGGCACATGGGTGGCCCTGGTGGGCTTGGTGCCGATCTTGGGCGCCGCCGCCATGAGCATGCGCCTAGAGCAGCCGTTCATCCAGAGCGTGCTTTGCATTGCAGCGATTTGGCTTTCGGTCGTGCTAGTCGCAGGCTGGCGCTGGGCGTGGGCGCTGACGCCGGCCATTGCCTATCTCATTCTCGGCTTCCCGATTCTCGACCGCATCATCGACCGGGCGACCCTGCCGCTCCAGCAAGTGAGCACGGAGGTTGCCTACCAAATTTTGGATGTGCTGGGCTACAAGCCGTTCCGCACCGACTCGGTGACGATCAACCTCGATAAGTTCACGTTATTCGTGGCGGCAGCCTGTAGCGGCCTCAAAACGACCATCGCCATCAGCGCGGCCGTGGTGTTCTTTATGATCATCTCGCGGTTGCAATTCTTTGCCAACCTCATTCTGGCCACCATCGCCATTCCGCTTTCCGTGTTCATCAACGGCGTTCGCATCGCCATGATCGGCATGGTAGGGAATGAGTACGGCGAGAAGGCTGGTCACGATTTCCACGACTACAGCGGTTACATTGCCCTGGCCTTGTGCTTCTACCTGCTGTATCTCATCACCAAGGGCCTGGAGTTTAAGAAGAAATCATGAAGCAGAAGATCTTTGTTGCCATCGCACTGTTTTTGGCCGTGGGGGCCCTGGCCAATTTCCGGTCGACCTTGACCGGCTACGTGCGGCCGACGGAAGACCAAGTCGAAGAAATGATGCCGAAGGATGAAGTCCTGGGCTATCGATTCGTCAAAAGCGACTCCGACCCGAACCAGACCTACAAGATGGACGAAGTCACCTACGAGATGCTGAAGCCGTTCGGCATCGTCTCCCGGGTGTACGAGAACGCGCAGGGGCAACGAATTGATGCGGTGCTGATTGCCAGCGATGACAGCGACTCGTTCCATGACCAGCAGTGGTGCTTCCAGGGCCAGGGCTGGGAGATGAAGCACATCGAACTGCGAACGATTGAAACGAAGTCGTTCGGCAAGATTCCGGTGAAGTACATCGAGATGGACCACAAGGAGCGCGGACCGGCGATCTCGCTGTTCACCTTTAAAGGGCCGGACAAGAAGTTTTACGACTCCTTTGATTCGATGTGGTGGGACTTCATCTCTCGCGAGTTCAAGACTGGGCAACCGCAGGCCGGATCGTTCTATCGATTCATCTCGCTCTATGATATTTCCAAGGAAGACTTGGACGCCTTTGCCGCTGCCTACATCGACGAAGTGGAGCGGACCAGTCAAGGCAAAATCTAACCCCCGGAGTCGCGGAGAAATGCAGTTCAAGTGCTGGTATTCTCCGCGCCAAGGGTGATGGGATAGTCGAGCGATCCCGATCTGACGATAAGGCCAACGATGATGAGGGAAGAAACGTCTGCGATTCACCCTCGAGTCGTTGTAAGCACCTCAGGCAAGTTTCACTACATTCACGCCGCTCGGATGCTGCATGAGCGCGGCCTGTTGGAACGTCTGTTCGCGGGATATCCAAGTGCCAAACTTGGCTGGCAAGATTTTCCAGCCGAGCGAGTGACGACCTACCCCTACTGGCGTGTCCCCTATGTTGCCCATGACCTGATTGGTCAGCCATTCATCGGCTTTCACTTTCTGCTCGAATATCTTTCGTCATCCTGCTTTGATCGATTTGTTGCCAAGCGCTTGCCCGATGCAGATGTTGTGATGGCCATGTCGTCGTCGGGGGTGATCACGGGCGTGACGGCTAAGAAGCGCGGCATGAAGTACGTTTGTGATCGCCCCTGCTCGCACATTCGCACGCAATTCGAACTCATCCAGCGGGAGTATGAGGACCACGGAGTTCGCCGGAAGGCCGTGGATCCCAGGATCATGGCCCGAGAAGAGGCGGAGTATGCCCAAGCTGACCTGATCATTACTCCATCAACCTTCGCCCGCACCTCGTTTCTGGAAAGAGGCTTTGCCCCGGAGCGCGTGGCTTGTGTGCCGTTGGGTGTCAATCTCAAGGACTTCTATCCGGAGGGGAAACCCAGCGACTCGGAGTTCCGGATTGCGTTTGCCGGGCAGATTTCATACCGAAAGGGGATTCCGCACTTGCTCAAGGCCTTCGATAAACTCGATGTGCCCGGCAAGCAGCTTCATTTGGTGGGTTCGGTGCGCAAGGATATCCGCCCGCTTATGGCCCGCTATGAAGGCCGCCCAGACGTCCATGTTCGCGGCAAAGTGAATGTTGGCGAGCTAAGACATCTCTTTTCTTCGAGCCACTTGCTCGTTTTGCCGAGCGTTGAAGATGGATTCGGCATGGTGTTGGCGGAGGCGATGGCATGCGGCTGCCCCGTCCTGGCCACGACGAATACAGGTGCGTTCGACCTGATTGCAGAGGGTGTGGAGGGATTTCTGGTGCCAATCCGCGATCCAGACAGTCTTTGTGACAAAATGACCCTGTTGGCCAACGATCGAGCGCGGCAAGCTCAAATGTCTGAGAACGCGCTGGCTCGGGTCAAGCAGCTGGCGGGGTGGCAGACGTACGGTGACCAACTTGCCGAAGCACTCACAAAGCTCTGGAAAGAGTCGTGAGACGAACAGAAAGCACCGAGAATAGAATTCATTGAGCACGACTGTCATCCGAGATATGCCGCTGAGAAGTGAATCCAAGGCCATGCGATGGTTTTGGCCGATTCACCTTGTCCTCTTGGCGTTCGTTGTTCTCGGCCAAATGGCAACCGGTACATCGCTTGAATTCACGATGTGGATGAGCCTGCTGTGGATTCAGTTCGGCGTCGTGTTCTCCCGTACCAAAGGCATCGCGTCCGTTCTCGGATGCTGTCTGCTCCTCTTCTTCATCCAGCACATTGGGGCGGCCATGATCATGAAGGTGCTCCATTGGCAGCCCGCCGATGAGATCATGTACGTCCCCATTCAGACGCTGCAGGTTTACAACGTCGGCTTCTTCGGCCTCGTCTGCGGCAGTTTGTTCCTGGACATGATGAGGATCGGCAAGGCCAAGCCCATCATCGTTTTCAAGCCCACCGAGGATCGGCTCTTTCTGCTCGCCATCATTCTCCTCGTCATCTCAACGGTTCGGTGGTATGTGTTGAACCGCTTCGGGGTCGCCGACGAAGGGGGTCTCTACGTAGGCGGCGGGATTGGTCCCTTGCGCCAGTTCCACTTCGTCCAGTATCTCGCGATCGTTTTCGGGACTGCCTACGCCGTGGTCAAGAGTGATGGCAAGAAGTGGCTGCACTGGACGAATGTTTCGGCAGTACTCCTCTCCATCGTGGGCGGCATCGTCTTTGCTGTGCGCCAAGAAATGGTGTGGTCCATTGTGACGCTGGTTCTCTCGGCGCACATGTTCGGGTTCCAACTCAAGTTCAAGCAGTTCGGCCTCATCATCGGTCTTGCGCTGTTCTTCCAACTCGTTCTATCGCCCTACGCTCTGTACGCTCGGAACGAGGTTCGAACTGGTTCGCAGTCAGAACGCTTCACGACGATGATCAAGGTCTTTACCGAGGTCATCACAGAGCCTGAGAAGTTCCGGAAGAAGGAGGTGGAAGACGCGCAGTTGGTCACGGAAGATGAACGTCGCACGCACTACTTCCGAGAAGCAAGCAACCTCAAAGAAAGACACGCGCTGATCAACTGGGTTTCCAGTGTGGTTCACCGTACCAACCAGGAAGGCTACGATGGTGGGCGGCGCATTTCGGACGGGTGGAAGATGGTCATTCCACGGTTTGCCAATAACCCGGATAAGCCTCTCATCGGGACCGCGAACGACCTGGGGCAGAAAGCGATTGGCCTCCTGGCGCCTACTGACTTCACAACTCAGATCACCCTTGGGTTTATTGCGGACGCTTTCAACGCCTATGGGTGGACCTGCGTCTTTTTGACTTCGTTCCTTACGTTGGTGGGGTACGGCCTGTTCCTGAGCTTCCTGTTTGGCGACGGCCTCTCTCGCAATATTCTCGGACTCGGGATTGTGTATCAGGCCACTCAGGTTTTTGCCGAACGGACAATTGCCTCGCAGATCGTGTTCTTGTTCCAGGACATCATTGTCTATGCCCTGTTCTCCGCTTTGCTCGTGTTCTTTGCGAATACGATGACACGTCGAAGCCGTGAGGCACCCTATGCTTACGAGCGCCAGCGTGGCATGGGTCGGGTTGTATCTCCTGATACTCGTCCATGAAGATCCTGCAAGTCATCCGATCGTCCGATCCCGCTGAGGGCGGACCGATTGAAGGCATCATCCAGCAGGGATTCGGTCTGGAAAAACTTGGCCATGAGGTCACCGTACTCACCCTTGACGGACCAAACCCAAGCTATGCCAACGAGTTTCCGCTCCGGCTTGTGAGTCTAGGTCCTGGGCGAGGCATCTACGGGCACTGCCCGGAACTTGCGCCCTGGTTGGAAGCCCATGCCGAAGAGTTTGATATCATCAGCGGCCACGGAATCTGGCAGCAGAGTGTGGCGGCGATGGGGCCAGGTCTCAAAAACTCTCGCACGCCGTACGTGATTTGGACGCATGGCATGCTCGATCCCTGGTTTGATGAGGACAAGCTCAAGCGGCTCAAGAAGATGATTTATTGGCCTCGTTTCCTGGCTCCGGTCCTGGAACGTGCCTATGCCGTATTGTTCACGGCCGAGGAAGAGCGCGTCTTAGCCGAGAACCGGTTCCGCCCCTATCGCTTTCCGCAGCAAGTCGTCGCCTACGGCACGCAAGGCCTCGTCGGTGATGCAGAGGTCATGAAGGAAGCCTTCTTGCAGGAGTTCCCCCAGCTTCAAGGTCACCGTATCCTCTTATTCCTCAGCCGCATTCACCCGAAGAAAGGGTGTGATCTCCTGATTCGAGCCTTTGCCGAGGTTTATCGTGAGCAGCCCGACGTGATGTTGGTGATGGCCGGTCCCGACCAAGTGAACTGGGTTTCGGACCTCAAGAAGATCGCGGAATCTGCTGGTATTGCCGATCGGATTGTCTGGACTGGCATGCTCAAGGGAGATCGAAAGTGGGGCGCCTTTTGTGCTTCAGAGGCGTTTGTCTTGCCTAGCCACCAGGAGAACTTTGGCATCGTAGTCGCCGAATCGCTCTCGGCTGGCAAACCGGTCTTGATCAGCAACCGCGTCAACATTTGGCGCGAGGTGGCGGCCCATCAAGCGGGCCTGGTTACCACGGACACCCAAGAAGGGGCGAACCAACTTTTGCGCGACTGGGAGAACCTAGGGCAATCGGGAAGGGAAGCCATGAGCCATAAGGCGCGATCCTGCTTCGAGGCCCATTTCTCGGCGGAGGGAGCCGTGGAGGACTTTCTTCGGGTCGCGCAAGCCGCCATTGATGCGGGCAAAGCTAGGAGCTAAAGCGTCGGCCGAAGTCCGAGTCCAAGCGGGCAAAGATTTTTCTTAACCGAGCCTGATAGCTGTAGCCATCGCGAAGACATCTTTCATATCCGGCATGAGCAATCGCCTGCCGTTCATCATCGTGGGCAAGGTAGTAGCGAGCTTTGTCGATCAGTTCATCATTGGAACTGAAATAGGCGGCCTCTTTGCCTTCGCTGAAAAGCGCTTCGTGCTCCTCTGATCTCTCTGCGAGCATAAAGACTCGACAGGCTGGGATCTCGACGGACCGAGTGGTTTGCGTATCTTGATTGATGTGCCGCAGAAATCCTAACTGTATCTTCGAACCGCAGAGCGCCTTGGCGTAATCGTCCCCCCACACCCGCTCAAAGGTATAGCGGAACTGAGGGTGTTGCCGGCAACCATGCCATGCGCCTATGACCAATCCAGTCAGGCCAGCCGCGCCAAGTTCATAGACCGAAACCTCACGTTGCCATTCGTGTTCCCCCACAAATCCAAGATCGGTGCCGAATCGGCGCTGCTCGTCTGGGGAGAGGGTAACCGGGCGATGCGTCCTCTCGTCGTAGCAGTTGTCCATGAAGTACGTCTGGCTCACCCCACGGAACTGATAGTACGGCACTTCAAACGACTTGTTCGTGATCATCACGTCGTAGGCAGGCAAGGATGCCGTGAACACCCGGGTCTGGTTGTGGGGCATAGACATCGCATCCAGCACGAACCCCACAACCAACAGGTCGGGGCGGATTCGCTTGGCTTCTTCGAGGGTTTCCCGGCGAATCAAGACACCTTTGTCAACCCAAAGGATATCGTAGGGATCCTTTTTGAGCGCAGAGAGGATCTCAGTGTGAAAGTTGGGCACCAGGCCGGGCACATGCCTGGCTCGACCCTGGCGATAGAGAAACTGAGTGACGTCAAACGCCCGATGGACGAGCCGAGATGCACCGTCTCGAGGAGCGGTTGAAATGCTCGTGATTCGAAACCCGAGCGACTCAAGCACTTGCCGACGTTGGCGGGTGGTCGATCCGACCGTATCCGGGCCAACATAGAGCATGCTTGACATCTGGTTGAGTCTACCTATCGCAAGACTGAGGCCAAATCGGGTCAAGAAAGATAAACTAGGGCGTGCGTTGGGGCAGAGTGGGTGATTTCCCCGGTGGACGGGCGTGAGTTCAGGTCCGCGCCGCGCCTTCCGTTCTGGATTGCTGGCCAATGGGGTCAGCCAATTCTCCCAAATCGTCATCCAGTTGGCGCAGCTCCCTCTCCTTCGTCATTGGTTTGGCGAAGACTCCATGGGCATCTGGAACCAGATGATCGCGATCAACATGCTTCTCAGCCTGCAGGCACTCAACGTCCAGCAGTCGGTGGGTAACGAAATGCTTATGGCCGAGGGGCGGGGTGATCGTGATCGCACAATCTCGCTCTACAACTCAGGCTGGAACTTGCTGTGGTTGGTCACCGTGCCGTGGCTCTTTGTTCTCCTTGGCCTAACCCAAGTGGTTCCTTGGCAGGCATTCGTCCAGAGTGACTTGGTGTCCACCCATGATCTCGGCCTCATGGCGAGCGGCTTAGTGTTGGCGGCGTTCATCGCCCAACACACGGGCATGATGGACGCTGGCTACCGAGCGGGCGACAAGTACGCTTACGGCCTCATTGTCCTTACGCTCCTGAATATCGTGGAAGTCGCTTGCGGTCTGGCACTGGCCTTCTTCACGAAATCGGTGGCCATGTACGGCGTCGGGTTCGCCATTGGCAAGATCCTAAGCCTCGCCTTCACCTACTTGAACCTGCGGCGGGTGGTGCCTTGGATTCCGAAGGCGCCCACGTTCCAGTTCCGTAACCTGCCGTGGTCACTTCTTAAGGAGGGGCTTGGCTACAGTGCAGCCGTGGGAAGCCAAGTCGTGGCCAATGATGGGACGAAGTCTGTGATCACGCAAGCCATGTCCTCGGCCACCGTAGCGACGAATTACACGTCCATGCGGACCCTGGCCCGGTTCGCCTCACAAATCTCGCGGGCGTTCTCCAATATTCTTTGGGTGGAACTGGCCCGGATGCTGGGCCGTGGTGAGATAACGGAATCTCGTCTCCTCCACCGGAAGGCAAGCCGGGTGTCGTTCTGGGTCACACTCTTGGTGACGGGTGCCATGTGCTTGGCTGCCCCAACTGTGTACAGGTTGTGGCTACAGGGAGAAAAGCTGCAGTTCCAACCCGTCGTCTACCTTCTGATTGCGGGCTCAATTGTGCTCAATAGCATTTGGAGCGTGAGCTACATCGTGCCCATGAGCATCAACAAGGGCTCGCGGCTCGGAATCATTGTCTTCTGCTTCCAGGCCTTCATGCTGCTGGCCGTGTTTATGGCATCACGGCAATGGGGACTTGAGGGAGCAGCCGCGGCTTGGTTCATCAATGAGCTCGTGCTGTGCTTCTATGTCACTTCTCGGGCATTTCGGGTCATTGAGGAGTCTCCGCTTGAGTTCTGGAAGGCTCTGCTCTCTCCCATCGCCTTTTGGCAAAGCGTCCGCAACATAAAGAACCGCCGAAGCCAAACGGCTTCGGCGGTGGATGAATCTCCCTAGGGGGCTAGCCTATCCACCCAATCGGGCGGTGGAGCGCATCGTTGCGGCTTGATCCGTACGGCCAGCTTCGTTCGGAGCAACCGGGCTGAATCCAAGGTCCGCAGCGGGCGTGCCAGCTCGAGGTCGGAAGTCATTGGCGAAGGCATTTTCGAACAGACTCGCATCTCGAGTGTTCAACATCCCGGTCAACTGATTCTCGTTCGTGGCCGTCACCGAAGGAGTGATGAGCACCGGATTGTCCCACCAGGATTTGCCCGTGAGCAACGATCCTCTTCGAGATTGGAAGGTAATGAAGTTCCGCACCACGTTCTTCCGAGGGATCATGAGCTCACTATCCGGTCGTGCCAGCAACGGACCCAGAGCAGGGTATGCGCTTTGCCAAGCGGCGCTCGTGTACGGAGCGCGGCTCGCCAAGTTTCTCCACCCAGCCAGATAGCCCTGCGGGTTGGGGGAGTCAAAGGCGTAGATCAGCAGGCTGGCGTAGCAATCCGATGCCACATTGTCGACGATGGTGTTGTGGTGCCCACCGAGGACAAACACACCCACGTCGCAGCTCTTGAAGACATTGCCCTTGATGGTCCATCCCGAGGAACCGCCATCCAAGTAGATCGCCGGGTTGATGAAAACCGAGTCAATTCGACTGCGGTGATTTTCGATCACGTTGTATTCCACCCGGGTGCCCCAGTCCGTCCAGTCGTGGTGCGCATAGATGGCGCCGGTGTCGGTGGCATCTTGACCCGTGTTCCGGATCAGGTTCTTCTCGATCAGGTGGTTGTTCCCGTAGAAAATGACCGCAGAGTGCGGGAGGTCGCTGATGCTGTTGTTCCGAGCCACGAGGCCCACCCCGCGCATGTAGATTCCCGGCCGGTAGAACCGGTGAACCCGTCCCGTGCGGCTGATCTCACTTTGCTCCACGACAACGTTGCCATTGCGTAAAGAAGTGCGGTCTCCACCCTCTACATGAACTCCCGTTCCACCAACTTCAGTGATGCTGGCGCGGCGGACAACGCTATCCGAGACAGACAGCATCCTCACGCCGGCAGCGCCAACGTTCGTAATCGTCATATCTTCGACCGTGATATTGCGACTGTCCGTAACTCGGACACCATCGTGGCGACCACGTTGCAGCACGAGGCCCTTCACGGTGACGTGGGATGCGTCGTCGATGCTGATCATGCCCCCTTGCACCAAGGAAATGGCTACATTGCGACGATTATCTTGGTTGCTAAGCCATACGAAGATCTTTCGATTCGTCCGATCGATGAAGTACTCGCCCGGACTATCCAGCTCGTAGAGAGAGTTCACAAATCGAATTCGTGAAGAGTAGTTGGGGTGAGTCTCCGGGTACTGATTCACCGGGTGCCGCGTCCCATAGGCGAGGTCCGGACCGGTGAGGTCGTAGCGGAGTTCGCCCGTTTCCACATTCCAACTCAGCAGCCTCTCCATGTTCTCATGGAAGCTGTGCTTGGTGTAGTCACCGACGGTCCACACGTCCGGCGTGCCCGCCGGAGTTCGGAATCCATTGAAATTGGCGGTGATCGCCGGAATGTCACGGGAATTGTTCGGGCTAATCCCGGTGACGGCGGCGCCGGGGCCCGAGTTGGGCCATTGGGCAAGCCGCATTCGCTCGTTGCCTTCAAACACTTCCGGTGCCGAAGGAAGCCGATTGATAAAGTGGGGGTTTTCCGCTTGCCAAGCCTCAAGCTGGCCCAGATTGGGGAAGACTCGGGAATCCAGGAGCCCCACCGCGACTCGCTGGCGAGCCTCCGGAGTGAGAATCTGGAGTTCGCTCAGGGTCGGACGCACCCACCGCGTAATGCGTTGAGCACCGTCGAGCACAGCGGTTCCGGTGATTTCCGCTCGGATAATCAGCGGAGAGTTCGCCGTACCGCTATCGGCGGCCGTGATATCGACCCGGTCTTCGCGGAGGTTGTAGGTTCCCGGCCGGACGACGATTTCAGCGCCGTCGGCGGCCAACCGGTTGGATTGTCGCAGGTTGCGAATCTCGGCGAGGGCCGAGTTGATCGTGCGCTTCGGGCCGCTTGCGCCCGTAAACGTAGCTGAAAGCCCGTTGTACGAGTCGTTGCCCGAAGGGGAGACGTAGAGCACCGTTCGGGCCGGGGACATCGCCATCACCCCCGCCAGCACAGTGGAAAGGGCGACCGTTCGAGCCACCGCCCGTGAGATCGTTTCGCCATAGACGCGGTTCGCCATGCTTCCCACCTTCCATATCATCTGACGCTTGGCCCATCGTGGATATACGGGGAAGTAAGACCTTGCGACGTTTGGACTTCGTTGTGCGTCCCTGATGACGTAGGTAGACTATGCCGAATATGGGAATGGGATGTTCGCGCCTGAGGCGCGAGCCTGTTCCCGTGAAATCTGGACGAACAACATGAGACGAGAACGGCCACTGACCGCGAGCCTGAGCGACCTGACGTTTCAGGACCTGTTAGGCGTTTTTAAGCGCCAAAAGTGGTGGGTTTTAGGAATGCTGCTTTTTGGCTTGCTGATGGCGGGCCTCTATACAATGAGTCAGCGTCCGGGTTACCTCTCCTTTGCGCAGATGCGCTTGGAAGGGACCACTCAGGCCACCCGCTCCGTATCCATGAATAGCGCGGTGAACCAGATCACCGACCCGGTGGTGGATCTCGACGTCCTCACCCAAATGCAACTCCTCCAAGGGGCAAAGATTTTCTATCGAGCGCTGGACCAAGCTGGCCTGCCCGCCCCGCAGACGGCGGCAGACCTGGATAAGCTTCCGGAAGTCCGCGTGAACCAGGTCGGTACGACTCAGATCGTTCAGCTGAGCGTGGTCGCCGAACGCGAAGACAAGGCGGTTCAACTCACGAACGCCTTCTTGGAACAATATCGCCTTTATCGCGAAACCGAACAACGTGACCGGATCAGCCGATCGTTGCAGTTTGTCAACGCCCGGCTGGCGGACGAAGCTCGGCTGGTAGCCAAGCTTGAAACGGACCTTTCGACGGCTCGAAGTCAGTCGGGTGTCGTCGAGCTCAGCTCGGAGGCTGGAGTGCGGTCGCAAACCAAGGCGACGGCAGAATCTCGCTTGACTGAGCTTATCGGTGCCTTGAATGGGGCTCGCAATCGGTTAGCTGCCATGCAACAGGCTGCGGCCGCTGAAGGGGGAAACAACCGCGTAACCACGACCACGACCACCAACATCGAGCAACGCGAATCCGAAGAGAAGGAACTAGCGGCATTGAAAGCCCAGCGCGAAGCCCTGCTGGTGACCTATTTTGAGGATGCCCCGCAGGTTCGACAGATCGACGAGCGGATTAGTCAGCAAGAGGAACGCATTCGCTCGCTCAAGAGCGAGTTTGTGCAGCGGGAAGATACGCGGAACCCGAACGTTGATTATTGGAAGCAGCAAGCTGGCCTCGCCGCTGGTGAAGTCCGGTCGCTAGAAGCCCAGGTAAGCCAGGCTCAAGCCGCAGTTTCCGAGCGAACCGCTTCTCTCGACCAACTTACGCCACTGGTTGCCAAGATCAGTGAACTCGGTCGCCAACTGGCGGAGCGCCAAGAAAGTCTGCGCCGCCTCACGGCCACCCGCGACGAACTCCAACTGCGCAACAACGAACTCTCCACTCCGGTGGAAGTCATCACGTCGGCACAGCCGGCTCGTAAGATCCGACCGAACATTCCGGTCAACCTGCTCTTGGGCGCCGTGCTTGGCCTGGTGCTAGGCGCGCTGATCGGTATCTCGATTGATATCGCTCAGGACAAGGTCAACACGGCCGACAACGCCACCTACGTGACGGAGAAGGACGTGCTGGCGCGTATCCCGATTCGAGCCCGATCGGCCTCGCCGGTCATCTCGGACCCGGCCCGTGCCCGTGCCTTTGAAAACTACCGTCTCTTAAGGTCAAGTGTATTGCTGGCCACGGCGGAGGAGAACGTCGGGGCCTTTGTGGTGGCGAGTGCGCGACCGAAGGAAGGGAAGTCCGTCATTGCGTCGAACTTTGCGGTGGCGCTGGCCCTGGAAGGCAAGCGGGTCATCCTGGTGGATGCCAACCTGCGCGCCCCGGCTTTGCACAAGATGTTCAACCTGAAGGATGAGAAGGGCCTCTCGGAAGCCGCTCTTAACCCGACGATCTTGGACGAAGTGCTGCAAGAAACGGCCACTCCGGGCCTGCAGGTGCTGACGGCCGGGGAGCGGGTGACGAACCCGACCGAACTGCTCGGCTCGGCCAACATGGGCAAGCTGATCGAAGTGCTGAAGTCTAAGGCGGACTTCTTGGTCTTCGATACGGCCCCGGGCTTTGTCTATGCGGACGCCCAGTCGCTCGTGACGCACGTGCCGACGGTGCTCTTCGTCACCGACCTCGTGTCGCCCAGCAAGAGCGACCTCCGCGAGTCGGTCGCGATGTTGGACTACGCTCACGCCAACGTGCTCGGCTTGGTCATCAACAAGGATCGTGGCGCCGGCGCCCGATTGGCCAAGGGCTAAGCACCGGACGGACGAGAACATGCATGCCGCTGATACCAACCGGTATCGGCGGCATGTTCGTTTTGCCCATTGCGCTTGTGATGGGCCTCGCTTCGGACGGCCAGCGGGTCCGCGGCGTCCGACCGCCTTCCTGGATCGGGACGGCGTGCTGAATGTGGACTTCGGCTATGTGCGCCATGTCCGCGACTGGCAATGGATGCACGGGGCACGGGCGGGCATTGAATGGCTGAAGGCGCAGGGCTACTGGGTGATCGTCGTCACCAATCAGTCGGCGATTGCACGCGGCCTCGCGACCGAGCCGCAAGTCTTGGCCTTGCATGACTGGGTGCTAGCCCATGCCCGGGTGGACGCGATCTATCACTGCCGGCACCTGCCGCACGACCCCTGCCCGGCCCGCAAGCCCCAGCCCGGCATGCTGCAAGCCGCGGGGCAAGATTTTGCCATTGATTGGGGGCGCTCCTTCCTGGTCGGTGACCGGGATACAGATATCGAGGCGGCCCAAAACGCAAACATCCCCGGGCTGTTGAGCGCCGGGGATGACTGGCGGGGCTTGGTCCGCGATTACGTGAGCCGGCGGACGTCCTGACTACGATCCCGGGGGCAGAGAAGGATCTCGTCTTCCGTCACCACCATGACCATATCTTCCACGCCCAGCAGGTTCACCCGCAGGCCTTCGACTTCGTTGTAAATCACGTTGCCGTTGGATTCGACGGCGCGGATCCGGCCCACTCCCACGTTGTCCGACTCGTCGTTTGGCAAACTTCGGTTGATGCTATCCCAGGTGCCCAGGTCATCCCAATCGAACTGCGCCTTCACCACGGCCACGCTGCGGCTGTGTTCCACCAGCGCGATGTCCACGGGGTCGTTGCCAATCTCGCTGAAGATGGCGACGGCCTCGGCGTGGTTGTCGGCCCGTAGGGCCTGCACGATGCGGTGGAGAGCCATGTGCAGGCTCTGGTCCGCTTGCTCCAAGGCTCGGTCAAAGGTATCCAGCGTCCAGAAGAACATGCCCGAGTTCCAGAGGAACCCGCCTTGCTTCAAGAACCCCACGGCGGTGTCGCGGTTGGGCTTCTCGCGGAAGCGCTTGACCATGTAGCCCGGGGCGACCTCTTGGCCGACCTCGATATAGCCGAATCCCGTATCGGGGCGGCTGGGCTCAATGCCAATGGTGACGATGGCCTTGTGCTCGCGGGCCATCACAAACGCATCTTCGACGGTCTTGAGGAAGCCATCCAGCGGGTCAATCCGGTGGTCAGCGGTCAGCACGGCCATCTCGATGCCGCGCCAGTTGTCTTCGCTCTGGGAGATCAGCCGCGCCACGGCCCACAGGATCGCGCCCATGGTGTTGCGCTGGATGGGCTCGGAGTCCACTTGCTCGTGGGCCAACTCGGGGAGTTCGCGGCGGCTGGGAATCACCAGGCCCGGCGTGGTCTGCACCACAAAGTTGCCAGGGCCGGCAATCGCTTCCGCGCGCTCCACCGCCTGCTGGAGGAGTGACTTCTCCGGGTCGGCCAGGCGCAAAAACTGCTTCGGCCGTTCGGGGCGAGAGACCGGCCAGAACCGTTGGCCCGATCCGCCCGCCATGATGACGCACTTGCGATTTCCCATAATATGCGTTTCTGTGGGGGGTAAGTTCAGCCTGTGGCCGGACAAAAATCTCCCTTACGCACCGGTAAGGGTACCCGCCAGGCATCGGGGGCACCTGACGTCCGGGCCCTGGTGAAAACCCTGGAAACGCAGTACGGCTGGCCGCGCTATGTCAATCGCTTTGACCCGGTGGACGAACTCATCTGCTGCATTCTCAGCCAGCATTCGGCGGATGCCAACAGTTTCCCGGCCTTTACCTTGCTGCGGGCTACGCTGCCGGAGTGGGAAGATGTGGTGCAGGCAGGGCCGGAGCGCGTGGCGGAGATTGTGAAAGGCGCGGGGCTGGCCAACCAGAAGGGTAAGTTTATTGTGGGGAGCCTGAAGGCACTGAACGAGGCCTTTGGGGATTACACTCTCGATCCTCTGCGAGTGATGCCCGTGCCCGAGGCCATGGCCTGGCTGCAGACCTTGCCCGGGGTGGGGCCGAAAACGGCCGCGATTGTGCTGTGCTTTGGCTTTGGCAAGGGCGTGATTCCGGTGGACACGCACGTGCACCGTGTTAGCATGCGCTTGGGCTTGATTAGCCCGAAAACCACCGCCAACCAAGCCCATGATGACCTGCTGAAGGTGGTTCCGGCGGAGCTGGCTTTCGCGTATCACTCGTTATTGATCCAGCACGGGCGCATGGTGTGCCGCGC
>CAZDWU010000003.1:12525-16637 GCA_964509165.1 uncultured Chthonomonas sp. | reverse complement strand
CAGAACCCTGAACTCGGCACCCTGGTGCTCTCGCCGGAGGAATGGATGTTCCCCATCACCGCCGAGGATGCACAGGCGACGGCCCGTCGGTTGGTGGCCGGGAGCGTATCGTATTCGCACCAACTGGACCGACTGCGCTACGTCAAGCAGCGCGGGGTGCTCCGGTGTCTGGTGCACGACCTGACGGGCATGTGGACACCGGACCAGGTGTGGGCGGCCCTGAGCGAACTGGCCGTGGGATTGGTGCGGTGCGCGACTGAGGTGGTTTGGGCCGAGACCAGCCAGCGACACGGAGCGAGTGGGGCGTTCCCGGCCACGATCGTCGCTTACGGCAAACTGGGCGGCAATGAGCTGAACCTATCCAGCGACATTGACTTGGTTTATGTGTTGCCGGATGACACGGATGAGGCCACAGAAAGCTTGGTCACCAAAGCCCTGATTGCCTTGGGGCGCGCCCTCAGCGACCGGATGGGCCGGGGCGCGCTTTACCGGGTGGATACGCGCTTGCGGCCGTTTGGGAGCAGTGGCCCGCTGGCCATGCGCTGGCGGGCGGTGGAGGCTTACTTTAAGAATCACGCCGAGCCTTGGGAGCAACTGGCCATGATCCGGAGCCGCGTTATCGTGGGTCCTGAGAGTGATGCGCAGAGGTGGCAAGAGCTACGCGGACGCGTGGTGTTCCGTCCGGCGCGTGGCGAATGGGTGATTGATGGCCTGCGCCAAATGCGCACCCAACTGGATAACTTTAAGGGCGAGGATGATCTGAAGCGGTCGCCCGGGGGGATCCGCGACATTGAGTTTGCCGCTCAGATCTTGCAGCTTTTGCACGGTCACGATCAGCCCGATTTGCAGGGCTTTTCCACGCTGGATGTGCTGGCGGCTCTGAGCCATCACGGGTGGTTGCAAGCGGCGGAGGCGCAACGGCTGCGGGAGGCCTACCTTTTCTTCCGGCAAGTGGAACACCGGCTGCAACTGGGCGACGACCTGCAAACGCACCAATTGCCCTCCCGGGCCGAGGACTGGCAGGCCCTGGCCAAGAGCATGGGCGAGCCGGACGGGGAGGTCTTCCGAGACGGGCTGGAGCGCACACGCCGGGAGGTGCGAAGGCTCTACACCGCCATTCTGGGGCGCCGCAGTGATGAAAGTGCGGCGAGTGCCTGGCCAAAGGCGGCCGACCCGTGGCTGGGAGCCCTGCCCGGCGAGGGCTGGGCGGAATCTCTGCGCGAGAACCGTGACTCCCTGGCGAGAGTGACATGGCTTTCCCGGGCAGCCCCGGCGCTGATGCCCTACCTGGGGCAAGACCCGGTGGTGACGGAGTGGCTGCTGAGCGGCGAATTTGAGGACATGGTGCCGCAGGTGCGGGATGGTTCGGCCCCCGCCCTTCGCCGGGCCTGGCTACTGGCGGCCGTGCGGGCCTTGCTGACGGAGAGTGCCTTTGGGGAGGAGTGGAGCCGGGTGCTGGATGAGTGGTTCCACATGAACCGGCAAGGCTTAGAGATTGTTTGTCTGGGTAGCTATGCGGGCCGAAACCTGGGCATGACCTCCGACTGTGACCTGTGGGTGTGGGGCAGCGAGACCGAGGCGGAACAGCTGGTGGCGCGGGTGCAGTCCGTGCGCCAGGCGGGCGCGCCCCTGACGATGGACCTGCGCTTGCGGCCGGAGGGGCGGAGCGGACCCCTGGCCACCACCGTGGCTTCGTTCCGCAAATACCGCACCGAGCGCTTGGAGACCTGGGAGCGCATGGCCATTTCGCGATCGAGAGTGCTAGGGGATGCCCCGACGGCGCGCCCTGAGATTGAAGACTTGCTGGCCCAGCCGCTGAGCGGGGAAGAGTTTGAAGAACTGCTCGCGATGAAGCACCGGATTGAGACAGAGCGGGTGCCGGCGCACCACTGGAAGCGTCAAATTCGGCACTCGCCCGGGGGCACGGACGATGTGGAGTGGCTGATCCACCTGGCCTTAATGAAGGTGCCCGCGTGGCGACCGCCGGTGGCCGATGGACTGCGCGCGGAATTCAACAGCCTAGAAAACTCGCGCATCTTGCCCGCCGAGGATGTGGGCACCCTGCGCCAGACCTATCAGCTATGGCAGCGCATGAGATTGGCGCTTGCGGTGTTGGCCTTTGATGCCGATGTGGTGCCGGAGAACCCAGATAAACTAGACGCCTTGGCCGAAGTTCTGAAGTACGAAACCGGGAACGACCTGCTGCGAGCCATCCAGCAGGGGCAAGCGGACGTACGCAGGATTTTTGACAAGGGCGTGCGGAGGCTGCAAGAATGGTGACCTATCTGGGAGTGTTGCTGGGGGCGTACCTCATTGGGGCCTTGCCGTTTAGCGTGTGGATGGGGCTGGCCTTTGGGGTGGATATCCGCAAGATGGGGAGCGGAAATCCGGGTGCCACGAACGTGGTCCGCAATGTGGGGTGGGGGCCGGGCATCATGGCTTTCCTCCTCGATGTGGCCAAGGGGAGCGCACCGGCACTAGCGGCCAAGTATCTCGCGGACCAGCAAGGCTTTGGCTATGTGCCCGGAATGTTGCCGCAGGACCACGCGCTTTATGCTGGCTTGATGGCGATTGTTGGCCATACCCTGAGTCCGTTCCTGAAGTTCAAGGGGGGCAAGGGGGTGGCGACGGGGCTAGGCGCTCTGCTCGGAACGGCTTGGCTGGGAGGCGTGATTGGCTTTGGAATGTTCTTGGTTTGCCTGGCGCTGACCCGTTACGTCAGTGTTTCCAGTGTGGTCGGGGCGGCAAGCGCGGCCGTGGCGGCCCTGATGCTGGGTTTGTCGCCGGCCGTCGCGGCCGCATATGTGCTGGTGGCGATCTACATTATCGTGAAGCACCGCGCCAACTTTGAGCGATTGCGCAAGGGCGAAGAGCCGAAGATTGGCAAGAAGGCTGCGCCGCCGCCATGATGGACCTGGAATTGCTGGGGTTCCTGACCCGGGTTCAGGCGAACCCGAATGCCTTTGCCTCCGCCATCTTTGTGTGGCCGGTGGCGTTGGCGTGGGTGCTGTTTGGTGTCCGCTCGGGGATTGATGGCGAGCTTGATCCGCCGGTTGCGTTTGGGCTGATCTTTGCGGGCGTGGGGCTTGGCCATTTTGTGACCACGGCCTCGAACCCTACTCTCTCGGTCATCGTCTTTGGGGCAATGGTGCTCCTCACAATCGCTTTCCCGGTGGTGCGGATCGTGCAGGGTGCCACCGAACACTCGCAGCTCAATGTTGACCTTTTGGAAAACGCCTATGATCATCTGGGCCGGAATCCCACCAACCCCGTGATGCAATTTAAGGTGGCGGAGTGTGCATATGCTTGCAACCTTAAGGGGCACGCGGTGGCGCTGGCCGATAAAGCATTAGCCGGGCGGGCAAAAGATCAATTTCGCTGGGAGATTGCGGCGATTACAAAGTGGAAAGAATCGGGGATTCATCCTCGCTATTTCGCCGAAATTGCCTGCCGAAGCTGCGGCCAGATGGTGGGCTTGGGCGGCGCTTTTTGCCCGGGTTGCGGGGCGCCCTATTTGGCCCTGGCCGCTCGGGGGGCGTTCAATCCCAACTTCAAACTGAACCGATGGGTGACCACCTGGCTGGCCGGGGTGGTGGTGGTGCTTCTCATTCCCATAACGGCGGGGGCGGCGCTGCCGGTGCCGGTGGTGGTGGGGCTTGTCCTGTTAGAGATCGCCGCGGGCGTTTATTTCTTAATGCGCGCCTTTCGTTTGGGTGGTGAGCCCACATGAGGAAGCTCGATCGTTACATTTGGCGCGAGATGGGCGTGCCGCTTTTTTCGGGGGTGATTGTCATTGCCATGCTCTTTATGGCCAATGATGTCATTGCCATTTTTAAAGAGCTGAATGTCGCCAATATCCCGCAGGTGATGGTGGCGCAGTTGGTGTTGCTCAAGTTGCCGGGATGGCTGAGCCTGACGCTGCCGGTGGGGGTGACTCTGGGGGTGTCATTGGCTCTGTCTCGCCTGACGCGTGAAAATGAGATCACGGCGATGCGGGCGGCGGGGGTGCCGGTGCGCCGGGTGCTGTGGCCGGTGGTGGTGGTGGGATTGCTGACCACGGTGGCGAACTGGATGGTGGTGGAGCGGCTCATCCCGTGGTCCGCCGAGCGCTA
>CAZDWU010000003.1:8712-12425 GCA_964509165.1 uncultured Chthonomonas sp. | reverse complement strand
AAGTGCGCATCTTTGATGGCGATAGGATTCACGTATTAGAGAGTAAGGACCCGCTGCGGATCAATGAGCCGATCCGGATTGCCGACCTCTTTGGCGCGCCGATGGCCGAAGAGATGAACGCGGAGGATCTGCGCCTGGCCATCACGCAGGCTAGGGAGCGGGGCGATACCACGCGGCTGCTGGAGGTGGCGTACCACGTCAAGTTCAGCCTGCCCGCGAGCTGTTTGATCTTTGCCATCACCGGGGCGGTGACTTCGATTCGTTTTGCGCGCATGGGTGCCTTTAGCGGGGTGCTGATAAGTTTCGGTTTGGTCCTGGCTTATTACAACATTTACGTGATCTGCAAGGACATCGTGGGGCGGAATGGCTGGGCGTCGCCCATTGTGTCGGCGTGGCTACCCAACGCGATCTTCCTCTTGATTGCGGTGTTGGTTTCGAGGCGGAACGAGTGAGACATCTTGCTCTTATCGCTGCCTTGCTTGGGGTTTGTTTGGGGTCGGCCGTAGACTACGGCACGGCCCTCAGCGCCGCCATCCGGAGCCTGCCACCCAAGACGGAAGGGGAGCCGGTATCAACGCCATCCGGAGGCACGCCGCCCATTCGCATTGAGCGGGCGGGCTCGGTGGACCGTAGCGGCAAGGTGATCCGACTTACGAATGGTGCAGCGGTCAAGATTGGCGAGCGGAACATCACCGGGGAGACGGCCATTATTGACGAGGCCAACGACCGCGTGGAAGTGAGTGGCGGGGCGAGTGTCGTGGGGGCCGGGGATGACATCCAGGCCGAGCGAATCTCGGCGGACTTGCGCTTTCAGCGCACGAGTTTGACGGACGCCCGGTTCCGGCTGGCGCCGAGTTGGTTCGACGGGCGGGTGACGGATGATCTTTATGTCCGCGCGGGCCAAGCCGACGGGAATGAGCGCGGGTACTTTATCGTCTCTGGGCGCTGCACGACGTGTGGGGAGTCGCATCCACACTATCACTTAGGGGCCGACCGGATTGAGATCTTTCCCTCTGATCGCATCATTTTGCGCGGTGCGAGAATCAATATCCTGGGCTCCACCATTCTCAAGCTCCCCGCGCTGACCATCCCGCTCTTAGAAAACAGCAATCCTCGCTACTTACCGCTCATCGGGCAGAGCCGCGACGAAGGTTATTTTATCAAGTCTCGCTTTGCCACACCGGTAGGGAGCCGCGAGGTAGTGGATATCCTGGCCGATGCCATGAGCAAGCTTGGCTTTGGGGTGGGGGCTGAGTATACGAACAATAGTGGCACGAGCCGAATCTACTCACTGTTCGGCAATAGCCCCTCGCTCACGGCCAGCCAAAATTACAACGGCAAGTTGGGCGGGGGAAATCTGAGTTTTGATGGTCTCTTCTTGCGGAATAACTATGCCTTTGCCCCGGAGACCACAACCACGAGCCTTCGCGCCAACTATGCCGAGGGGGGATTCAATCTCTCTGGCTATCGGACGGGCACCTCAACCTCGGGCTTTAGTTCCGTGGCCGAGTCGGTTTCGCTACGCGACCGGCGCACCTGGGGAGTCGGGAGTTCCCGTCGAGACCAGCGCACGCGGGGTGGTCGCGGCCTGATCACCGACATCAACCTGACCTGGAATCGTAGCCAAAGTCGAGGAGTCTCAAGTGCCGTGGAGAGTGAGCGCATGGACCTGCGCTTCCTGGCTCAGCAGAACCTGGGTGCGGTGGATGCCGAACTCCTTTACGAACGTAGTATCCCCATCAGCGAGTCAAGAAACTTCAACAATAATCGTGACCGCACCCCGATTTTGAGCTTTAAGTCGGATGGCACACGTTTAGGTTGGTTTCCAGGGAGTACAGGTTTAAGATTTGATATTCAGGGAAGTCTGGGCGAGTGGCGCGACCCGGTGCGGCAAAGACCGATCTCCCGCTTCTTCTTGGATTCGGGTATTTCGGGTTCTCGCCGGGTGGGTGCGCTTAGCACCTCTTACCAAACGCGTCTGCAACAAGGAATCTATAGTGACGACACGGCGCAATACGTCCTGCGCTCAGATATTCGTAGTTCGTATCAGTTTGGTCCGCAGTCGAGTCTGAATCTAACCTACCGATATCTCAAGCCCGTGGGCTTTACCCCCATCCAGGCCGACCGCACCGGACGGGCAGACTCCCTTAATCTGGATGCGAGCTATCAAATTGATCCCCGCACCTCTTTGGGCGTGCAAACGGGTTACGACTTCTATTCGGGTTTCCGGGGGGTAACGCCTTGGCAACAGGTCGGGATTCGCGCGGAGTATCTCGCCCCTCCGGGGCTCACCGCCAGGCTGTTTATTGACTACGATACGTTCTCGTCCGTATGGAACCAGGGTCGCCTGGATGCCATCATCCAGCAAGGCGATTTGCGCCTGACGCTTGGCACCCGTTACGACGCCCGAAGGTCGGTGTGGGGCGGGGTCAACGCGATTATTGAAGGGTTCCGTGCGGGGCAAGTGACGGCGGCCGCCCTCTTCGACTACAACGGCTACACCAAGCAACTGGATTCGCAGCAATGGCAGCTGATCTACGACCTGCACTGCGCGGAGATGGTGTTTGAGTTCTCGGATTCTCGGGTGGGGTTCCGAAGCGGCCGACAGATCGGCCTGTTCCTGCGCATTAAGGCGCTTCCGGGAGGCAGCCCGTTCGGCCAAGGGACGCGCGGCCAGTCGCTCATCGGCCTGGGCGGCTAACTGCTGGCGCTGGAATACGACCGCAACGCGTGCCGCCAAAAGAGGCGTGAGCCTACAAACAACGCCAAAGCCCACACAAAGCTCAGAGTGAGGTCATGCACGGTGGCGCCGCGGGTGAGCTGCCGGGCCGGTACGGTGCCCAGCAAAGCGATAGGAAGGACGTATAAGAAGAACCTTTGCGCCACTAGCCCATAGATATCCACGGGGTTGCGGGCAATAGTCATCATCGTGTCGCCCAGCACCCAGAGGTTGTCCACGCGTACGAAGTAGATCCCCAGGGTCATCATCCCAAAGTCGATGGAATAGTAGATGATGCCGGCGCAAAACAGGGAGAAAGCGAACGCCGCCCAGTCGCCCGGAGCGGGCTGGATTCCATCCACGTTCAGGCCGTAAATCAGCATGCCGATCCCCGCCAAGATCGCCCCGATCTCGTTGAAGTTAAATCGCCTTAGGCTCACCCAGAACTGGCTATCCACGGGGCGCACGGCAATGAAATCCAGGGTGCCTCGGCGTACGTGTTCGGGGATCTCCTTGACGGATGAGAATAGAGCGTTGAAAGTGGCAATGAGTAAGAACGCGGCACTGCTAAGAACAAAACCCTCGCCTTTGGTCCAGCCCGCGATGCTCTTAGTGTGTGAATAGAGGATGCTGACGACGATGGCGAAGAACACCGCCCACACCACGTTTTCCAGCATCTTGGCGTAGAAATTCGCCTTGAATTCGAGCTCGCGCACCAGGCTGCTCCGCCAGAACACTTGGTAGATCCGCGCGAGTCGCCCCATGGCTTTCAGGCTACCGTATACTGGCCGGGATGGCGGGCGTGATTCTGATGGGGCTGCTTTGGCTCATGGCCGGTTGGGCAGTGGGCGCCCGGCTACATTTGAAGGCGAAGCACCTTGATCCGGCCGAAATCTGGGGGCTTGGGGCCCTCCTCGGCATGGGCATCGTGGGCACGCTGGTGTTCCTCATCGGTCACCTCGGAGGGGTGGCGCTAGCCCCCTGGATCGCCATC
>CAZDWU010000003.1:0-8612 GCA_964509165.1 uncultured Chthonomonas sp. | reverse complement strand
AAGGAAGAAGATCGAGCGCCCTGGTGGGTGGCCGCCGCGCTGCTTGGGCTGGGTCTGGCCAGCAAATACACGGGCCTCCAGGTGGCTCTGGCGGGTGCCGCCGTCGCTCTCGTGGCCGCCGCGCGCCAGAAGCGAATCAAAGAAGCTCTGCTCATCGGGGCCGTGGCCCTTGCTTTTGCCCTGCCGGTCTTCATCCGCAATGCCGCCCTCACCGGCAACCCGGTGTTCCCGTTCTTCTATTCAGCCTTCGGGGGGCGCGGCTGGGATCAGTGGCGGGCAGATATCTATGCCAATGAGCAAGCCTCGTTTGGAGTGGGCAAGCAGCCCACCGCGCTGGGGCACGCCACCCTCGGCCTGGCGTACCAACCCGGCCGCTACACCAACCCCCGGCAAACCGAGGGCGGAGGCTTCCCGACCGGGGCCGTCGGCTTCGCCATCATCCTCCTGGCCGTGGCCGCCTGGGCGAGTGGCCGCACGGATAAGCCGGGCCGGGCCGCCCTCGCGGCCGTAGCCATCCTCATGCTCGGTTGGTTTGCGCTTAGTCAGCAAAGCCGCTACCTCGCCTTTCTCATCCCGCCCATCGCCCTGGCCGCCGCGCCACTCCTCCGAGATCGCAAGTGGCAGCCGGTGCTAGCGGCCGCCCTCTTCGGGCAGGCCATCTATACGATGGGGATGATCTGGAACATGCAGGGGCAAGATCAACTGCGCGTGGTCAGCGGGCAGATTTCGCCCATCGAATACCGGCAGGCCCTAGTGCCGTTTGCCGCCGATGCCCCCACCCTCAATCAGCTCCCGGCGGACTCGAAAATCGCACTCTACGATGAGGTGTTCGGGTTCCTGCTGGATCGCGATTACATGTGGGCCAACCCCGGCCACAGCATGCTTATCAATCACGAAAAAGCCCAAACCGGCCCCGAATATCGGCAAACCCTGCGCGATAACCAAGTCACGCACGTCTATGTGGCCCTGCGGTTTTGGGCCCGAGAGGACCGCGAGCGATGGTTGCAGGCGGCCGGTTTGATCGAAGGAGGAATGCCGTATTCCGCCGAGGAATCGGCGGCGATGAACGAGAATCTGGATTTGAAGTGGAGGCGTTTGTTGGCGGATTCCCTTCGCTCAGGGGACCTCCGGGTGGTCGGTCAATTCCGGTCCGCTCTCCTTCTCGAAGTCCCCTCTTCCTAGTTCAACCCGCCCCGCTTCGGTAACCTCGGGGCATGGAATATCGGCGGCTCGGTCGGAGCGGCGTACGGGTAAGCGAAGTGGGCCTCGGCGGGTGGCTGACCCACGGGCGCACCATCTCGGATGACACCACGGCTTCGATCGTAAGGCGAGCCTTCGATCTCGGGGTGAATTTCTTCGATACCGCCGATGTCTACAACCGGGGCGAAGCCGAGATTTCTTTGGGCAAGGCCGTGAAGGGGATTCGTCGCGAAGACCTCTTTGTGGCCACCAAGTGCTTCTGGCCGATGTCGGATGGCGTGAACGACCGGGGCCTCAGCCGCAAGCACATTGTCGAATCGGTGAATGCCAGCCTCAAGCGCCTGCAGATGGATTACGTGGACCTGATGCAGTTCCACCGCTACGATCCGGACACCCCGATGGAGGAGATGGTGCGCGCCATTGATGACCTGGTGCGCCAGGGCAAGGTGCATTATTGGGGGGTGAGCGTGTGGTCGGCCGACCAGATTCAGGATATCGTCCGCACCAGCCGCGAGTGGCTTTGCACGCTGCCGGTGAGCAACCAGCCGCCCTACAACATGTTCGCCCGCGATATTGAGGCCGATGTGATCCCCACTAGCGAGAAGCTGGGTCTGGGGCAGGTGGTGTTCAGTCCGCTCGCCCAGGGCATCCTTACGGGCAAATACAAGCCGGGCCAGGGCGCACCGGCGGGGAGCCGAGGCGCGGACGAAACCAGCAACCAGTTTATGGCGAACCTGATGCGCGATGAAGTGCTGAGCAAGGTGGAGCAACTCGCTCCCTTGGCGGCCAAGGTGGACTTGACGCTGGGGCAGTTTGCGCTGGCCTGGTGCCTGCGCCAGCCCAATGTGAGCAGCGTGATTGTGGGGGCCACCCGCATCGAGCAACTTGAAGAGAATGTTGGCGCGGCGGGGCGCGAGGTGCCCGCCGAAATCTGGACCGAAGTGGACCGAATCCTGGCGAGCTGAATTGAGCGACTTCACTCCGATCTCCGAACCCCTGCGCCGCGATTACTCGTTCGGCGATGAAGTGCCCCTGCTGGCCGGGGAAACTGAGTTTGAGAAGCCGCGAGGCATCCACCGGGTCGAGGTCCGGCCGGGGCTGGTGCGGGTGCACATCTCCCAACTCACGGGCGGGCTGGCCGAGTCTCGCCGCCGCGTGTTGGCTTACATCGCCGACGCGGGCGTGAGCATTGACTTCCTCAAGCTGACCCCGACAGGTCTCTCGTTTGTGGTCTCGGAGAGCCGCGCGGTGGCGGTGGAGCAGTGCCTGACGCCGCACGGCTACCACACCAGCTTCCATGCCGAGCGCAGCCTGCTCATCATCCACGCGGTGAACATGCGGGATGAAGAGGGATTGATTTCGCGGGTGCTGGCGGAGGTCATCCGCTCGGGCGTCGAGCTCGAGCACCTGGGCGACTCTCACGACCGCCTCCTTATCGTGGTGCCGGACTCTGAAGCCGAAGCCCTCGCGTCGCGCCTGCGAGACCTGGGCGAAGCCAACTCGGGAGGCGCGGCGTGAAGTACGTGGTCCTCAAGTTCGGCGGCACTAGCGTGCGCACCAAGGAAGCGCGCAATGCGGCGGCCCTGCGGGTGATTAGCTGCAAGGAGCAGGGCTACCAGCCCGTGGTGGTGGTAAGTGCCATTGGCCGGCGCGGCGAACCCTACGCCACCGACACCCTGGTGCAACTCCTGCGCGAAATTGACCCGGTGGTGGAGCCGGACGTGCGCGAACTCGACCTGATGATGGCCTGCGGCGAGATTCTCTCGTCGGTGATCTTTGCGCACACGCTCAAAAGCCTGGGGCACCCGGCAATGGCGATGCGTGGGGGGCAGGCAGGCATCCGCACCGATGGCCAGTACGGCCGGGCGCGTATTTTGGGTGTGAACCCCATCGGCCTGATGGAAGTGAGCCGCCGGGGCGCAATCCCGGTGGTGTGCGGCTTCCAGGGCGTGTGGACGGATGGCAAGCTTCCGGGGGCGGAACTGACCACCCTGGGGCGGGGCGGCAGCGACACGACGGCGGCGGCGCTGGGCGCGGCCCTGCGGGCCGAGCGCGTGGAGATTTACACCGACGTAGACGGGGTGAAGTCGGCGGACCCGGATTTCGTGCCGGGCGCGCCCACCCTGGGCCGCGTGAGCTACGACGAAGTGGCCGAGATCGCCCACTTGGGCGCCAAGGTGCTACACCCCCGGGCGGCGGAGATTGCCATGCGTTTCGGCATCCCGCTGTGGGTGAAGAACACCTTCAGTGACCATCCGGGCACCGAGATCACCACCCGCGACCACGCCGAGACAGCGGCGGTGACGGGCGTGACGCACTCGGGCAAATTGGTGTATTTGCAGGCGGATTTGCAGGATCTGCCGGAGAGTGCACGGCGCCAGCTGATGCAGGTGATGTATGACACTCTGGGTCGCCAATCCTTTAATCTTTACATGACCAACCTGAGCCCGTCGAGCTTCGGCTTTGCGGTGCCGCGTGAGCAGTACGGGCTGTTCATGTTGCTGTTCGATGGCTTGGTCATCCCCCTGCGTGGCGAGACCAATGAGATTGCCATTCTCCAGGTGGGAGACGAGCCGAGCCACGAGACGCAAACTCAGGTGGAACTCCTCAAGCCGCTGGGCGAGACGCGGGTGATTCGGCTGGCGAGCATTGAAGGCTGCACGATGGTGAGCGTAGTGGGGCGGGAAGCCCTGGCTCAGCCGGGCCTGTTCCGCACGGTGCTGGACACCCTGGCCGAAGAGCAAGTGCCGGTGTTGCAGACCGGCGACGCGGACTTCTCGCTGAGTGTGCTGATTCCGGAATCGGAATTGCGGCGCACGGTTTCGGCGTTGCACGCCCGCTTTGGGCTGGCCACTAAAGGAGCTTGAACTCGTGCTGCCCGAAGGCCGCCCGGCGCTGATGGGGATTCTGAACGTCACCCCGGATTCGTTCAGCGATGGGGGCTTACATCTCGACCCCGAGCAGGCGGTGGCGGCGGGGAGGCAGATGGTGGCCGACGGGGCGGACCTGGTCGACGTGGGCGGCGAAAGCACCCGCCCCGGGGCCGAACCCGTGACCGAAGCCGAAGAACTGCGCCGCGTGGTGCCGGTGGTGCAGGCGCTGTGCGCCGAAGGCATCCGGGTGAGCATTGACACCACCAAACCCGCCGTGGCCGAGGCCTGCCTGGCCGCCGGGGCCGTGGTGCTGAACGATGTGACCGGGTTCCAGAACCCCGAACTACGCGAGGTCTGCGCCCGGTTCGGGGCCATCGCGTGCATCATGCATATGCAGGGCGAGCCCCGCACCATGCAAGCCAACCCGAGCTACGACGACGTGGTTAGCGAAGTCGCGGGCTATCTGAGTGAGCAAGCGCAATTAGTGCAAGCCGCCGGAGTGCGAGACGTGTGGGTGGATCCGGGCATTGGGTTCGGGAAGACCACCGCTCACAACCTGGCGCTGCTACGCAATCTGGGCGCACTTACAGCCTTGGGCTACCCAGTGCTCATCGGCCTCAGCCGCAAGGCCTTTCTTGGCCGAATCCTGGGTTCCGAAGCCGAACCACTGCCGACGAGCGAAAGGGAAGAAGCGACCCTTGCCGCCAATCTTCTCGCAGCGGCCCACGGGGCACGAATCTTGCGGGTCCACAATGTGCGGGGGCATGCCCGTGCCCTCCGGGCTTGGCGGGCCTTGACTGACTGATGCGAATTCTGATCCACGACTTTAGCGGCCACGCGTTTACTTCCACCCTCAGCCGCGAGCTGGCCCGCCGGGGCCACGAGGTCGCCCACGTTTTTTCTTCGAGCTTCTTGACGCCCCAAGGCCCGAACGAACGCCGCGCCGACGACCCGGACAACCTCCAACTGATTTCCATCAAGCTCGATCAGCCGATTGACAAGGGCAACCTGCGCAAGCGCCGGGCCGGTGAGATTGAGCACGGCCGCCGCGCCACCCAGGTCATCCGTGAGTTCAAACCCGACCTGGTACTGAGCGGCAATACGCCCCTGGACGCCCAGCGCATGTTCCTGGATCACTGCGAACAGGCGGGCATCCCGTTCCTGTTTTGGGTGCAAGACCTGATCGGTCAAGCGGCGGTGCGGATCCTGCGCCGCAAGGTGCCGGTGGTCGGTGGCACGATCGGCAAGTACTACCAGAGCATGGAGAACCGCCTGCTGGAGCGGAGCCGCAAGGTGGTGGTGATCAGTGAAGATTTCCGGCCGCACTTGCCCGCCGGCGTGAAGCCGGAGAACATCCACGTGGTGGAGAACTGGGCCGTGCTGGATGAGATCAGCGTGAAGCCGCGCCAGAACGAATGGGCAGCGGCGCAGGGCGCTAGCGAAGGGCTGACCTACGTCTATAGCGGCACCCTGGGCATGAAGCACAACCCCGAGTTGCTGGTGCAGATGGCGAAGTCCTTGCAGAGTGTTCCGGGGGCGCAGGTGATCGTCATCAGTGGCGGGGCGGGGCTGGAATTTGTGGCCCAGCGCGCGCAAGAACTGAACCTGGGCAACCTCAAGACACTGCCGTTCCAGCCTTTTGAGCAGTTGGAGAACGTGCTCGGCACGGCGGACGTTTTGATGGCCATCTTGGAGCCGGATGCAGGCGTTTTCAGCGTCCCCAGCAAGGTGCTGAGCTACCTGTGTGCCGGTCGGGCGCTGCTGCTGGCCGTGCCGCCGGAGAACCTGGCCGCGCGCATCGTGGCGGGGCGAGAAGCGGGCATCGTGGTGCCCCCCACCGATACGGACGCCTTTGTCCGCGCTGGGATGGAGCTGGCCCAAGATGCCAACCGCCGCGAGCAGATGGGCCGGAACGCGCGCGCTTACGCCGAAGAGACGTTCGACATCCGCCGCATTACGGATCGGTTCCTCGAGATTTTCGAGTCGGCGTTAGCCAAGTAAGGCGTTAGACGCGGGCGGCTTGCCAGGCGCCTTGCTTCCATTGGTACATCGCCATCAGTCCGTTCAGCGTTTGCGAAACGGACATGGCCCACCACACCCCGGTGGCGCCTAGCGCCCAGCCCGGCATGCCCGGCAGCCAGCCGGCGGGTAAGGCGAGGCAAGCGGCCAGGGGCAGGCGCACGCCCCACAGCGTGATGACGGTCTGCCAGAACGGGCGCACCATATCGCCCGCGCCCTGCATCGCCCCCACCAATACCATGCCGTAGGAGAACAGCACCTCGGTGGCCAGGATGATGTAGGTGTACATCACGGCAGTCTGAATGACGTCTTGGCTCTGGCCTTCGAGCATCGCGTTCGCGACTTGCGGGGCAAAAATGGCCAACAGAATGGAGACGAACCCAACCACGGCGGCCGCGTGATGCGCGCACAGCCAGCCTAAGCGGCGAGCGCGATCGGGGTCCTTCATTCCGAGCGATTGGCCGACCAGGGCCTGCGCCGAAATCATGAGCCCGAACGCCGGCATAAAGGCAACGGCCTCGATGTTGATGCCCACCCGCATGGCCCCCAGGGCATGCTCCGCGTTCGGAACCTGCTTCAGGATTGTGAGGAGCAAGGCGAACGAACCCACGCGCACCACGGCCATGCCGCAGGCTGGCCCCGCGAGGCGCAGGAGGCGCTTGACCCAGGGGAGTTCCGGCCACTCGGGTCGCTTGATCTCGAGGGGGCTGCGGGCGGCAAAGATGAGGTAGGCCACCGCCGCAATCCAAGCACTGGTGGCCATGGAAGCGGCCGCTCCGGTGACTCCCCAGCCCAAACCGGGCAGCGTGATGCCGTTCCAGCTTCGGGTCGGGAAGATCATAAAGATGTTCAAGATGACGTGCAGGGCAATCTGCACGCTAGAGATGTAAAGCGGGCTCTTGGCGTCGCCAATCGCGCGGAACGCCCCCGCGATCGTCTGGATCACGTAGAGCGCCGGCAGGCTCAGCGCAAACACGCTGAGGTACTGCACCATTACCTCGCCCACGCGGAGGGCGTCGGCCGGGGCAAACCAGTTGCGGGCTACCGGGGCAATCAGCAGGGCCAAGCCCACCGCAATCAACCCTAAGAGTAGGGAGAAGCCGACGCTCTTGCGGGAGGCAAGCTTGACTTCAACGTGGTCCCCGGCGCCAAAGGCCCGGGAGACAATGGCGGTCGGTGCGGTGCCGAGGGCAAATCCCACCGAGAAAAACAGGAAGATCAGGGCGCTCGCGGAAGCCACCCCGGCCAAGGCCGCCTCATCGGGCTTGCCCTGATATTGAATGCGCGCGAGGAAGGATGTATCTAAGAAACCGTTGATGGTTTGGAGAATGTTGAGCAACACGGCGGGGCCGGCTAGCTTCCAAACCACCCGGTGCTCATTCTCAAGTTTTGGTTTCTCTTCCTCTCCTGGGGATTGCACTTCACTTCACTCTACAAGAATTGCGAGTGCAACGATTTGCAGTCCTAGTTGAAAAGGGTCTCATGAACTGAGATAATGGCAATGACATGAACTACGAAATCATGCACGGGCCGAGCTTTGCGGTCGCCCGAGTTTTATTGCAGCAAGGCGAGAGCGTGCGGGCAGAGAGCGGGGCGATGGCCTCGATGTCGCCGTCAGTGGAAATGCAATCGCAAAGTGGGGGACTGGGCAAGATGTTTGGTCGCATTCTCAGCGGGGAATCGGCTTTCCAGACCATGTTCACGGCCACGCACGGACCGGGTGAAGTCGTCTTTGCTCCCAAAACGCCGGGCGAAGTCCGAGCATTGACGCTGCAGGGCAAGGCGTGGATGATTACGAGTGGGGCTTACCTGGCCAGTGACCCGAGCGTGGAACTCGGCACGGCCGCCAACATGAAGAACTTCTTTGGCGGCGAGGGTGTCTTCATGGTGCGGGCTTCGGGTGCGGGCACGGTGCTGGTCAACAGCTTCGGCGCGATCCGTGAAATCGAACTCCAAGCGGGGCAGAGCTACATCATCGATACCGGCCATCTGGTGGCCTTTGAGGATGGCATGGGATACCAACTGCAAAAGGCCGCGAAATCCTTGTTGGGCTCGTTCACCTCCGGTGAAGGCATTGTCGCCGTGATGTCCGGTCCGGGACGCGTGCTGATGCAAACCCACCAACCGCAGGGTCTGGCGCAGACGCTGGCGGCCTTCATCCCGCGCAGCGGATGAGGTGGCGCGCCCCCTATGAGCCTCGGGTTCTGACTCCCTTCCCCAGTGAAGGGAGTCAGCCCTGGCTGTGGGTGGATGGAGCCGAAGGCTTCCACGACGCCGAAGTGTGGGAGCGGCTCGCCCCCGGGCGGTGGCAGTGGCGGGTGGCCGGTCTCACAGAATCCGAGTGGCAGGCGGCTTTGCCTCCTTCTCGTCACGCCCGGGTGGTATCCGCTTCCGAGGATTTATCAACCCAGATCCGCGAGCTAGGCGGCACGGGACGGGCGGCAGCATGGGCCGGCGATTGCTTGGTGATCGGTCCCCCCACGGAAGAGGTGTGGGAGGACATGGAGCGGCGGCTCGGTT
>CAZDWU010000002.1:34048-46460 GCA_964509165.1 uncultured Chthonomonas sp. | reverse complement strand
GCCCCAAGCACCTCATCGAGGAGATTGACCGCACCCGCGCGCAACGCGCCGAACTGGGTGAGCTGATTGTCAGTCCCGCCGCGCACGTGGTGTTCCCCTACCACCGGTTGCTGGACGCGCTGGAAGAGGAAGCCCGGGGCGAGAACAAGATTGGCACGACGAGCCGCGGGATTGGCCCGGCCTACACCGACAAGGTGAGCCGCATCGGCATCCGCATGGGCGAGTTTGTGGACCCGGACATCTTTGCCAAGCGCCTGCGCGATGTGCTGGCGGTGAAGAATCGCCTCCTGCGCATGTTCGACCACGCGGAGATCGAGTTCGATGCCCTGCACGCCGAATACGCTGCCTATGCTGAGAAGATTCGCCCCTACGTGAAGGATGCCGAGTCGCGCTTGTTCTCGGCGTACCAGGCGGGCGAGCGGATTCTGTTTGAAGGGGCGCAGGGTACGTTCCTCGACCTCGACCACGGCACCTACCCGTATGTGACCAGCAGCCACCCGATTGCGGGGGGCGCGTGCCTGGGCACCGGGCTGGGGCCGCGCCACATCGACCGCGTGCTGGGGGTGGCGAAGGCCTACACCACTCGCGTGGGCGAGGGGCCGTTCCCGACCGAACTCAATGACAGCATTGGCCAGGCGATTCGCGATGCGGGCCATGAATACGGCACCGTCACGGGCCGCCCCCGCCGGTGCGGCTGGCTGGACCTGGTGGCCCTGCGGCACAGCGCCGCGATCAACTCGCTGAGCGGCTGGGTGATGACCCGACTCGACGTGCTGAGCGGGCTTGAAGAGATTCGCGTGGCCACGGCCTACAAGCTGCCGAGCGGCGAAACGAAGTCGCTGCCGGGTTCGATGGCTGAATGGGCACAAGCCGAGCCGGTCTACCGAACGTTTAAGGGCTGGTCGGGGAACCTGCGGCCTTGCCGCCAGTGGGATGAGCTCCCGGCGGAGGCGCGAACTTTCTTGGAGTTCGTGGCCGAGGAAACGGGCGTGCCGATTGCGGTGGTGAGCGTCGGGCCGGACCGCGCCGAAACGATCATCGTTCGTTCCGACGCGCTTTGGGGCTAGTTCCCGGCCGTATCTGATCCCGGTTCCGAGGGATTCGGGGCCGGGGTCTCGGAGTTATTGCTCTCCGTCGTCCCCGGTTGTTCCTCCGGATTGCTCGGGGCGGGATTCGAGGGCGGCGGTTGGTTGGGAGAGGCCCCCGTGCCGCTGGGCCACACGTTTTGCAGGTCGGCGGCGGCCATCAGGCTCGTTCCGCGGGCCGCGCGCACTTGGCGGGTGCCATCGGCGGCGTAGAGCAGCTTGCCATCTCGCACCAGGCGCACCGTCATCATCGACGGGGCGTCATGACCATCCAGCCCAGGGTTAAGGATCTGAAGCGCCAGCGTGGTGGGGTCATCGGTGGGAAGTGCGGAAAGGGTGACGCGCCACACATTTCCGCGGGGGTCAATTTCGACATCCAGGAAGCGACTCTCCGAGAGTTGGCATTCCGCCGCCAGAAATGCGCGCGCTTGGCGTTCCGCTTCGAGTTCGGGGCCAGCGGTGGGCAGCGGATCGGCGGGGGAGGAGTTGTCCTCGGTGGCCATCGCGGTGCTCGTGCTGGCCTGGCCCAGGGGGATCGGCGCGGGGCGTTGAGCAGGGGCGGGCTTGGTGTTCTTGCCCAGCCAATAGGCGCCCCCGGCCATGCCGACCGCGATGACGGCCAGCCCGGCGACGAACCACCGACCCCCGGTGCGGGGCACCTCGGCGACCTTGACGCGCAAGGCTTCCTCCTGGGCGGCCATGGCCGATTCGGTTTCGCGCAGGCGCGAGCGCACGTTGTCATCGTCGGGGCGCACGTCCAGGGCCATGGCGTACCACTCCTTGGCCTGGCCGAGTTCGCCTTGCTCGCGGCAGATATCACCCAGCAAGCCCTGGGTGGTGGCGTTGTTGGGGTAGCGACGGAGGATGCTGAGGCAGGTTTCGCGGGCGGCGGCGTAGTCGCCCCGCATTCGCTGCAGGTTGGCCCGAGCGAGATCCCGGTAGACCAGTTGGTCACTCTCTTCGCCGGCCGCTTGGCCCTCCACCAGGGGAGCCCCACACTCACCGCAAATCTGTGCCCCTTGGGGGTTCATTGCGAAGCAAAAATCGCAAATGATGTCGTTACTGCCCGGTACTTCCAAAACCGCCTGTTCCTCTCTCCGTTTCGTCCAAGGCGTCGGTGATCACTAGTTCGGCCCGCACCACGGGCGCCAATACGAACTGAGCGATGCGTTCACCTTTGGAGAGTGTGACGACGTCCGACCCCAAATTGATCATCAAAATTTTGATTTCGCCTCGAAAATCGCTATCAATCGTGCCCGGCGAGTTCACCATGGTGAGGCCGTGACGGATCGCGAGGCCGCTGCGGGGGCGCACTTGGATCTCGTAACCCTCCGGAATCATGACTCGCAGGCCCGTGCCGACGCTGGCGCGTTCCCCTGGTTGCAGCACCACATCGTGGGTGCACGTCACGTCCATGCCCGCCGCCCCGGCGGTTTGGTATTGGGGCAGGGTCGCGCCTTCTTCCAGTTGCACCGGCACCTTAATGGAGGGGACATCGTTCATGGTCTTGCACCATACTCAAGGCCAGGCGATGGGCGTAGTGATTCCGGACTGGCAGCCGTTGGGGGACCGTGCCTGGGAGTGGGTCGGGGCGCCGCGCGGCGCGGCGGCGTGGCTGGCCACGCAACCCGGGGTGAGTGAGGCGTGGGAAGCCTTTGGCACGGTGGCGATTGAACTTGAGGATGGCGGGGCTTTGCCTGGTGGGTTGCCTGAAGGTTTGGGGGCTTCGGCTGGGCGAGAAGTGGTGTTACCCGTCCGCTGGGATGGCATGGACCTGGACAACGTGGCGGCCCGGGTGGGCTGGACCCGCGAACGAGTGATCGAAGAACTGATGCAGGCGCCGCTGGTGGTGGAGGCGATTGGGTTTCAGCCCGGTTTCCCTTACATGACCGGCTTGACCGGACCGCTGGCGGAGATTCCTCGGCGCGAGACCCCGCGCCCGCAGGTTCCCGCTGGCTCAGTGGCGCTGGCGCAGGGGATGGTCGGGGTGTATCCCCGGGCTTGCCCCGGGGGCTGGTGGCTATTGGGAACTTGCCTCGTGCCGATGGTGGACGAAGCGACCGACGATGTCCGGCTGAGGGCGGGCGATGAGGTGCGATGGGAACTGAGCGAATGAAAGTGATGGACCTGAACGTGGACGCAGGCGAGGGCCTGCCGTGGCCCGAGGAAGCCTGGGCGTGGGTGACCAGCGTGAATGTGGGGGCGGGCGCACATGCGGGCAGCCCGTTTGAGTCCCGAGAGTTTGCGAGAGAGGCTATGGCGCGGGGTTTGACGGTAGGAGTGCATCCGGGCTACCCCGATCGGGAAGGATTTGGCCGCCGCCCCTGGCGCGAGGTGGAGGGAGACGTTTTGACGTCGCTCTTCGAGCAGTGCGAAGGGTGGCGCGACATGGGAGCGCAGTACCTGAAGCCGCACGGCGCGTTTTATCACGAAAGTGGCCAGGACGACCCGGCGGCGGAGTGGTTGCATCGGCTTCTGGCCGAGACCGGCCTGGGTTTGTTGGGCTCGCCTCACAATGCCCATGCCCGCGTGGCCCGAGAGGCGGGCGTGGAGTTCTGCGCCGAAGGGTTCGCCGACCGGGGGGTGCGCCCGGATGGCCTGCTGATCCCCCGGGGGCAGCCGGGAGCCGAACTGGAGACAGAAGACGAAGTGCGCCAAGCGGTGGCGCGCGTGGCGCCCCACGTGCAGGTGCTGTGCCTGCACACCGACCGGGCGGGCTGGGGCGAGCGCGTGCAAGCCACCCGGGCGGCCCTGATGGACCTGGGCTACGAGATTCGAGCGTGCCGATGGGGTTGATGGATACGGGGCCGGGGGTCGTTTCGGGCCGCGAGCGGAAGGGCAAGCGCGGGATGGGGTTCCCACCGGGCAGTCTGTGGTCGCCGGATGCACGGGCGCTGTTGGCGGGCTTGGGGGTTCCTGGCGAAAGCGCATTTGAGGTCTACGGGCGTACGGTGGTGGTGCCGCAAACCGGTGTGTTGGTGATTGGCCAGGTGCGCCATGAAGTCTCCGAGGGGCAGGTGAAGCTCACGCCGCGCTCGGGTTCACCCAGGTTTGTGGTGGCACCGTGGCCGGGGGCCGAGCCGGTGATCATCGCCCCTCGCCACTTGCCGGGAGAGGTCTTGCGCTTCGTGCCGTACCCCGAAGGAGAGCCGAGCCCCTCCCTGGCCGGACCGTGGACCGTGAGTGCCACCAGCGACCGCGTGGGCATCCGCTGGCAAGGGCCGCAACTCGAAGCTCCGCCGCCGGGCCGCAGCCGCCCGATGGTGCCCGGCGCGATTGAAGTGCCGCCCAATGGCCAGCCCCTCACCCTCGGACCGGATGGGCCGACGATTGGCGGCTACCCGCTGGTGGGCGTCATGATCCGCGCCGACGACGAAGCCCTCAGCCGCCTCGGGCCGGGAGCCGTACGCCACTGGCAAGCGGTGACCAGAAGCGAAGCGGAGGCCATCCAGGCCGAAGACCAACGCCAACGGGCCCGGTGGATCGAGACGGTGCGACAGGGTCTCGCCCTGCGGCGATAGAAGAACAGGGGTAAGAAACAGAAATGGCGCAGCCCTGGCTGGTTTGGGATGGCACCTGTGGCATCTGCAATGCCACCGCCCAATGGGTGCGCCGCAAGGACACTGAGCGCCGCATCGTGATCTGCTCGTACCAAAACTGCACCCACCCGGTGTGGAATGCCGACCTGACCCAGCGTGCCCAGGGCGAGGTGCTGTGGATAGACGAAGCAGGGCAGGTGAGCGGCGGAGGCCGCGCCGTGCTCGCGATGCTGCGAGTCTTGGGCTACCGGGGGCTCGGTTGGATTGCCTGGCCGCCCTTCATCTGGGTGTGGGAGTTCGGCTATCGGTTGGTGGCCCGCAACCGGAATGTCATAAGTCGGCGACTGGGTTTGGGTAGTTCTTGCGGCCTAGATGGACGCTATCCCGAAGTGGATTCCCAGCCCTAATGCAGGACAACGGACCCGAAATGCCGCACGAGGGTCCCGGTTCGCTTGAACTCGGAAGGTGAGAACCCCAGAATATGCGCCATGCAGGTGCGGTTGGGTGCCTTCATCGTTCTGGGCGTGGCTGGTCTGATGGCTGGTTGTGTGAGTGTCCGTACGGTGGAAGCTCCTCGAGAAAATGAAGCGACGACAGAACAGGCGAAGCCCTCGCTGTCGGAGCTGAAACGCCATCTCACCCGTCCTGAACGAGCCGAATACGTTTCGGTGCAAGTGGTGTGCCCCAATGGGGAAGCCGTATGGCTGGAAGGCGTGACCGTGAAGAACGGTCATGTAGAAGGCCTGGCCTGCGCCACTACGCCGGAATCCGAACCCCAAGTGGTGCGAGTTAGTGACGCCAATCTCCGCGATTGGATGGTGATTCGCAACCAAGAAATGACCGGCGGGTATACGCTTTCGACCACATTGCGGTAACGAGATCAGCCAGAGGGCGGTCGGTGCCGCCCCTGACACCGGCGCGCGCCGCGCCACGATCTCATGTTTGGATACCGAATTTTAGAATCTGATGATGATTTGCGCAGGCTGGTCAGCCTTCGCAATCGCTACTTCCCGGATAACCCCGTCACGCTTGAAGAGCAGAAAGGGATGATCGCGATGTTGCCGGCCCGCTTTGAAAAGCAGCGCTGGGGCGTTTTTTCCGGGGGAGAACTTGTCGCTTGTTTTGCGATTGAACGAGAGGATCCCTTGGAGGAGGGCCGGGAGTTCCTCTTTGTGATGACCGAAGAATCGGTTTCACGCCAAGACGTAGACGCTTTTGTTCAGCGGCTGTTGGAACTGGGGCGCGACCGAGGAAGCCGAAGTTACACGGCGATGACTTCGTCGCTACGGCCTGACCTCCGGGATGCATGGGAGGCGGTAGGAGCTGAGTTCAAGCAGGAAAACCCGGTGAGTGCCATTGACTTGCGTCAGTGGGACATGCCGGCGGAACCCGTTGAAGGCGTAACCATTCGCCGTTTCGATTTCTTAAACGAGCCCGAAGCGCTCCAGCGCGAACACTACGACATGTTCTGGGAAGCGATGCTGGACGTGCCTTGGCCTACCCCTATGGTGAAGGAGCCTTTCGAGGAGTTCGTGGACTACTTTAAGGCTCCGCTCGGGCGGCAGGGTCGCGACTGGGTGGCGATGGAGGGTGACCGGATTCTGGGGATGTCTCAGGTTCGGCCGTTCCATGCCGATACGGGCAACATGGGCGCGAGCACAGGGTTTACCGGGGTACGGAAGGAAGCCCGCCGTCGCGGACTGGCCCGGGCGCTGAAGTGCCACGCCCTGCAGGACATGAAGGCGTTGGGCCGCACCATGGTCTACACCGACAACGAGGAGAACAACCCGATGTACCAGCTAAACCTGCAACTCGGGTTCCGTCAGGTGCACTCGTTGTTCATCTTCACGGGCACCTTGTAAGGACAACGAGAAACCCCCTCGGTCAGATTGACCAAGGGGGTTTCTCTTTCTTTGCGCAAGAACGCTTACTTGTGGATGGCCATGCCGTGCGCGTCTTCGAAGGCTTCGAGGACGGCCTCGCTCATGGAGGGGTGCGCGTGGATCATCTCGGACATGATTTCGATGGTGGCTTCCAGCTTGATGGCCGCCGCGCCCTCGTGGATCATGTCGCTCACGTGCGCGCCGATCATGTGCACGCCCAGGATTTCGCCGTACTTCTTCTCGGCGACGACCTTGACGAACCCGTCTTGGTGGCCCGACGCCATGGCCTTACCGAGCGGGCGGAAGGCGAACTTGCCCACCATCACGTCGTAGCCCTTCTCCTTGGCTTCGCCTTCGGTCAGGCCGACGCTAGCAACTTCCGGCACGGTGTACACGCAGTTGGGGACCACCTTGTAGTCCACCTTGCGGTCGCCGCCCTTCACGATGTTGCTGGCGACGATGGTGCCCTCGTGGCTGGCCATGTGGGCGAGCTGGATCCGGCCGGTCACGTCACCGATGGCCCAGATGTTGGGGACGTGCGTGCGCAGGCTGTCGTCCACCACTTCCACGCCGCGTCGGTGGAGCTTGACCCCGATCTTCTCGAGGTTCATGTTGTCGGTCATCGCCTTGCGGCCGACGCCGAGCAGCACCACGTCCACTTCAATTTCTTCCGACTTGCCGGCGCTGGTGACGGTGCACTTCCAGCCGGTCTTGGTCTTCTCGCACTTGTCCAGGCTGGCACTGGTGCGCAGGTCCACGCCTTGGCGCTTCAACAGCTTGCCGAGTTCCGCACCCAGGTCGGCGTCGAACATCGGGATCGGCTGGGGCATCATTTCCACCAGCGTCACTTGGGTGCCGAGGCCGTTGAAGACGTAGCTGAACTCCACACCCACGGCGCCTGCGCCGAGGATGAGCATGCGCTTGGGCACGAACGGGGCCGTCACGGCATCGTCGCTCGTCCACACGCCGTCTTCGCGCTTGCCTTCTAGGCCGGGAATCTGCAGGTAGATCACGCTGGAGCCCATGGCAAGGACGAAGTTCTTGGCGCGCAGGGTGGTCGTCTTGCCGTCCTTTTCGACTTCAATCGTGTGGGCGTCCACGAACTTCGCGAACCCTTCCACGTGGTTGATCTTGTTCTTCTTGAACAGCATGCCCACGCCACCGCGCAGGGTTTCGACAATCTTGTTGCGGCGGGCCGAGAACTTCTCGAAGTCCATGCTGACTTGGCCGGTCACCACCACGCCCAGGTCGCCCGCGTGCTTCACGTCGTTCAGGCGCTCCACGCTGCCGATCATGGCCTTGCTGGGGATACAACCCCAGTTTAGACACGTACCGCCGAGGTACTCCTTCTCGACGACCGTGACCGTAGCCCCGAGTTGGGCGGCGCGAATCGCGGCAACATAGCCACCGGGGCCCGCCCCAATGACAACGACATCTGCATCAAACTTTTCTTGGGCCATAGGATAATCCTGGGGTTCGGTTTTGGTGATATCGCTAATCTGGCGGATCAGCGATTCAATCGAGGCAGGAATCAGCGCGGCCTGATTGACAATCGGGTCGCCAGAACTGGTGTCTGCCACGCTATGAGAATACCAAGGGCATCCCGGGTGCCGTAGGGAACTCACCCCCTTGGCGAGAGGCCAAAGGGGTGCCGGAATGGGGCCAGTGCTTAGGCCAGTGGTTAGGCCAGCGTGATGCGGTCGTTCAGGTAGACGTCCTGGATGGTTTGCAGGAGCTTGGCGCCCTCGGCCATCGGGCGCTGGAACGCCTTGCGGCCACTGATGAGGCCCATGCCGCCCGCGCGCTTGTTGATAACGGCGGTGGCGACCGCATCCTTGAAGTCATTGGCGCCGCTGGCCCCGCCACTGCTGATGAGCCCCGCGCGACCCATGTAGCCGTTGATGACCTGGTAGCGGGTCATATCAATCGGGTGGTCGCTGCACAGTTCGGTGTAGATGCGGTTATCGATCTTGCCGTAGCTGGAGTTGCCGGTGTTGAGGGCCCCGTAGCCACCGTTGACTTCCGGCAGCTTCTGCTTGAGGATGTCCGCTTCGATGGTAGCGCCGAGGTGGTTGGCCTGGCCCGAGAGATCGGCCGAGAGGTGGTAGTCCGTCTTGCCTTGCTTGAAGGCGTCGTTGCGCAGATAGCACCACAGGATGGTGGCCATGCCGAGCTCGTGGGCGTGGGCGAAGGCTTGGCTCACTTCTTGGATTTGGCGGGTGGCTTCGTCGCTACCGAAGTAGATGGTCGCCCCGATGGCCACACAACCCATGTTCCAAGCTTGGTCCACTTGGGCGTACATCACCTGGTCGGCCTTGTTGGGGTAGGTGAGGAGCTCGTTGTGGTTGATCTTGAGGATGAACGGAATCTTGTGGGCGTACTTGCGGGCCACCGAGCCGAGCACGCCGTAGGTGCTGGCCACGGCGTTGCAGCCGCCTTCGATGGCGAGCCGGACAATGTTCTCGGGGTCGAAGTATTCGGGGTTCTTGGCAAAGCTGGCACCGGCGCTGTGCTCAATGCCTTGGTCCACCGGGAGGATGCTCATGTATCCCGTGCCGGCCAGGCGGCCAGTGCCCAGAAGCTGCTGGATGCTGCGCAGAACCGGGATGCTGCGGTCGCTGGGGCCGAACATGCGGTCCACAAAATCCGGGCCCGGCTGGTGAAGAGAAGACGCCGGAACAGTCTTGCATTCGTGGTCAAGAAGGGACGCTTGATCTTCGAGGAGGGAGCGGATTTGCTCAAGGCTCATTGCCGGACTGTCAGCCATAAGTGGATTTTGGCACGGTGCGGTGCGGGGGCCTAATTTTCGAGAGTTTCCCAAGGAAAAGCAACCGAATCCCCGGTCAACCCGGTATGACCAACGGATGGCTTCGGTTTTGCGGAGCCCCGGGAGTGAATGAGAACAATGAAGCGTTGGTCGTGGGTGTGCTTGGCACTGGCTGCAGCCCTGGCGCACGGGCAAGACGTGCTGACCATTGATGAAGCCCTGGCTTCGGCACGAGAGAACAATGGGGACGTTCGCAGTGCTTTCTTGAGCGTGCGAGCGGCGGAGCAAGAAGTGAAGTCGGCACGGGCTGACTTTTTGCCGTCGGTCTCGGCGAACCTTTCACGTAGCTCGGGTTGGCAAGAGCGGTACACCGGCTTTGGCCAAGGTCGCACCGACTTCAACAGCACCAACAGCAGTGTCTCGCTGGACTATCGCATCCTGGATAACGGCCAGCGCCGCTACAGCTTCGATCGGGTTCTGCTCAGCCAAGATGTGGCCTGGCTCACTGCGCGCCAGACTCTGCGAACCACGCTCTTCAACGTGCACCAGCGGTTCTATGACGCCCTTCGATCGCAGGAACTGTTCCGCGTGCGGAATGCGCAATTGAAGCGCTCGGAAGAACTGCTGAAGCAAGCCGAGATTAGTGCGGACCCGGCCATCGGGGCAATCCCGCGCCGAGATGTGCTGCAAGCGCGGGCCGATCTGCTCAACTCCCGAGCGGGCGTGCTGCAAGCCCAAAACAACGTCACGAATAGCCTGGCCAGCCTGAAGGCGGTGCTGGGATGGAGCACGGGTGAACTCCCGGAACTTGATTCCCAAACCGACCCGAATCGCCGGCCGGAAGAGCGCGACCTGGAATCGCTGGTGAACAAGGCGCTGGAAACCCGCCCGGACCTGGTGGCGCAGCGCAAGCGCGTGGAGCAAAGCCAAGTCGCCCTGCGGCTGACCAAGCTGAACGTGGGCGTGCAATACAGCCTGAATGCGCAGTACACGCGCACCTTTAACGAAGACGTGAGCGATCGACCGCAACTGGTGTTCCAAGCCAGCATGCCGGTTTACGATGGCAACAGCCGCCGCGCCACGGTACGTGGAAGTGAGCTCACTCTGGAAGCCCAACTTGCCTCCTTGCAGCAAACCGAGCGCGATGTGGTGGCCGAAGTGGAAAGCTCCTACAAGGCGTACGCCCAGAACGGGTTGATCCTTGAGGCCAGTCAGCTTGCGTTACAGGCTGCCCAGGAAAACTACGACGCGGCCAGCAAGTCGCTGCAACTCGGGGCCGGCGATGTCATCGACGTGCTCACCGCCCAAGTGACTTTGGTGACAGCGGAAACAAATTTCGTCCAAAGCCTGTATGACCTATTGATAAGCGAAGTCCGACTGGACCTTGCCGTCGGGGATCCGATCCCGGGTGAGCCAGTCGAAGAATCAGTAGGGGAATGAACAAAACAACAGCAGGGGTCGTGGCGGCCCTGGTCGTCTTGGGGGCGGCCGGATGGTACACCGTGCGGAACAACACGCAGGGTGGCGCCGAAGTGGAATTTCGATATGCACCGGTATCGAAAGGTGAATTGTTTCGCTCAACCAGTGGCACGGGCAACCTCGTCCCCCTCACCACGGTTACGGTTCGTAGTCAGGCGGGGGGGACGGTCGTTCGGCTTGCTGTGGAGGAAGGGACCGTCGTCAACCGCGGTGATATTGTCGCCCTTATCGACCCCCGTGATACGCGTACGCTCGTGGAGCAGGCCCAGGCCGACCTCACTGGTGCCGAGGCCCGGGTTCGGTCCGCCGAGATCACGGCGAACCGAACGGTCCAGGACGTCGAGCAATCGGTTAGAGATGCGCGCATTCGACTAGACCAGGCCAAGATCCGCCTGAAGAATGCACAGGAAGCGGCGAAGGCCGAACCGATGACTTACGGCGCACAGTTGGAGAACGCTCGGGCGAGCGTGCGCGCCGCCGAAGAGGCGATGAAGCAACTGAAGGAAGTGGATTTGCCGCAGCGCCGCCGGGATGCCGAAACGGCCCTGGAACGAACGCGCACGCAGTACGCAACCAGCCAGGCCGCCCACGAGCGGGCCAAGCAACTTTACGATTTAGGCTATGTGAGCAAGGCCGATCTCGACCGGGCGGAGAGCGACGAGCAGAGTTCTCGCAGTAGCTTCTTGGTGGCCCAGCAGCGCATGAGCACGCTGGAAAGCGAGTTGGAGATTGCCTTGCGCACGCAGCAAACACGGGTGGATCAAGCCAAAGCTTCTTTGCGGCAAACCGAAGCGGGCGAGATTCGTCTTGGCCAATCCCAGCGCGACGTGCAGGACGCCCAGAAGGCGGTGGAGCAAGCCGAAGTCGCCCTCAAGACGGCGGAAATCAACCGAGCCAACGTGCAGTTGCGCCGTGCCGATCTCCAGAGCGCGCAGTCAAGTGTCGTACGGAGCCGAGTGAGTGCGCAGAACGCGCAACAGCAGCTTGCCGAAACTACGGTGACCGCACCGCGTGCGGGCGTGGTGACTCAGAAGTACCTGGAAGAAGGCACGATTGTGCCGCCGGCCACGAGTGCCTTTGCCGAAGGGGCGCGGATTGTCGAAATCGCTGACACGAGCAAGATGTTCGTCGAGGTCAATGTGGACGAGAGTGATATCTCGTCCGTCAAGATCGGGATGCCGGTGCGGATTGCGGTGGAAGCCTACGGCCAACGCCGATGGCGCGGTGTGGTCCGAAAGATTTTCCCGAGCGCGGTGAACCAGAACGGCGTGACGAACATCCGCGTGCGGGTGGAAGTCGTGAGCGAGGAAGCCGGATCGGGTCGCGGAGGCGGTCGCCCCGGAATGGGCGGCGGTGCACCGGGTGGGGCCCCTGGGGGAGCTCCCGGTGGTGCCCCGAGTGCCGGTGCGGCCGGTGGTCCGGGCGCGGCGGGTGCCGGCCGGGCGAGTGGAAGTGCCACCAGTCGGCAAGCTGAGCGCGGGGGACGACCGGAAGGTGCGGCCCAAGGCCAAGGCCAAGGTCAAGGTCAACGACCGCAGGGCCAGGGTGGACCCGGGGCCGGACAAGGTTCGGGTCGGCAGCGACCGAGTGCCGAAGGGACTTCGACTCCGGATCAACCCGGAACCGGACGACCGGGTGCGGGCGCCACAGGGGCTCCGC
>CAZDWU010000002.1:29319-33948 GCA_964509165.1 uncultured Chthonomonas sp. | reverse complement strand
ACTCCGGATCAACCCGGAACCGGACGACCGGGTGCGGGCGCCACAGGGGCTCCGCGAACCGGCGGAATGCCGGGCGGGAACCGCATGGGCGGCAGTGCCGGAGCGCCGGGAGCCAATGCCCCGCGCAGCACAGCGATGGCCGACCAAGTGCTGAAGCCCGGGATGAGCGCCACGTGTGAGTTCATTCAGATCGAAATCAAGGACGTGCTGCTGGTGCCGCAACAAGCAGTGCAGCGCGAAGGTGGCAAGACGTACGTGCGGGTGAAGTCGAGCGACCCGATGAAGCCCGAGCGACGGGAAGTGAAGCTGGGCGAACTCGGCAACGATGGCTACCAAGTGTTGGAAGGGCTGAAGGAAGGCGAGGAAGTTGTCATCGCCGAAATCAACCTGCAGCAGCTGCGCGAGCGCCAAGCCCGCATTGAGCAACAGCAACAGGGCGGCGGCTTTACGGCCGGCGCTGGTGGACAAGGACCGCAACGACGATGATGATCTTCGAAACCCTCGATATGGCCATCCGGGCCGTGGCCGCGAACAAACTCCGGTCGGCGCTCACTATGTTGGGCGTCATTATCGGGGTGGGTTCGGTCATCGCCATGATCGGCATCGGCGAAGGCACCAAGCGCAAGTCGCTTGAACAACTGGAGATCATGGGCTCGAACCGCATTTCGGTGATGCCGGACTGGGGGCGAGGCCGTGGCGGCGACAACAACGACAGCACGCTGCGCCTCTCCGACGTGGAGCGCATTGAGCAAATGGTGCCCCACGTGCAGCTCATCACGCCGGTGGTGCGTGGACGCGGCGGCAACTCCGGGACGGTCAAGTTTGGGGGCAACACCCACCGCACCAACGTGATTGGCGCGCGCCCCGAAATCCAGATCATCGAAAACGCCCGCAAGATGATTGAGGGCGGCTTCTATTCTCAGGAAGACGAGATCATGCAGAACCGCGTGGCCGTGCTGGGCTACGAGGTTTACAGCCGCCTTTACGAAGGTGAAAACGCCGTGGGGACGACGATCCGCATTGGCGACCAGCCGTTCGAGGTCGTGGGCGTGGTGGATTACAAGGGTGGCTCGGGGATGATGAACCCGGACGACCAGGTGTACATCCCGTTCAACACGGCGGCGTACCGATTGCTGGGCACCCGCGACCGGATTAGCTACATTACGGCACAGGCCATCAATAGTGACCTGATGAACGTGACCCTGGACGACATCACCAAGGTGCTGTATTCCACGCGGCGCAATGCAAGCGGCGAAGCACTGTTCCGGGTCTTTAACCAAGCGGAATCGCTGGAAGCGATTCAGACGCAGTCGCGCTTGCTCTCTCTGCTTCTGGCGGGGATTGCCTCAGTTTCGCTCCTCGTCGGGGGCATCGGCATCATGAACATCATGCTGGTGTCGGTTACCGAGCGCACCAAGGAAATCGGCCTAAGAAAGGCCATCGGCGCAACGCGCGGCAGCATTCTTTCGCAGTTCTTGATGGAAAGCGTGGTGATGTGTCTGCTGGGGGGTCTCCTCGGCATCATCCTCGGGCAATTGGGCGTTCGGTTTGTGGCCGGGCTGCTGCAAGTGCCTCCGGTGATTGACCAGACCGCGATTCTCAGCGCCTTCGGGTTTGCATCCGTTGTGGGGGTTTTCTTTGGCCTGTACCCGGCCATCCGAGCGAGTAACCTGCAACCGATCGAGGCCCTCCGGCACGAGTAAGCCCCGCTGACCCTTTAGGATCGTTCATGAACACCGTCATCAAAGTCGAAAATCTGGCCAAGCGCTACGAAATGGGGGACATGATTGTCCACGCACTTCGGGATGTCTCGGTGGAGATTCAGGAAGGCGAGTTCGTGGCGATCATGGGCCCCTCGGGTTCGGGCAAGTCCACGTTCATGAACATCCTGGGTTGCCTCGACCGTCCGAGTGGTGGGCAGTACTTCTTGGACAACCAAGAGGTCTCTCAGCTCAACGATAACGCCCTGGCGGAGATCCGGAACAAGTACATCGGGTTTGTGTTCCAGAACTACAACCTGCTACCCCGCACTACGGCGATGAAGAATGTGGAGCTACCCTTGCTCTACGCCGGGGTGAAGGATCGTTCCACGCAGGCGAAGATTGCCCTGGAGCGAGTGGGGCTGGGCCAGCGCCTGGACCACAAGCCGAACGAACTTTCCGGGGGCCAGCAACAGCGCGTGGCCATTGCGCGCGCCATCGTCACGGACCCCGTGATGATCCTGGGCGACGAGCCGACCGGGAACCTGGACAGCCGCACGGGCGAGGAGATCATGGCCTTGTTCCAAGAGCTCAACCGCGCGGGCAAGACGGTGGTCATCGTGACGCACGAAGAAGAAGTGGCCCACCACTGCAAGCGGATCCTCCGGTTCCGCGACGGGCGAATCCTGAAGGACGAGACGGTGGAGAACCCGGTGGATGCCCGCGATGTGCTGGCCTCGATGCCGCTTCCGGAAGACGCCGTTCCCACGTCATAAGCTCAAAGTACAGGAATTAGCTCATCCCCCGCACAAGTAGGGGGGTAAAGATCGCTTTTCGACCTGCCAAATCTCCCAGTAGGGAGCCAATGAGGAAACGGAATTTGTCTCCCAAACGGGGAGACTACATTGAAGGAAAGGACATTCGAAGACGAACAACGTCTTGACCTATTTCGCATCGATGATGCTGACCGACGAGCCTTGCGCAGCCTGCGCGGCCTGATCGGGCGGCGCATGAACGAGATCGTGGATGCGTTCTACGATCACCTGGGCAAGTTCGACGAGGCCATTGATGTCATTGAAGACGCGGGCTCGTCGGTCGAGCGACTGAAGAAGACCAACCCGGTCTACTTTGAGACCCTGCTGGAGGGCAAGTTCGACAGTGCCTACTTCGAAAGCCGCGCTCACATCGGGGCGGTGCACGCTCGGATTGGACTCTCGCCGCAGTGGTTCTTCGGCGCGATGTCCACCTACTACCAAGTGATCACGCGGCGCATTGTGCAGGCGTATTGGTGGAAGCCGTGGCACCTCAACCGAGCCCTGACGGCGCTGCAGAAGGGGTTCAACCTTGACCAGTCGCTGATCCTGGAAGCGTATGTGAAGTACGGCTTTGTGGCGGAGTTCGAAGACGTGGTCGGCAAGAGCACGGACATCAGCAGTGTGCTTTCGGCCAGCGGCTCGCAATTGCGCGAAGTTGCGGTGGAGGCCGGCTCAGGTCTGCAAGACCTGGCCCTGGTGACGGAGCAACTGGGCGAAACCGCCACCAATGCCGCCATGGTGGCCAACGAAGCGCAGGAAAGCATGCGGCGCATTTCGCGGTCGGGCGTGAGCCTGGACCAAGGAGCGAAGCGCATGGAGGATGTGGTTCGCACGGCCGTGGTGGCGCTGGAGAACTTGGACACCAGCATGAGCCAGATCATTCAGCACGGGGCGATTTGGACGCAGCTGAAGGAGCGCGTGGAAGTGCTGGCCCGGGTGAAGGATGCGGTGCTCTTGACCTCGGAAGGGGTGAAGGAAGTGCATGAGCAGGCCGACAAGGTGAGCGACATTGTCCGCACCATTGAGGAGATCTCGGACCAGACCAACTTGCTGGCGCTGAACGCCGCCATTGAAGCTGCCCGAGCGGGTGAGCACGGCCGAGGATTTGCCGTGGTGGCCGACGAAGTGCGCAAGCTGGCCGAACACACGGCCCGGCAGACGCAAGAGATTCAGGAGCTGATCGAGGTCATGCTGACCAAGAGTGCGGCGACCCGCAAGGCCATGATGACGACGGAAGACGACGTGCAAGACGTGGCGCAGCTGACGGACGAAGCGACCGTGGCGCTCTCTAATATTGCCGACCTGGGCGAAGGTGCCGCCACCCGGCAAACCGAACTGCACGAAGCCATGAGCACCGTACAGCAAGTGTTGGCGGAGAATCTGGCGTTGATCAGCATGGTCTCGCAGGAGATTTCGTCGGCGGAGACCTCGCTGGATCACCTCGCCGCGATCGCCGAGGAGAACTCGGCCTCGACGGAAGAGATGAGTGCCTCGGCGCAAGTGCTGAGCGCACAAGTGCAGCAGGTTTCGGCCAGCGCGATGCTGGTGGAAGACCAGATCGAGAACCTTGGGGAAGTGGTTGTGCTTTCGCGCCGAGTGATCGAGAAAGCCAGCGCCTAGTCATCGCAAAAAGTTGGAACGCGGCAATAGCCCTTCGCCGCGTTCCCTCCTCGCGCCGACCCGGGTGGACCTTTCGTAGGAGAGTACGAACGTGTCCACCGGGTCGGTTTTGCTTTGGTTCCGTAACGATTTGCGGGTTCACGACCATGGGCTTCTCGCCCAGGCGGCGGCGAAGGGGCACCCGGTCGTCGCCCTTTTTGTGTGGGAAGAAGCCTGGACGCGCACGACTCGATTGGGGTGGCCGCGGATGGGGTCGCACCGGGTGCGTTTTTTGGCCGAGACCCTGGCGGACTTGCGAGATCAACTGGCCGCGCAGGGCGTGACCTTGCGGGTGCGATTTGGGGACCCCGAACTGATTGTTTCGGAAGAGGCGGCCCGCTGGGAAGTGCAGCAGGTGTGGGCGCACACGGAGCCCGCCTGGGACGAGGTGCAGCTGGAGAAGCGCTTGGCCCTGCGGCTGCGGCGGCAAGGGGTTTGGGTGCAGTTTTCCTCGG
>CAZDWU010000002.1:26310-29219 GCA_964509165.1 uncultured Chthonomonas sp. | reverse complement strand
GCGGTCTATAAGCAGACCCGGAACGGCCTGCTGCACGAGGATGACAGCAGCAAGTTCTCGCCGTGGCTGGCGTGCGGGGCGCTTTCGCCGCGCCGGGTGTGGCACGAGGTGAAGCGCTACGAGCAGGAGCGGGGGGCAAATGAGAGCACGTACTGGCTGGGGTTTGAACTGCTGTGGCGGGATTTCTTCCACTGGTCGGCGCGGGCGCACGGGCGGGATCTGTTCTTGGACGGGGGTATCCGGCAGGCGCGGGTGGCGTGGCGGCGCGACCGGGATGACTTTGAGCGGTGGCGTACGGGGTCCACGGGCTACGCGCTGGTGGATGCGTGCATGCGGGAGCTAGCGGCCACGGGCTACATGAGCAACCGAGGGCGGCAGGTGGTGGCCTCGTTCTTGGTGAAGACGCTGGGCATAGACTGGCGGTGGGGGGCGCGGTGGTTCGAATCCCAACTGGTGGATTACGACCCGGCGAGCAACTACGGCAACTGGCAGTACGTGGCGGGGATCGGGCACGACCCGGTGCCGTTCCGGGTGTTTGATGTGGAGAAGCAGGCGCGCACCTATGATCGGGATGGCGCGTTTGTGCGGCGGTGGGGGCCGAAGGCGCCGACCTTGCCGATGGTGGATTTTGCGGCGGCGACGGCGGAAGTGCGCGAGCGATATCGGCGCGCCGGCCTGCCGGTGTGAGCCCTCGGGGCGGTGCGGAGTTATCCCCGCTCCTTTTGAAAAATAGTAGATAATAGTCTACTAATCATTGGGACAGATGCGCATAATAGTAGACGTAAGTCTATATGATTGCCAGTCTCTTTCGCCCGGGCTTTTACGCGGCCGAACATGACCCGGCCGTGCCGACCGTGATCTTCGACGGAGATACGGTGCGCGACGCCACCCCGGCCGCCCTGGACCGGGGTGTGCAAGTGGGCGGGGGACTGGCCGACGCGAAGGCGATCTTGCGCGAAGACGGCCAATACGTGGCCGTGGATATGGCCCAGGCGCGGCGGCGGGCGGCCACCTGGTGGCGGGCGCTGCTGGCCTACAGTGACCTGATTGTGGTGCGCAGCCCGGCGGAGGCGCTGGTGGACCTGCGCGCCCACCCCGACCCGCGCGAAGTAGCGGGGGAGATGGCGCGGGCGGTGCGGCGGTCGGGGCCGGGGGGCGTGGCGATGGGCCTGGCCCGGGCGGCCTGGATGGCGGACGCGGTGCGGGTGGAGGTGCCCCCGGATGCCCTGGACCTAGGGGTTTACGGCGGCGGGGAGGTGGAGCCGAGCGAACTGGCCCGCTGGCCCGTGGACTGGCTGACGGAGCTGACGACCGAAGAGCGTGAGCGGCTGAAACTGCTGGGCTACCGGCGGCTGGGGGTGGTGGCGCAACTGCCCCTGCCTGCGCTGACCCGCGCGGTGGGCAAACGCGCCTGGTGGGTGCAGCAACTGGCGCAGGGGGCGGACCCCGGTGCCCTGAAGCCCAACTACCCGCCGGAGGCTTACACCGAAAGGTGGGATTTCGGGGCCGGGTGCGAGGACCGCATGGCGCTGGAACTAGCCGGGGATGAGATGGCGCACCGCCTGGCCCTGCGCCTGGCGCGGCACGACCGCATGGCCAGCACGTTATGGCTGACGATGACCAACGAGGAGGGGCAGACGGTGACGTACCGGCGGCAACTGGCCAAGCCGGTGGCGCAGGCGCACCCGCTGCGCGTGTTCTACCGGCAAGTGGTGGACCGGGGGCTGCCGTGGCCGCCGGTGCGGGCCACGCTCTCCTTGCCACGCCTGCAAGGAGCCAAGCGGGTGCAGAGGCAACTCGACCAAATGGTGGGTTCGTCTGAGCGGCAGGATGCCGCCGAGACCGCCCGGGCGCGGGTGGTGGCGGCGATGGGGGTGGGCACCATCAAGCGGGCGTGCGAGATTGAGATCAGTCGGCGCGAGCGATGGCTGCGCCAGTGGAGTGACGCGATTGGCTGGTCGTGAGATCTTGGCGCGGTGGCGCGAGGTGGGCGCTTGGTGGGAAGGCGAAGTGCCACGCGAGGTTCTGCGTTGGCGCGACCACCGGGGGCGTGTGCACGAGGACATCACGCCGCTCTCCCGATTGGTGAGCGGGGCTCCTCCGGTGGCGCTGGACGTGGACCCTTACGCGCACCGGGAGGATGTGCTGCTGCGCCCCCGCAAAACCCGCGACGAGAAGGTGCGGCGGGCCAACGGGATGATCCGCGAACCCGTGTATCCGCAGTACCGAAGCGGGGCGACCGACTACACGCTACTGCACGCCGTCTCGGGCTACTCCTTTGGGCGGAGCGTGATGTTTGCCACCGAGATTGCGCGGCGGGCGGCGCAGGTGGGCATCCCTTCCGCGTTGCTGGCCGACCGGATGTCGCTGGCGGGGGTGGTGGAGTTTGCGCGGGATGCGCGGCAGTGCGGGGTGAAGCCGCTGATTGGCACCACGATCGAGATGGAGGAGGGCGGCGACCTGGTGCTGGTGGCGATGACCCCGGCGGGCTACCGTTCGCTTTCGCACCTCGTGACGCAGTGCCATTTGCGGCATCCGCGCCTGTTTCCGCTGGGGTCGCGGGCGCTCTTGGCGGAATACACACAGGACGTTCTCGTGCTCACCGGCGGGAGCGCGGGGTGGGTGGACCGGCCTCTGCAGGCCGGAAACCTGCAAGAGGCGGAAGACCGTCTCAACCAATTGGTGAAACTCTACGGGCGGGAGCGGGTGTTTGTGCAAGTGGAGCGCACCTTTGAACCCTGGGAGTGGAACTGCAGCTACCGCCTGCTGCAACTGGCCGAGGCGCTGGGCGTGACGCCGGTGGCGGGCGGGCCGGTGACGCACGCAGAGTTGGACCAGTTTCCGGCGCAGGATGTGGCCCTGTGCAGCGCGACCCTGGCCACGGTGGAGGAACTCTTCGGGCGCAAGCC
>CAZDWU010000002.1:6034-26210 GCA_964509165.1 uncultured Chthonomonas sp. | reverse complement strand
CGCATCATCCGGCTGGGGTTTGCGGGGCACTTTCTCATGGCCGCCGACCTGGTGCGGTGGGCGGGCGACCAGGGCATCCTGCTGAGCGGGCGGGGGTCGGTGGTGGATTGCGCGGTGGCGTACTGCCTGGGCATCAGCCGCATTGATGCCTTCACGCACCGCTTGCACTTCGACCGCTTTTTGCCGGATGACGGCAGCAAGCGCCCGGATATTGACATGGATTTTGAGGCGCACCGGCGCGATGACGTGCGTAACTACATGATCCACCAGTACGGGGTGGACCACGTGGCGACGGTAGCGGCCTTTGGCGCTTATGGCACACGCGGCATCCTGCGGGAGGTGGGCAAGGCCCTGGGTTTGCCCGCCGATGCGATTGGATTTATTGCCAAGCGGGTGCACGGGGGGATTGACCCGGAGCGTCTCGCCCGCAACATCAGCGAACGCCCCGAACTGAGAGATAGTGGTATTTCCACCGAAAGGTTAGAGTGGGTGTTCCGCCTCTCCACGGTGCTGGCGGATGTGCCGCGCAACATCCGGGCGCACTCTTCGGGCGTCATTGTCTCCCGTAAGCCGCTGGCGGATACGGTGCCGGTGCAGTGGTCGGCGGGCGACCAGGAAGACGGCAACCTGCGCATCATTCAGTGGGATAAGCGCAGCGCCAAGCACTACTTTGATAAATTCGACATCCTGTGCCTGCGCGGGCAGGATGTGCTCTCTGGCACGCAGGAGCGGGTGCGCCTGCAGCACCTGGATTTCCGGGTGGAGAACCTGCCGCTGGACGACCCCCACACCTATCAAGCCATGCGCAGCGGGGAACTGGTGGGCATCCCGCAATCGGCCTCGCCCGCGATGCGACAAGCCCACATGCGCCTGCAAACGATGAACCTAACCGACGCGAGCCTGGTGCAGGCGGGCATCCGCCCGGGCGTGGGGGGCGCTGTGAAGATCAACGAACTGATTGGCCGCCGCCGGGGCACCAAGAGCTACCAACTGAGCCACCCGGATTTTGAGCGCATCCTGGGCAACACCTACGGCATCTTGGTGTTCCAAGAGCAAGTGGACCAACTGCTGCAGGTGTTCTGCGGCTGCACCAGCGGGGAAGCGGAGGAGATCCGGGAGGAGATCCACAAGCGGCGGCGCGAGGATTACGGGCAGGTGCTACGCCCGCAGCTTATCCAGCGGGCGGTGGACCGGGGCTACACCGAGGCGGTGGCGGCCGAGGCGGTGGATATGGCGGCGGGGTTCCGGGGGTACGGCTTTGCGCAGGGGCACGCGCTGGCCTTTGCTGAGATTTCGGTGCGCTCCATTGCGTGCCAGCAGAACTTCCCCGGGCCTTACTTTGCCGCGCTGCTGCAGGCGCAACCAGCGGGCTATTACGGCCCGTGCACCATCGCCAATGAGGCGCGCACGCGGGGCATCCGGATTTTGCCGCTGGATGTGAGCCGCAGTACCGAGGACTACGCGGTGGAGGACATCGTGGCCGAGGATGACCCGAAACTCGGGGTGCCGAGCGGGGGGATTCGGCTGGCACTGACGGCGCTGAAGGGGCTGAGCGCCCCCGCCCGCGCGGCGATTGTGGCCGGGCAGCCGTACCTCTCGGTGGCGGATTTTGTGCGGCGGGTGGCGCTGAACCGCGATGAACTGGAGACCCTGATCCAGTGCGGGGGGCTGGACGCCCTGCATCCCCACCGTCGGGCCTTGCTGTGCGCAGTGCCGGACTGGCTGGCGTGGCGGGGCGCGGTTTCGGGCGGGCTGGAACTGGATGTACCCCCGCCCACCCTGCCTGAGATGACGGACTTCACGCCGGAGGAGAAGGCCATCCGCGAGCGGGCCCTGCTGGGCTTGGATGTGCACCAGCACCTCATGGCGTTTGAGCGGGAGCGGGTGAGCGGACGGGGCGGGCTCACCACCTGGGAGGCTCGCCGCCAACCCAATGGTAAGAAAGTGATGGTGGTGGGCAACCCCATTCGGCTGCGCTTCCCGCCCACGCCCAGCGGCAAGCGGGTGGTGTTTTTTGACCTCGAAGACGAGACCGGCCTGCTGAATGTCACCTGCTTTGATGCCGTCTACCGGCGGGATGGCCACGCGATTGTGTGTTCGCCCTACGTCACCATCATCGGGGTGACGCAGGTGCGCGAAGACCACACGGCGTTTTTGGCGCAGCGGGTGTTTGCGTATCAGCCCGAGATCATCAAGGCGGTGGACCTGGAGCAAACGCTCCCCATCACCACCGCCGACTTTCTCGTTGGCTGAACTTAGCGGCCCTTTTGGATGAACTCAATCGCCCGGGCGAGTTGGTTGTCCGACTTCTCGTCGCCCAGCGAACCACCGGGCTTGAGGTCGAGCTGCACCTCGATATCGGGGGCGAGTCCGCCAGAAACATACTGGCCATCCTCATCCACGCGCCGACTGATGTCGGAGCTCTTGGGCAGGTAGTAGCGCGCAATCGTCACCTTCGCGCCCGAGCCACCCCGGATGGGATAGACCTGCTGCACGCTGGCCTTGCCGTAGGTGTGCTCGCCAATCAGCGTGACGCGGTTGTAATCGTGCAACACGCCCGCAAAGATTTCGCTCGCGCTGGCGGAGGACTCATTAATGAGGATCACCACGGGCATTTCCCAGCGCAAAGAGCGACCCCGGGGGCTGCGCACCACTTCTGGTTGACCATCGCGCTTGCGCATGGTCACCACGGTGGCACCTTCTTCAAAGCGGCCCAGCATCTCGGCGGTGCGCTCCAGCAGGCCGCCCGGGTTGCCCCGCAGGTCAATCACAATGCCTTCCGGATTCTCGCGGCGCACCCGCTCGATGCTTTCATCAAACTGCTGGCTCACGGCATCGCTAAACTGCGCGATGGAGATGTAGCCCACGGTGCCGTCGGCAATCATCTTGTCTTCCACGTTCGGCACCACCACCCGGCCTCGCGGCACGGTGATCGAAAGCGGCTGCGACTCGCCTTCGCGGGTAATGCCAAGGATCACGCGAGTCTTGGCGGGGCCACGCACCTTACTGACGATGTCGTCCACGTTCACGCCGGCCACGGATTCGCCATCCACCGAGATGATGATGTCGCCGCCCTTCACGCCGGCCCGATCGGCCGGACCATCGCGGAACACCGTCACGATCTTGGCCCCCATCGCATTGGGTTGCAGGCGTGCGCCGATGCCTTCAAAGTTGCCGGTGGTTTCGACGGCAAAGTTCTCGGCCAGGCGGGGCTCGAAGAACACGGTATGCGGGTCGCCGAGCGAGGCCATCATGCCGGCCATCGCGCCGTAGCGCACTTCGTCATCATTGATGTTGAAGGCGTAATGGTCGCGGATGATGCCGAAGTTCTGGCGGAACACCTCGGTGGGGGCAAAGGTCGCCGCCGCTTGCGTCGGCTGGCCAATGCTGTTCATCCGATCGAACGCCGGGGCGCGGCCGCCCACTACGTCGGACCACACGAAGCCGCCGCTGAACATCGCGGCGCAGCCCACAATGGCGAGCAGGAAACCGGGGACTTTCTTCATGACTTCTTCACCAGAGATTTCAGGTCGCCGTAGAGACCCGTGACGAGCGTGTAGCCGCTGCCATCGGCCAGAGTAAACGCCTCAATCCAGTGATCCGGGGCGTCGGGCAATTGCCCTTCGAGCGTGGCCCCCGCCTTGACCAAGGCCCGGGCGAGAATGGCCTGGGCACCGTGCAGATTCTTGTCGGCACGCACCTTGAAAGCGATAGGCTTCGGCTCGCCCGTTGTCTTCAGTTCCTTGAGCTGGCGACCGCTTTGGTTGGTGATGGCCCCCAGGTCTTGCCCCGGTGCCAAGAGTTGCAACACTCCCAAAACCTCTCGCGGGTCGCCGCCGATGTTGGTGGTCAGGTCCAGCACTTTGAGCTCGCCGGATTCCAGAGCGAGGGCAAGCTCCTTGCTGGCGCCCGAAATGAGGTTGAGCGACCAGGTTCCGTCCTCACGGGTAGTCACGGCGGGCAGCTGAATCGCACCCTTGGGGATGGTGTAGCTGAAGGTCTTGGCGGCGTCCGTCCCTCGCTGAACTTCAATAGAAATCTTGCCTTCGCGGCCGGTCATCAGCCACTCGGCGGCCTTGGCGATGCTGGTGGATTCCTCCACTCGCTCCTCCAGGCTCTTGCGCATTTTCTCCAGCGCATCGGCGGCCTTGGGGTCGCCATCGGCTTGCTCCTGCAGATCACGCAGGGCCTTCACATCGCCGCCCGAGAGCAGGAACTTGCCATTCACACCGAGGATTCGGTCGCCGGGCTTGAGTCCGGCTTGCTCCGCGGGGCTATCCGGGATGACGTCGGCGATCAGCAGGTCTGGAATCATCAGCAGCGGATCCCCCGCCTCCTCGTCTTCCTTTTCGGCCGCCTTCTTAACGGCGGGGTTGAGATCGGTGCGGAGGACAACGCCCACGCCTTCAAACTCACCCTTGAGGCGTCCCTGGAACCGAGCGAATCCTTCCTTGTCGTAATACTGCGAATCGGGGTCTTCCAGGCGGTTGATCATGCCCCGGACGGCCCCGGCTCCGAGCTCGGATTTGTCCTTCAGCTCGTCCACGTAGACGGTATCGAGCAGGGTGATGAGGTCAAAGAAACCCTTGGTATCGGGGGAGACGCCTTTGATCTCGGCGGACGCCAATTGGCCATCCATGCTCTCGACGAGCGGGCGGCTGCTTCCCCACGAACCCATCTCGATGGATTGCCGAACGCGGTGACCCGCCCCCAAGGCCACCAGCATGGCGCAGATGGTGAGGGCAACCGGAAGACTCGAGCGACGCGACGACATGGGTTAGTGGTTCCAACGAGAAGGACGCAATTTTCGTTCCGTTTACGGACCTTCGAGGATTTGCTGAATCGCCGGGAGCAACGTCTTGATCGGCGTGGCCCGCAGGATTTCGCGGTCCGTATCCGTCAGGCCCGCTTTGTTGGCCTGCAGCGCTTGCACCACCGCCTGCATCACGTCGGGCACACCCGTTGCAAACAGCGGCCGCAATTCCTCCACGGTCGGGTTCTGTTCGGCCGTCAGCAAGGCCTGCAGGGCCGTGACCTGCACCATCGGGTGCGGATCTCGTAGAGCGCGCACAAACTTGTCGCGGTGCTGGCCGACGGTGAGCTGCTTGAGCATGGCGGCGCGCACCGCTGGGCTTTCGTCATTCACACCCGCCAGGCCCTCGGCCACGAGTTCCTCGGTGGGGGCCTTCAGGAGTTGCAGACGGCTGGCTTCGCGGACGGCCTCGCTGGGGTCATTGACGGCGGCAAAGAGGATGCGTCGCCAGCCCAGGTCGGTGCTGGGCACCCAGCCATCCACGACGGCGTGGCGCACGGCATGGTCAGGGTCTTGGAGCATCACGCCCAAAATCGCGTCGGCGGTGAGGCCGCCCACTTTCTGAATGGCGCGGACCGGCTGATACCGTTCCCACCAGGTGCTCTCTCCCAGGGCTTGGCCCAGTTGCGGGATGTCGGTGGCCGTCCATTCGCCCGCGTAGGTGGCGGCGGCAAAGGATCGGGCGTAGCCCGGGTTGCGCGGGGCGATGAGGGCCCGCATGGCTTCCGCGCTGTTCGGTTGCTCCTTGAGGGCCAGGATGGCCATCGTGTGAATGATCGGGTTCGGGTCGGTCGTCTTGCGGCCGATGAGGGCCACGCCGTCATCCAGCGGGAACTGCCGGATGAATTCCAAAGCCCACGGCCACAGGGTGGCGTCTTGCCCCCCAAGAATGCTGCGTACGACCGGTTCCAATTGGGTTTCGTCCACGCCTTCCCACGGGCGGGCCGGAGGCGCGTAGCGCGGGAGGGCGGCGACGGAGCCATCATCCGGGATGACTACCGGGCGGGTGAACTCGACCACACAGGCACCTTGCGGGCGGGTGTGGAGTTGGCCTTGGGAGGTGGCACCGAGCCGGAGTTCCTTGGCGCCGGGGAACTGGGCGAGAGGAATCTGCACCTCGTGCCACTGGCCGTCGACGGGCACCCGTCGCTCGAAGAGGTTGTACGGAATGGGATCGCCCCCGTTAGACACGAGGTCGCGGCTCATCTGCCCGGTGAGAAGCACTTCGCCGACGAGGTTGCCTTCGCCATTGTAGAGGTGGAGCGCGTAGCGGTCTTCGGGGGTTTCGAACCGCAGGTTGAGGCGGACAAGACCCTGGTCTCCTTCGAGGTTGCCCAACACCACTTCGCCGCGCGGATACGGGTCAGTGCGGGTGATGGTAAAGGCATCGGCGGTGCCGGCCTTCGGTGCTACGGAGAAGTAACCCCAGGCACGGGGCGTGGCCTCGGCCGTCGCGGCCACGGGTTGGGGGGTCAGGCCAAGAATCTCGGCGTCGGTCAGGCCCATGGCGTGCTCAGGGAGCCGGTAGACGATCAACACGCGATCGGTGCGTTCGAAATCCTTGATATGACCCACCACGGTGGCACTGGGCCAGCGCATGGCAACCAAGTCTTCGTAGCCCGGGCGAGCAAAGAGGAAGTGCTGACCACCCAGCGACATCGCGCCGAATTGGCCGAGCATGCCGGGCAGGCCTTCGCCGGCGAACACGAAATCTTCTTCACCGGCCATCGCCGCCAGGGTGCGCGTATTGATGCGCGGGCCGGGAAGCGGGAGCGGGACGCTACCCGCCAGGGATGCCCAGCGCTGACCGATGGGGAAGGTGGTGCCCAGCGTGGTGGCGGGGGCGTCGCCGTCGAATGGCTCCCAGGTCGGAACTTCAGCCTCGGTGTAAGCCATTTTCTGCTGTATGGCAAAGAGGCGGACCAGGGTGGATTCGAACGCGTGCGGGTGCCGCCCGTGGCTGTAGGTGTGATAGGGAAGAGAAACGACCGGGGTGCCGCGCACCGTGTGGAACTCAACGCCCGCGCGCAGGGCCGGGTGGATGACCCACGCCGCCGCATAGGGGCCCGGGGCGACTTGCCCTTCGGTGGGGAACGGTGCAAAGTTCAAGGCCGGGCTGAGAATCGCGTCCAGCCACTCCTTGCCAAAGGCTTGGTCTCGCTCCATGCCGTGCCATACGGGGTCCGTCTTGAGATCGAACTGAACCGGGCGACCGTAGAGCCCGCTGAGCATGGCTTGCGCCCGGCTCAGGCCCATGAGAATTGTTGCGAGGTGGGGTTGCTCCAGGTTGCCCCGGCGAACTTCGGGGCCCGCAGTGGTGGGCACCAAAACCGATGTACGGGTGATGACCACCACTCGAATCCGAATTGGGCTCGCGTTGGGGTCAACCGGGCGGGAGGTGGCATCGAGCCACCCCCCGTCTTGGCGGACACGACCCACAATCTGCCCGTCTTGGAAGCGCAAGGTCTCAGCGCCCAGGGTGGCCTGGTGGTCACCCGGAAGGGGCCACGCCGTGGCCGGAATCGGAGTGGGCTCCGGCAACACGAGATCGCGGGGCTGCGCGGCGGGGACGGCCATCGCGCTTATAAAGAGACCAAGCGACGCAATCATTCGAAGATTCGGACGTCGAAGGGGCTCTGTGCGTGTCCGTCGCCCCGGGTCCATTGCAGATTTTCTCGATATCCGAACTGACTGAGGTCGGCGGGGAGCGCCTCGATGAACTTGAGGACAACCTGCCGCGCGTTTTCAGCATTCTTTTGGAAGACTTCCAGCACGTTGTGGGCGGTGACGGCTTCGGTGTCGGCGACGATGCCCGAGTCGAAGTCGGTGACGAGGCTGAGGTTCACCACGGCCATCCCAAGCTCGTGGCAGAGATACGCCTCCGGGTACTGCGTCATGTTGATGATTTGGAACCCGCTGTCCGTAAACCACTTGCTCTCGGCCTTGGTGCTAAAGCGCGGGCCTTGAATGACAACCACCGCGCCGCCGTTGTGGCAGACGATGCCGTGCTCGGTGACGGTCTTCACCATTAGTTCGCGCAGCTTGGGGTCATACATCTCGGCCGGGCTGATGTGCGCCGTGATGGGGCCGTCATAGAACGTGTCGGCGCGGCCGTTGGTGCGGTCCACAAACTGGTCGGCCACGAGGAACGAACCCGGTTCGATATGCCGCTGGAGCGAACCCACGGCGCAGGGGCTGACGATGACTTGGCAGCCCATCTTGTGCATGGCCCACACGTTGGCGCGGTAGTTAATTTTGTGCGGCGGGATGGTGTGCCGGCGGCCGTGGCGCGGCAAGAAGGCGACGCGCCGGCCCCCCACCGTGGCGAGCATGATGGCATCGCTGGGAGCCCCGTAAGGCGTGTCCACCTTGACCTCCGTGACATCCTCCAGCAGGGAGTAGAACCCTGACCCTCCAAAAACCCCGATTTCGGCGTGCGCCATAGGTTCTGGTTCTACCCGCCCGAGCCGAGCGGGAGATGTGCCTTAGTTGCCTTCGTTCTTTTTGGCCCACTCCACCACGCGCGAGCCCATCGAGGTGATGAGTCGGTCAATGGCGGTGTAGCGGCTCATTTGGGTTTCGTTGATGTTGAAGACGTTTTGGGTCTTGACCGCGGAAACCGGAGCGAGGCGGGGGTCGGCGAGGACCTTATCGGCCCCTTCGCCCAGCACAAAGATGATGTCGGGCTGATTTTGCAGCAGCCACTCGACGTTCACGGTTTCGTAGCGGACGGAATCCGGGCCGATGAACTCGCCCTGGGCGTTGCGGATCAGGTCGGCGGCCATGCTCTTGGAGCCGGCCACCATGTAGCCATTGGAAACCAGAAGCAGCGTGACCTTCGGCTTGGCCAGCGTGCCCAAGTTGCCCCGCACCGATGAGCGGGCACTATCAATCACGTCGAGGTACTCGCTAGTGCTGAGCTCGTTGCCAAATTTCTTGGCCAATTCGTAAGACTTTGCGATGTAGGCGTCGAGGCTCTGAACATTGATGTCCACCATCTCGGCGCCGGTCGCCTTGGCGGGGGCCAGGGCTTGCTCGGTCCACAGTTGGCTGTCGTAGACGATGAGGTCCGGCTTCAGGGCGGTGAGGGCCTCGGCGTCGAGCTTGGTGTTCTTGACCACCCGGATTTTGTCCTTCACCAGCGGGCTGTCGTCCACATCGGTGACGCCCTTGAGGACGTTCGCGGCCTGGAATCGAACGAGCAGGAAGTCAGTGGCGCTGGGGGCCAGCGAGACCACCGTGCTGTACTGCTTGGTGCGTTCCTTCCCGCCAACGACAACCTCTTCGGAATTGCATCCGACCAGAATCAAGGCCAGGAGGCATAGCAGAAGCCAGGACGTGAGCCGCGTAAGCACGGCGGGCAGTTTACTTGGTGCGGAGGACCCTTTCGGGGATGTGGGTCCAGGAATCGGTTCCATGTGCCGAGGTAACATAGAGGTTCGCGCAGGGGTGTAGCTCAGTTGGTAGAGCGGCGGTCTCCAAAACCGTAGGTCGCGAGTTCGAATCTTGTCACCCCTGCCATTTCTTCCTTCACTTGCGCCGAGGGCGCACGTCTCCAGCTACTGAACTCGCTCAGTTCTTGACTTGGCGTAGCTCGTTGCTCAACGCCATCAGGGTGGACTGATCGTAGGGACCCGTGAGGAGCATGGTGGTATCACCTTCGGTCCAGGCCACACAGGTGAGCCCGTTCATCTGGCTAATGCGGTAGCAATCGACGGTTTCACAGTTTTCCATCGCGACTCCATTGGAGGCCACGGCAACCAGTTGCACAGTGGCGCCCTGCGAATCGCGGAAGAGCACCCGCGTAAACGGATGGCGATCGAGGTAGCCCCGCTCGATGCTCCAAGGTTGGAGTTGCGGCACGGCCCCAAGGCGGACGGCCCCGCCCATGTTCTCGTTGAGGGCGCGGAAGGCGTCGGCGGCGCGGTCAGCATCCACCGATTGGCGTTCGCGGACGGCGGCGCCCCCGGTCATCAGGCTCGCGACTTGGTTAGCCCCCAGGGTATTGCCGTGTTGATTGCGATTGAAGACCCCGGCACCAATGATGGCAACGCACAATGCGCCGCAAAGGGCGGGGGCCAGGCGGGTGACGGTGCGCTCGGTGCGCTGCCGGCGGTCCATCTCGCGGACCCGGGACATGCACGTGGAGAAAAGTTCTTCCGGAGCTTCGGTGCGGCACTTCTCGGCCAGCATCTGGCGTGCCACCTGCATCCACAGGATTTCGCGGGCCACTTCCGGTTGCTCGGCCGCCAGCCGCTCGACGTGGGCACGCTCTTCGGGCGTTGCCGTGCCGTCGGCGTAGGCACTTATCAGGTCTCGGATGTCACTCATCGATCGAACTCTTCTTGATGTAACCACGCTCGATGGCGTAGCGTTCCAGCGATTGTCGCAAATGGGCCCGCCCTCGCGCAATTCTTGACCGCACGGTACCGACGGGAACATCCACGATCACGGCGATCTCGTCGTACGAAAGACCTTCAATATCAGCGAGAATCACGGCTTGACGGAAGGTATCGGGCACGTCGCCGAGGGCCTGTTCGACCTCCTCTTCCAGCATGTCCGAAAAAATTTGTATATCTGGTATTTCTTCGGGGGGAGCGACCGCTTCTTCGACGTGTTCGTCCTCCAGTGAGACCTGTCCGGCGGTGCGATACAGCTTTCGGTACTGGTTGATATAGAGGTTCGTCATGATCCTCAACATCCAGGCCTTAAAGTTGCGTCCGTCGAACTTGTCGAAGGCTTCGTAGCCTCGAACTGAGGCCTCTTGGACCAGATCGGCAGCCCGGTCCGGGTCGCGGGTCATGCGAAGCGCCGTGCCGTAAAGGGCGGAGTAGATGGCGCGGAATTCGCGTTCGTACCGGTCCTGTTGCGAGGATGCCCGGCCGAAGCGCATGCCCGGTAATTTACCAGGCCCTCCCCATGAGGGGGCGGCCCCGCCAAAAAGGAGACTGGCGGAACAATACGGGGATAGCGTAATATCTCACATTACGCGTTTCGGGCAACTGGCCGCGAAAACGTGCTGATTCCAATGCGCAAAGCGTTCACCCTCATCGAACTGCTCGTTGTCATCGCCATCATTGCGATCCTGGCCGCGATTCTCTTCCCGGTCTTCGCAAAGGCGAAAGACGCGGCCAAGAAGACGCAGTCGATCAACAACATGAAGCAGATCGGGACCTCGGTCATGATCTACCTCAGCGACTACGACGACCAGATGCCCATGAGCGCCTACCGCCCGGGCCAAACCGGGTTGACGGTGTTCTCCGTCTACGATGCTCTGGACCCGTACATGAAGAATGTACAGATCCTCACCAGCCCGGCTGACAACCCGCCGCAAAGCTGGCGAGCCCGTCTGAACGGTCTTGGCCTCCAGTCCAGCAAGGTGGAGCGCGCTTCGTACGTGCCGAACCTCGGTCTTTTCGCCGACAACCTCTGCGGTCTGCCGATCAAGTCGGCCTATACCCCGATCCCCAACCACTCCGGTCTGGAAGACGGCACGGGCACGATCATGTTCTTTGATGGCTACATCAAGACGGCCGCCCTCTTGGACTACTACACGTTCTTGGCTCAAGCGCGCCACGCTGAGGGTCTGGTCGTGAACTACGCTGACTCGCACGCCAAGTTCCACAAGTGGAACGGCATCCCCACTGGGGGCGCGACCCCTCCGGGTAGCCGAGCGGCGACCTACTACTCCTGGCGCAACCCCGAGCCGACCTGTGGCCCGGACCAGCTCTGCTGGACCAACCAGGAACTCCAAGCCGTCAGCAGCACGGCTACCAACCCGTACAACGACCTTCACGGCGTCCCGGGTTCGACCGTCACGGACAGCGAAGACCAGATCCCCTGCCCGTAAGACTCGCCTCCTTCGGGAAGCGCTGGCCTCGGACCGAAATGGTCCGGGGCCAGTTTGTTTTTAGGACCCTTTTCGCATGCCGGGCACTCGGGGGCCGGTTTTGCCTTAGAATAGAGTTGGCAGACAAGCCAACCGCAGGGGGCGCCGCAAGGCTGAGATTCACCGGCACGCGCCGGGTTGTCCCCTAGAACCTGATCCGGGTCATGCCGGCGGAGGGATTGCGGGTCGCGTCGCGGAACCTACGGGCTCCTCTACCGCACCCGAGAGTGCGAGGGGAGTCGGCCAGGACAAAACAGATGCGACGCGCGTTCACACTGATTGAACTTCTTGTAGTCATCGCCATCATTGCCATCTTGGCGGCGATCCTCTTCCCGGTGTTTGCCCGGGCGAAGGAAGCGGCGAAGAACACCGCCGACCTCAGCAATGGGCGGCAAATTGGGATGGCGGTGAAGCTGTACATCGGTGACTACGACGACACCATGCCCATTTTCATGGCGTACCAGACCACGCCCAGCCCGTTCACGGCGGGGCACAAGGGCGTGGCGACCCAAGTGAAGCCCTACACGGGCAACAAGGACATCTTCAAGAGCCCTCTGGACGTAGGCGGCCCGTTTGCCAACCGCACCACGGGCAAGTCTTCGTACTACGAGGCCTATGGTAGTAGCTACCGCTACACCAAGTGCATGTACACCTTTGTGCCGGGTTATTCGGCGAGCTACGACGGCCACGACACCACTGGGCAACCCGGGTGGACGGTGACGGAAACTCAGATGGAAGACCCCGCCGCCAGCCGCATCATGCGCAGCGAGATGTTCCCGTTCTTTGCGCGCAAGAGCGGCATGGAACGGCCGGACTGCTCGCGCTACGGCTATGACTGCGACGGGGTGTTCCCGGATGGGGACTACTACCGGCAGTGGAGCGCAACGGGCGGAACGGTGATCTTCGCCGACGGCCACGCCAAGTTTGTGACCGGCGCCGGGCAGTTTGACCAGACAGTGGTGAACCCGGACGGCAACAAGTCGGGTGACCCGCACCCGACCGACGGCACCTGGTACTGGGCCTGCGACTAACCTAACCTCACGGAAAATCAGCGTGAGGCTTCACAATACGTAGTGATGGAGCACGCGCTGAGGGTTATCGAGTTCGATGCCATCCTGCAAACGCTGGCGACCGAGTGCGAAACTCCACTCGGTCGCCAGGCCGCGTTGCGCGTGCGGCCATCTTCTGAACCCGCCGAAGTGGCCGACCTGATGGCCCTGACGGCCGAGGCCCTGGCCACGCTGGATGAAGGTCCGCCGAGTCTGGCGGGAGTGCATGATCTCACCGAAGCCCTGAAATTGGCGGCCAAGCAGGCCGTGCTGGAAGGGGAAGTGCTGGCCCGGGTGGGGCGCTACTTGGAGATTGCGGACGCGGTGCGGTCGAAGTTGGCCAAGCGCAATGACCGGCCGCTCTTGCGGATTCGGGCGCAGCGTATGCCCGACGTGCCGACCCTGCGGACCAAGATCGACCGCTGTATTGACGCTGAGGGCCAGGTGAAGGACGAGGCCAGTGTGAAGCTCGGCTCTTTGCGGGCGCGGCGATCGACCCTGCAGGCGCGGGCGCTGGAGCGCATTCAAAGTTATGTTTCTGGCCCGAATCGCGGGCTTCTCAGCGACCCCATTTACACCCAGCGAGAGGGGCGGTACGTGTTGCCGCTCAAGGCGGAGAACCGGGGGAAGATCAAAGGGATCGTCCATGATTCCAGCGCCAGCGGGCAAACGATTTATCTAGAACCGCAGGACGTGGTGGACATCGGCAACGAACTGCGGGCAGTGGAGGGCCAGGTGCGCGAAGAAGAGCGCCGCATCCGCGCGGACGTGAGCGGGGCGATCGGGGCGGTGGCCGGACCGCTGCTGGATGGACTGGATGCCGTGACCGATCTGGATTTGACCCTGGCGAAGGGTCGGCTGGGCTCCCGACAAGGCGGGTGCTTGCCCAAACCACTCAAGGGGCCGCGCGTGAAGGTGGTGCAGGGTCGTCACCCGCTGATTGATCGCGCGGTGGTGGTGCCGTTTTCTTTGGATTTGGGTGAGGGCACGGATGTGCTGCTCATCACCGGGCCAAACACCGGGGGCAAAACGGTGACGATGAAGGCCCTGGGGCTGGCGGTGGCCATGGGGCAATCCGGCCTGATGCCGTGCGCCGACGAGATGCATCTCGGGTGCTTCTCACAGCTCTGGGCGGATATCGGCGACGAGCAGAGCCTTCAACAATCACTGAGTACGTTTAGCGCCCACATCCGCACCGTGGCGGAGGCGTTGAACGGGTTGAAACCGGGAGCCTTGGTGCTGCTGGACGAAGTGGGCGCGGGCACCGACCCGGCGGAGGGCGCGGCCCTGGCGCGGGCGCTTTTGTTGGCGTTCCAGCGGGGCGGGGCGCGGGTGCTTTCCAGCACGCACTACGGAGAATTGAAGCTGTTTGCCACGAACGCGCCGGGGTTCATGAACGCCAGCATGGAGTTCGACCGCAAGACGATGCGGCCGACGTACCGGCTGCTGGTGGGGGTGCCGGGGAGTAGCTACGCTTTCCACATTGCCAAGCGGTACGGGGTGGCGGATGATGTCATCGAGGTGGCAGAGGCGGGGGTGCAACCGGAGTCAAGGGCGATTGCCGAAACCATCGCCAAGCTGGAGCAAGCGGAGAAGCAGGCCCGCGCCGCCCAGAGCGAGGCCGACCGCCTGGCCAGCCAACTGAAAAAGCTAGAAGCCTCGCTGGCCGAACAAGAGGAGCAACTGGAATCCAGCCGCCGGGATGTGCGGCAGCGCTTGGCCAAAGAGCTGGACGAGGTGCTGCGCCAGATTCGGCTGGAGGCGGCCGAGATCTTTGAGGACCTGCGGAAGTCCCCGACCCAAGAAGGGCGAGACAAGGCCCGCGCCAAGCTGCGCGATCTGCAAAACGTGGGCACCAGCTTTGTGCAGGAGATGAAGCCTAAGGCGCCGAAGCTGAAGCCCATCGCTCCGCCGCCCCAGGGTCTGCAGCGGGGGATGACGGTGCGGGTACGCGGCTTGGGCCAGACCGGCACGATTCTTGAGCCCCCTCAAGGCAAGCGGGTGGCCGTGCAGATGGGAGCGATGCGGACCATGGTGGACGTAGGCCACATCGAGGTGATTGGTGGGCCGAAGCCCGAACCGAAGCGCGCACCTTCCGGAGCGGCGGCGATGATGCGTCACCGTGCCCAGACGGCGCAACGCGAACTCAACCTGCGGCGTTACCGTGCTGACGAGGCCGCCGACATGCTGGATAAGTTCATTGACGAAGCCCTGCTGGCCGGTGTGGAACGGGTGCGCATTGTGCACGGCAAAGGGGAAGGCGTGCTGAGAGAGATTGTGCGGCAACGGCTGAAGAATCATCGGGGCGTGAAGTCGTTCGCGCTGGCCTCCGCCGAAGCCGGTGGCGATGGCGTGACCGAAGTGGTGTTTGAATGAGTGAAGATTTAATTGCCAAGGCCTTGGCGGCGCGGGCGCAGGCGTACGCCCCGTACAGTCAATACCAAGTGGGGGCGGCGGTGCGGATGGCCGATGGGCGCGTGGGCACGGGTTCAAACATTGAGAACATCAGTTTCGGGGCCAGTGTGTGCGCGGAGCGAGTGGCGCTGTGGACATTGATTCACGCCCAAGGGGGGCGGTGGACCGAAATGGCGGTGGCCACCGAAGATGGCGGAACGCCCTGCGGGGAATGCCTGGCGGTGATGGCCGAGTTTGTGTCCGATCCCGAGGCGGTGGTGTGGATGGTGGCCGAAGATGGAAATCGCACCAAGTTCACGTTTAAGGATTTAATGCCGCACGCATTTCAGAGTCGTGCCCCGTTTACGCAGGGCCGGACAAACCTGTAGAATCAAAGCAATGCAGCGCCCCGAAGAATCGACGCCTGACGGAAGGGCGATTCAGGAGATGCTCGCGATGGCGAGTCGTCTTCGCAGTGCGGGCGGCACTCTGGATGATGCTTCGATTCTGGCCGTGGCCGAAATGGCGGGGGTCGATCCGGAGATCATCCGCATGCACGCCCAGTTGGCGATGCATTCCCCGAAGGCTTCTCTGTTCGACCGGATGAAGTCCTCGTTCTTGGCCTTTGACCCCAAGATCCGCAACTACGTCGCGGGGGCGTGGCTGGGGTTGGCGGCGGGGGTGATGCCGGTGATGGCCTACGCCTTCCGGGATGGTTCCGGGTTGTTTGGTGGCTTAGCCTCCCTGGCGAGTGTGATTGCGCTCTGGAACTGCACCCAGGCCAAGGAGGCCCGCACCGCCATTACCAGTGGCACCATCTCGGCGATTGTCGGGTTCCTCAGCTACACGTTTCCGGTCTTCCTTATCAACTTTCTGCCGGGAATGGACGTGCCGGGGCTGTACGGGGCCGCGATCTTGGCGTTCGCCGCAGGTGGCGCGATCTTTGGGGGGCTGGCCTGGGCGATTCGATCGTCTCTCAGCAAGAAGATGGGTTGGAAGGACCCGGCGCAGGAGCGGCAGGAACTCCTCCACCGGTTGCTGGCCATCCAAGAAGAATTGCGCTCCGTGGAGCAGTTCGTCACCTTCCTGAGCATTGACGTGGTGGGTTCCACGCGCATGAAGAAGGAGTCTGATGCCCTCAGCGCGGAGTTCACCTTTACCGAGTACCACCGTTACATCGAGAACATCACGCGCCGCTTTGGTGGGCGCGTGCACAGCACGGCCGGGGACGGGGTGACGGCGGCGTTTGATCTTCCGGGGCCGGCGTTCCAGGCCGCCCGGGCGATGCAGTCGGGTTTGTTTGAGTTCAATGCCTTCCGCAACAAGCTCGAACAAGAGTTTGTGTTGCGCATTGGCGTGCACAGCGGCAAGGTGATGGCGCCGGGCCACGACGTGAAGCAGGTGAACTTTGCCAGCGTCATTGACATCGCGGCGCACCTGCAAAAGCTGGCTGAACCGGGCACGGTGGTCATCAGCGAAGAGGCCTTGAACGGGATCCCGAGCCTAGATGCCCCGCTCACCGATGAGCGGCTGGACTGCGACGGCGTGGCGGCCCGCATGTGGCGGCAACGCGTTCAGGTCGAAACTCAGATCGTCCCGAACTAACGGGGATTAGAACCCAAACGCGCGGGTTTCCAGCGCAACGTCCGGCACTTCGCCATTGCGATCGGTTTCGCCGCCGTCGTCCTTCTTGTTGGCCCCCACGCTGTAGACCTGATACTCGCGGCCCACCGCTCGGTAGATGAACGGACGCCCGGAATAGGGGTCGGTGAGAAGCTCCGGGTCGAGGGCCGGGAGTTGAGCGGGAGCGGTCTTGGCGTTGACCACTTGACGCTGGAGCGCCGCCGCCAGCGCAAACAGGCGCAGTTTGCTTTGGTAGCGCTTCTCGACGGCGGGGAGCACGCGCGGGCCGAGCAAAAGGTGCTGGGTGAGGGGCGACCAAGGGCGTTCGCGGTCCTTCTGCCACCACTCCGTGCGCGGCGGGGCGGAGGCATCGGGGCTGCGCTGGGCGTTGGCCTCATCGCGGATGCGGGCGGCCTCCGCCGTCATGTTGGTGATCCAGGTGGCGCGTTCGGATTCGCCGGCTTTCAAGAAGGTTTCGACCGCCTGGGCGCCCCGGCTGCCGAGTTGCTCGGTCAGGAGGGGACCCTGGCCACCCTTGCGCTGGCTGAGGTCATTGATGAACTGCTGTTGCTGGTTGGCCTCGGCGGCAAAGGCATCGTCCAAGTTGGGTGCTTGGCGGTGGGTTTCGCTCAGTTCCTTCTCGATCCTTTGGAGGTCGATGGCGGAAAGCTGGGCCAGTTCGGGGGCGATTTGGCGGCGCACCGTGTCCATCAGGCCAACCCCCAGGGTGGCACCTTCCAGCCCGGTCTGGGAAAGACGAGCCCCGAAGCGGGTGGCAATCATTGTCCAGGTCACGGCGTCGGCAAGATTGTCTTCGGCAAGGAGACGCTCGATGCGAGTCGACAAAGCGATCGTCAGGAGCCGCCAGCCGTTGTAAACCGGGTCATCCACGCCCAGCGGGCGGGGACGGGCCTCACTCCGAAACGCTTGCCCGTGGCCCGTGCGGAGCTGATCTAGGGTGGGGCTGAGGGCGCGCTCCAGGGCGTCTTTGGTGGTGTTCGTCCAGGTCGTGACCTTGGCCGAATTGGGGGCGCGGACCAACGCATCTTGCCCGGCTAGCAGATAAGTGTCGTAAGCGTTGCTGCCGTCGTGGCGAGGGGTGTAGGCCGCCCAAGGCGGCGGCGGGGTGGGGGTGACCACGGCCTGGCGCTTGCAGGCACCCTGCGTGCCGGCCAACAACGCCACGAGACCCCAAGTGATGAGCGACGTCCGTGTCACGCCCAGAAGAATACCGGTTCCCGGGGGCATACTCACCAACGGACGAAAGTCGTCATTGAGGCACCCGACATGAAAGGAGTTATTCTTGCCGCTGGCAAAGGTTCGCGTCTTTATCCCGTCACGCGCGTGGTGGCCAAGCCGCTTCTGCCCCTGGCCAACCGGATGACGATGGCTTACGCTTTCGACCAACTCAAAGCTTGTGGCATCACCGAGATCGCCATTGTGGTGGGCGAAAACGAGGCCGAGATGCGCGCGACCCTGGGCGACGGGGCGGCCTTTGGGGTGCAGCTGAGCTTTGTGCGGCAGCCGGAGCCGCTGGGCTTGGCGCACGCCGTGAGTTTTTGCAAGGACTTTGTGGACGGCGATTCGTTTGTGCTGTACCTGGGCGATGCCATCTACGGGCAATCACTGGCCCCGATTGTGCAGTCATTCAATGACGAGCCATGCGCCAATTTGAACCTGGTGAAAGAGGTGGAAGACCCGCGCCGGTTTGGGGTGGCCAACGTGGTGGACGGACGCATCGTGAAGCTGGTGGAGAAGCCGCAGAACCCGGAAAGCAACCTGGCGATGGCGGGGATGTACGTGTTTGGCCCGCAGATTTGGTCGGTGTTTGCCGACCTCAAGCCGAGTGCGCGGGGCGAGTACGAGATCACCGATGCCATCCAGATGCTGATTGACCGGGGCGAAGTGGTCCGGGCGGGGGTTTATGAGGGCGAGTGGTTCGATACCGGCACGCTGCCTTCATTTTTGGAGACCAGTCGGTTCTTGGCGGGTTCCGTGGCGAAGATCGGTGAAGGCACCACGGTGGAAGCCGAAGTGGGCGACTTTGTTGTGATCGGGGACGGGGCCACCGTGCGGGCCACCAAGCTGGAGAACTGCGTGATTCTGCCCGGTGCCCACGTAGAAACCTCGGGCGAGATTCGCGGCTCGCTACTCGGCGGCGAGATTCGCACCGAAGGCGACTTGGTAGACATGATTCGCCACGGCGACCTGACCGAGTAGAGCGGCAGGCACGAAAAAGCCCGGTGGCCTTGAGGGCCGCCGGGCGGTCAGGCGAGGCCGAAGCCTCGCAGGGACAGTGCGATTCTTACGAACCTTCGGTCGGAGCTTCGCCGCCAGCCGTGGAGGCCGGGGCAGCCGGGGCTTCTTCGGCCGGGGCGCTGCTGGAGCAACCGGTCAACACAACGCCGAAAGCACTGACCAGGGCCAGCATCATCAGGATCTTCTTCATGCTTCTCTTCCTCACTCGCCTCTTTGCCAACGGCACGAAATGCGAGAAACCCCGAGGGGTTCGCGCCGCATGATACAACGTCCTGTGATTTTTCGCAAGCCCTAGCCGAAAACGGAGGGCCCTGCAACCAAAATCACCTTCAAGACGCAATACTGAGAAGTCGGCATGGTGGGGCGAATTTTCTGGCGCAAATGGGTGGGGGTCTGCTTGGGCCTTCTCGTTCTGCCCGCGGCGCATGCGGCCAATGATGTGACCCTGACGGCCACCTCGCTGGCACCCGAAGGCGAATGGAAGGGGCGCGTGGCTCCGTTGATCATCACGGCAACCAACCCCGGCCCGAACCGGGCGGGCCAGATCGTCGTGAGGGCGAACACCTACCAAATGCGCTACCCAATGGACTTGGCGCAGGGGGCGCAAAAGAAGGTTCAAGTCTGGGTGCCAACGGAGATTGGGTTCCGCCTCTCAGTGGCGTTTGAATCCGCCAACTACCGCGTGCAGATTGAGCCAGACCCGATTGAATTGAGTTCAAGCTGGGGCGCCAATGACACCCGGCTGATTCTAGGAATCTCGGACAACGAAACGGATATTCGAGCCTGGAGGACGGACAACGTGGTCTCACTCGGTGATGCAGACAATCCGTCGCCTCCGACCGAACGCACGAACTTGCGCGCGCTCACCCAGGGCGTCAAGCCGGAGGATGCGCCGGATAGTTGGCTGGCCTACCACGGTCTGGATTACGTGGTGCTGGGGGATGGCGCGGACCGGCTGAGCAACGATGCGGTGAAGGCGCTGCAGCAGGCTGTGGTGGCGGGCAAGACTCTGGTGGTGCCCACGGGGGCCTCCGCGCCGATCTTGAGCGACCCGCGCTGGCAAAACTGGTGGCCTGCGACTGCGGGTGAACCGGTGGCGCGTGAGCCCAAGTGGGCGGCGAGCTTTGGCCTCCAACCGGGGCCGCTCAC
>CAZDWU010000002.1:0-5934 GCA_964509165.1 uncultured Chthonomonas sp. | reverse complement strand
TGGCGCGTGAGCCCAAGTGGGCGGCGAGCTTTGGCCTCCAACCGGGGCCGCTCACGGAGCGACCGCTGACGGTGACGAACGGAGAAGAAGTTTTGAACGGCTTTGCCGTGGTGGGCAAGCGCGGCGAGGGGCGGATCTTCCTGCTCGGCAGCAACCCCTTTGAGCCCGGTAACGCGCAGCGATTCCCCCAGGGCGAGATCATCCGCAAGCTCAATAGCGTGCGGGAAACGGACCGCAACACTGGTTTTTCGTCGCTGGACGATGTCTCGGGGAGCAATATGGAGGTGAAACCGCCCTCGTTTGCCCTGCTCTTGGGCATCCTGCTGACTTACATCTTCATCGTCGGCCCGCTCAACTTCTTCGTCCTGCACCGGCTCAATCGCCGCGAACTGATCTGGACGACCTCACCGCTGATTAGCCTGTTGTTCGCCGGGTTGCTGTTCGCCCAGATTCGGATGCCGGCCACGGCGGGGACGGCCTCGGTGCTGGTAGGGATGGCGACCGTGGATCCGCTGAGCCAAGAAATGCAGGTGATGGGGCGCCAGCGGCTGTACTTCGGGCAAGCCCAGCAGGGCGATTGGAAGCTGGACGGCATCGAGACGATGTGGCCAGTGCGCTCGGAAAACCCGATGGCGGCGTTTATGAACTCGCAATCGGACTTGCCGGCCGAACTGATTGACACGGGCACTCTGGAAGCCAAGGGCGTGACCTCGAATGCGTTGCAGATTCGGCAGTTTGCCTTTGCGCAAACTCTGCCTTGGGATCCGCAGTCGCTGGTCCTCGAGAGGAGCCAGGGCAAGGCCACGCTGGTCAACCGCACCGCCTTTCAACTCGACCGGGTGCAGATTTGGTCGGGTCGGGAGTACATGACGCTGACCAACCTCCAGCCGGGAGAGCGAGGCGAACTCAAAGTGCGAACAGTGGAAGCTCGCACCCCCACCCAGCCCGCGGGCTCGTTCTTGGCCCTGATGACGCCCGACGCCAAAACCTTTGGCGTAGGTGGGGCCACCAGTGTGAAGGGCGAGATGTCCCTGGCTGGACGGCTAGTGGAGGTGCAGAAGTGAGCCTGTGGATGCGCTGGGAAGCGCGTAACCCGATGCTGGCGGAAACGCGCATTGTGCTTCGCCGGTGGCTGGGGCTGAAGGGCGACAACCTGCAGGCCAAGTTGGTCATCGCGGCGGTGTGCGTGGTGGTGCTGGGCATCATCGGCGCAGTGGCGCGGTACTCGTTCTTGGTGGACACCACCGTGGCCTTCCCGATTGCCTGGGTGCTGCTCGGCTTGGTGAGCATTATCACCCTGCACGGAGCCCTGGCCCGGGAGCGTGAAAAGCGCAGCATGGAAGTGCTGCTGACCACCCCGCTGACGGCCAAGCAGATTGTATTAGGCAAGCTCACGCGGGCGGTGCCCGCGATTACCGCGATCCTAGTGTGCGTGCCGGTTTTCTTGCTGGCCAGTGGCCTGGGGCGAGCGTTCTTTAAGGAAAACGGGCTGACCTGGGGGAACAATCTCCCGGCGGCGGTGGTGATGCTGGCGTTGCTGGGCTATCTCATCTCCAGTAGCTTCTTTGCCATGTGCCTAACGATGGCGGTGAGCGCCATGACGCAGCGGGTGGCGGCGTCGCTTCTCCTCTCGTTCGCGCTCTGGATCGTGGTTTATCTGATCGTTCCGATCATCCTGAGTTCGATCTTTTGGGGGGAGGCGGGCATCAGCATGTGGCACCCCATGGCGGCGTTTTTTGCCCTCGTCGGCTTCTCGGAATACTCATCCCTGTCCAGCTTCATTGTGATTGGCTGGCAGCTCGCCCTCGGTGCGGGCTTACTCGTCTTTGCGATCCGGCGCATGAGCCGGGAAACCCAGGCGGCGGGGGCCGCTGTCTCTGGCTAACACCATGCTCGAAGTCCTGAATCTCCACAAGAACTACGGATCGTTTACGGCCGTCACCGACGTGTCCTTTACGCTGGAACCCGGCGATGTGTTCGGGTTCATCGGCAGTAACGGCGCCGGGAAAACGACCACGATCAAGATGCTGGCCACGCTGCTGGAGCCCACCCACGGCACGGCCCGTTTGGACGGCTTCGACATCACCGAGCACCCACTGGAAGTCCGAAAGCGCATTGGCTACATGCCGGACTTCTTTGGCCTTTACGACGACGTGAAGGTGTGGGAGTATTTGGATTACTTCTCGGCGCTGTATTCGGTGCCGGTGAAGGATCGCCCGGGCGTGATTGACAACGTGCTGGAGCTCACCGACCTCACCTTCAAGCGGGACGCGATGGTGGCTTCGCTTAGCCGAGGGATGCAGCAACGCCTGTGCCTGGCCCGGTGCCTGGTGCACGACCCCACTTTGCTGTTGCTGGACGAGCCGGCGAGCGGCCTGGACCCGCGGGCCCGCGCCGAACTGAAGGAACTGCTGGCCGAGCTGGGCCGCATGGGCAAGATCATCCTGGTTTCGTCGCACATCCTGCCGGAGCTGGCCGACTTCTGCAACAAGGTCGGCATCATCGAGCGCGGCAATATGCTGGCCTTCGGCGGGGTGGACGAAATCGCCCGCGGGCTGAAGTCCATCAAGGTTTTGGAGTTCCGTGTGATGGACCGGGCCTCCGAGCTCAGCATGTGGCTGCACGGCAAGCCGAACATCCAGAACACCTATTTGATGGGGGCCACCACGGTGAAGGTGGACTTCGACGGCTCGCATGAGAACCAGGTCGAGCTCGTCCGCGCCATCGTGAACGCCGGCTACCCGGTGATGGAAGTCCGAGAGGAAGGCGTGAACCTGGAAGATGTGTTCCTCAATGTCACCCAGGGAGCGTTGAACTAAGATGCTCGGGGCCTGGTGGCAAGATACGGTCAAGACTTACCGGGGCAACGCCATATTTGTGCGCGATTTTCGCAGCCAAATGCGTGGCTGGAAGCCCATGTGGTTTTGGCTGGGCTACCTTGGCCTGATTCTGCTGGTGGTGGGGTCGTTCTACGGCGGCATCATGCGCCGGGGCACGATTGACATCGCCGAACTGCAGAACATCCTGGTGGGGCTGTTCGTGGGGTTCTCCACGTTGCTCAGCTACCTCGTGTTGTTGGTGGCTCCGGCCCTCACGGCGATATCTATCGTCCAGGAATTCGACCGCAAGAGCATTGACTTGGTGCAGAGTGCGCCGGTGAGCGCCCGGTATTTGCTGGTCGGCCGCTTGCTGAGCGCCTACCGGTACGTGTGGATCTTGCTGATGCTGGCGCTGCCCTTTGCGGCGGTGGGCATCCTCATGGGGGGTTTTACATGGCCGCAGTTGCTGGCCACGTTCTTCGGCATTTCGCTCCAGGGCTTGTTGGTGGCCTCGCTGGGCTTAGTGACCGGGGTGATGACGCGCAAGATCGTGCCGGCGGTCATCCAGGCTTACGCGGCGTTTGTGGTGGTGGGAATCTTCACCGCCATCTTGAGCGCCATGACGGCGGCAATGACGTTTGGGCGAGGGGGCGGCGGCGCCCCGGGTTTCGGATTCTGGGGCGTCTTGACGCCGGGCGTGACGCAATGGGCCGTGCTTGGCACCACCCCGCTGGGCAACTGGCAGGCCCCGAACTTGCTGCTGGCCACGGTGACAACGCTCTTCGCGTCGCGATTGATGATGTTGGGCGCGGCCTCGGCCATCGCCCCGACGCTTACGCCCGATATTGGTCGCCTGCGGGCGAACTCGTTGGTGGCGGCCCTACTCTTTGGCCTGATGGGGGCGTTCTTGGTGGCCAGCCTGCCGGGGGGTATGCGCGGGGGCGGAATTTCGCCCGCGATGATCATGGGGAACACCTTCAACACCCTGGTTGGCTTTGGGGCGATCACGGTGGTGAACTACTTGGCGTGCTGGAGCTTCATCGGCGAGCGCAAGTACCAAACGAACGGCCTTTGGAGCTTCAAGATGCTGTTTAAGGGCACGCCGGCGAGTGTGCTCCCGTTCCTGACGGCTCTCATGCTGGCGGCGACCCTTGGCTTCGTCGGGGGCGTCTTCCTCTCGTCGGGGAGAGTGAGCCCCGAGCTGTTGTTTTACATCCCCTGGGGTTGGGGCATCAACTTCTTCCTGGTCGGCTTGTGCTGGTGGGCGTCGTTGCTGTCCACCGGAAACCTGCCGGGCGCGCGCCGGCTTGGGGGTCTCTTCTTTATTCTGGTGATGATCATCTTCTCGGCGGTGATTGGCATCATCACGCGGGGCGAAGAGAACGCGGCGGCGTGGGCGTGGCACCCGGTTCTCGGAGCGTACGGGGAACAGCAGTACGTCCCGGGGGTGTTGGGCCACGGTTTGATCCTTTGGGCATTGGGCGGAATCTTGCTCTTTACCGCCGAGCGTAAACGTAGAAAGATCATCAGAGCGTCTTATGAGTAACACCGGACTGGAACTCACCCGATTTGAAAAGCGGGTACGGCGGCTGCGGGCCACGCAGGGCGCGGCGATGGGGGCCTCCATTGGAGGTCTCGCCGTGGTGGCGTGGGCGTTGGCGGACCGCTTTGGGAGTGCCTATGTCACCTGGCCGGCGGCCACGGCCGTGGTGGGTGGCCTGACCCTGGCGGGGGCGGCGGCGGGCTGGTTCTGGCGCGTATCTCCCCTGGATTTGGCGCGAAGCATTGACCGGCGTGCCGGGCTGAAGAATCGCCTGGGCACGGCGATGAGCACGCCGGAGAGCGCGTGGGCGGATGCGCAACGCGCGGACGCCGAACGCAAGCTGGCGGGGCTGGACCCGCAAACGGTCTTCCCTTGGAGCGGCAACCGGGTGCTGACCGGGGCGCTGTGCGCCTTGATCCTCGCGGGGGGTGCCTACGCGTGGGCGCGCAGCGACTTCGGGATGAGCGCGGGTGAGAAGGCGGAGCGCGCGGAACTGGCGAGCCGGGCCGAGGAAGTGCGTCGCGTGGCCAAAGAAGGGCTGGAGAACACTCCGCGCGAGCTAAGCGCGATGGAGAAGGATCTCCGCACGGATATCGAATCTTTTGCCAAGGAACTGGAGCGGGGCAAGCTCGACCGCGAACAAGCGCTGGTGAAGGCCAACGAACTGGCCAAGAAGGCGGAAACGGCGGCGCAGGATCGGTTTTCGGCGGCCGGGCGCAACCTGGATGAAGCCGGGGAGACTCTGCGCGAAGCCCAGGGTCGCTCGATTGAAGCGGCGGGCCTGAAGAAGGAGCAGCTCGAAGATCTGAATCTGGATTCGGATAAGAAGGAGCTTCTGGGCCGTCTGATGGAAGCGGAGAAGTTCGAAAATCCGCCCAGCCGGTTCAACGAGCAGACCAAGCAAGCGGCCGGAATGCAAAACGCCGATGACCGCCTGCTCAACATGAGTTCCGAACAACGGCGGCAACTGCAACAGCGCCTGCAACAGCAGATGAACCAACTGCAACAGCAGATGCAGTCCGGCGGGATGACCCCCGAGCAGCGCGAGCAGATCGAGCAACGTCAGCAACAAATGCAGATGACGCCGGAGCAGCGTCAGGCCCTGGAGCGAGCGATGCAGGACCCGGCAGCGGCCCAAGACCCGGCGGTGCGCGAGCAGCTTGAGCAGATGGCGCAGCAACCGGACGCCAGCCCGGCGATGAAGGAAGCGCTTGAAGCCCTGATGAACAACGAGGCCCTGCAGGGGGCTGCTGAGGAGATGATGAAGCAGGCGCTGGAGCAGGGCAACCTGAACCCCGAGCTGATGCAGCAACTGGCCGAGCAGCTCCAGCAGCAAGGCGCGCCGACGCCCGAACAGCAACAGCAAATGCAACAGCAAATGCAGCAGATGCAGGAGCTGATGGAGGGTCTGCAGAACAGCGAGGCCGCCCAGCAAGCGCTCCAGCAGATGATGAGCAACCCCGAGATGCAAGAAGCCATGCGGGCGATGTCGGAACTGCGACAGGCGCAACAGCAGATGCAGCAAGGGGGCCAGATGTCGCAGGAGCAGCAACAGCAACTCCAGCAATCCAT
>CAZDWU010000001.1:44421-47036 GCA_964509165.1 uncultured Chthonomonas sp. | reverse complement strand
TCGCTCGGCATCACGTATGCCGTCGGCGGGGTCAAGTAAAGAAGGAACTTAACAAAGGCAACGGAATGAGGGCAAACCGGGTCTCGGCAATTTTGATGGTGGCCGCGCTGAGCGCAGCCGCTTGGGCGCAATCATGGAGTGAGGCGTACGAGCAAGGGCTCAGTGCCGCCAAGGGTAAGCAATGGGCGGTCGCCCGCGAAGCCTTTTTGAATGCGGCCGCGATGCGGCCCGAGGACCAATCAGAACCCACGCGTCTTCCGGCCCCGGTGACCGAGCGCCGTGAGTGGCGCAACGGGAGCCCCTATTCTCCTAACTTCCTGGCCGCCTATAGCGCTTACCGCTCGGCCCTGGAAGAGAAGAACGACGAAGTCAAGACGGGCATCCTGCGCACCGCCGCCATGGAGCTCAGCACGCTGGTGGACAAGAATCAGCGGTCCGCCGAGACGTTCTACTTCCTTAATCAGATTTACATCCAACTGAACGATGCTCAGATGCAGCGGGAAGTGGAAACGCGATGGAAGGCCCAACCGGCCACTTGGCGCGTGGATGCCTCGGTACTTGATCCAAATGAAGTTGCGGCCCTCGCAACAATCACCGGTCAAGCCGTAGCGAACAACAACCAGAGCAGCCAATCTGGGATGGTGAACCCGACTCAAGTGATTGGCGCGGGCAACCAAGCTGGTAACCAAGCGGGCAATCAAGCCACGACGCCGCCGGTGCCAACCGGACCGAGTGACCGCGTGCCCGTAGTGGCCACCAAGTTTGCGCTCATCATTGGCAACAGCGAATCGAGTCTGGACAACTACAAGCAGTCTTTTGCGCAGAACGACGCCAACCTGATCCGTGATGCCCTTTTGCAACACGCAGGCTACGCGGATGAGAACACTGTGATCTTGCTGAATGTCAGCGCCGAAGAGATCAAGAACCAAGCCGCCGCCCTGGCCGAGCGCATGCCGCAGGACGCGACCTTGTTCCTCTTCTTTGCGGGTGCGGGCTTCAACATTGACGGCAAGGACTACCTGGCCGGCGTGGATGTGAACGGCACCAGTGACACCAGCCGCATGGTGGCGAAGGTTGAACTATTCCGCCCGTTCTTTATGAAAGGTGCGCGGGTGTTCTCGTTCTTCCAAGTACGCCGAGCTATGGCCAACGGGCGCTATTTTGGCGAAGAAGTGCCGATCTTCGGCTTCCTTTCGCAGATGCAGTCCACCATGAGTGGGGGCGATGTGGTCGGTTTGATGAACAGTGGCAGCGTGAACGGGGTCTACACTCGAGCGCTGGTGGCCGTGCTGCAGCGATACCGCACCAATCGAGTGCCCATCGCTGAATTCGGGTGGCAGGTGTTCTACGAAATGCGACGCGTCGGTGGCGGGACCACCGGTGGTGGTGCGGGGCAAACCGCAACCCTCCCGGCCCTGCGCAACATGGGCGAAGACTCTCGGTTCTAGGCTCTCAAGCAAAGAAGCAGAAACCTCCTCCGGCAATGAGCCGCGAGGAGGTTTTTCTTTGTCACTCAGTCGCCGGGGAGTTAGCCCAGGTGGTCGCGGTGCGGGAGACGATCCCAGGCCAGCAGCAATCCGTCCAAAGTGAGCGTGGGGTAATGCTCTTCCAGCATCTCCGAGATGGGCAAAAACAGCGTGCCCAACCCGCCCGTACTGATGACATGCACGTCACCCTGCAATTCGGCCTTGATGCGCCGGGCCACGGCATCAATGCCGCCCGCATAGCCAAACATGAAGCCACTTTGCAGCGCCCCGACTGTTTGCGTGCCAATGGCGCGCGCGGGCGTCTCCAGGGCAAAGGTGGGGAGCTTCGCCGTCTTCCCCGCCAGGCTTTCCAGGGCCACGTGCGGCCCCGGCATGATCGCCCCGCCCACATAGGTGCCCTCATGGTCAATCACGTCAAAAGTCGTGGCCGTGCCGAAGTCTACAACGATACAGGCCGTGCCAAATCGCTCCCAAGCCGCTAGCGCGTTGGCCAAGCGGTCGGCCCCCACGGCATGGGGCGGATCGTAGGTGACCCGCAGGTCCACCTGGTCGCCCCGACGCAAGAACGTAGCGGGTTGCTGCAGGTACTTTGCGCAAAATCGCTCCCAATTGCGCTCGGTGGGCGGCACCACGCTCGCAATAATCACCCCGGAACTCACGAACGGCAACGCGGCGAGGTCAAATAGGGGCTTCAAAAGCCCCGCAATCTCATCCTCGGTGCGGGCGTGGTCGCTCTCTAGCCGCCAGTGGGCGAGCCACTGACCACCCTCGTGGATGCCCACGACGGTCTGCGTATTGCCAACGTCAATCGCCCAAAGCATCGGTTAAATCTACTTTACCGGCGACTTCCCCGCCCCGTGCGGCGACCAGCGCCTCACCCACCAGGGCCACGGCTCGCTCCACGGCCGGTCGGTCTGGCCCTTCGGCCATCACCCGGATCATGGGTTGGGTGCCGCTGGCCCGCACCACCAGGCGCCCCGCGCCTAGGCCGGCTTCGGCCTGCTGCATGGCGGCCTGCACGCTGGCTTCTTGCTCCCAGCCCGTGATTTGCCCGACATGGACGTTCCACATGATCTGCGGCCAGTTGTCGAACGGGAAGGCGAGGTCGGCCGCCCGCTTCCCTTCTCG
>CAZDWU010000001.1:41319-44321 GCA_964509165.1 uncultured Chthonomonas sp. | reverse complement strand
GCAATCCCCACGGCGCCGAGCTTGGCGGCCATGGCCATCATCACATCGGGCTTGGTGGCCCCGCCTTCGGCGTTGATGTTCAGTCCGTCCGGCTGGTTGCCGATGACGTGCACTTCTGCACCCAGACGCCGCAGCACTTCCACGCCCCAGTGGTAGCCCGCGCCGTGCGCAGCATCCACCACCAGCCGCATACCGTCCAGGCGTTCGGGAACCAAGTTCACCAGCCATTCGGCATAAGCATTCAGCGAATGGCCGGTATTGAGCAAGCCCAATTCGGCCCCTTCGCGGGTGCCGGTGGGGGCTTCGTGCCATCGTTCAGAAATCCAGGCTTCGGTGGCATCTTTGGCTTTGGCACCGTCCGCTTCAAAGAATTTGATCCCGTTGTCCGGGGCTGGGTTGTGGCTGGCGGAGATGACTACGCCCAGGCCGAAGCCCTCGTTCCGCACTAGCCAGCTCATCGCTCCCGTGGGGGCCACGCCCACGCTGTCGCAGTCCACGCCTCGGCTAGTGGCACCGGCAGCGAAGGCTGCCCCCAGCATCGCGCCACTGCGGCGCGTATCACGCCCGACCACCATGCGCAGAGGCTGATTGTGCGCGTGCATCCACTCCGCCGCCCACTCGCCCAGGCGCATGGCAAAGGCGGGGGTGAGCTCACGCCCGGCCACGCCACGAATGCCATCGGTGCCGAACTTCAGCCGGCTGATGACATCAGGCATCCGGGGCCACCGTTACTCGCACCTGCGCGGGGCGGATGATGCGCCCGTGCATCTCGTAGCCGGCCGCAATCTCATTCAGAATTGTGTCCGGTTCGTGCTCGGCGCTGGGCTCCGCCACAATCGCCTCGTGCCGCTCGGGGTCGAAGCTCATGCCCTCGGTCGGGATGCGCTGCACCCCCACGCCTTCGAGCGCTTGCCGCAGTTGCCGCTCTACGCCACCCACACCCTCCAGGATGCGTTCAGGGTTCGCGCCACCCTGCAGGGCCGCCATGGATCGCTGGAAATTATCGAGCACGGGCAAAAGTGATTCCACCAAGGGGCGCGGGCCAAACTTCTTCTCGTCTTCCATTTGCTGGCGGAGACGGCGCATGATGGTTTGGCTCTCGGCCTGCACGCGCAACACTTGCTCTTCGGCGGCTTGCAGGCGGCGGGCGCATTCGGCCAGCTGCCCCTGCAATGCCGCGATTTCCTGATCGCGAGGATCAACTTCCCCCGGCGGCGTGGTTTCCGTCACGTCCGCTGGATTCGGGTTCACCGTTTCATCAGGTACGCCATTCATGAACTTGAAGGTACCCCTCCCAGGCCCCGCCGGGCTGGGAAGTCTCAGGCTCGCTTAGCGGTAGTTGGTGAAGTCCGGAACGTAGGGCAAATCCTGGGCCTTCACCCACGTCATCGCCTTTTGCAGGTCGTCCTTGCTCTTGCTGCTCACGCGGATGGCGTCCCCTTGAATCTGGGTGTTCACCTTCAGCGCCTTGTTCTCTTTGAACAGCTTGTTGAGCGCCTTGGCTTCGTCCGAACTGAGGCCGCTCTTGAGCGTCAGGGTCTGCTTGACCGTCATCTGTCCGCTTTCTTCCACCTTGCCGCGCTCCACCATCTTCAGGTCGATGCCGCGCCGAATGAGCTTGCTCTCCACGATGTCGCGAAGTTGGTCCATGCGGAACTCATCGTCGGCCACCATCTTCACCTCGAGCTTTTCGAGTTCGACGGACGCCTTCGAGCCCTTGAAGTCGTAGCGGTTGGCAAGCTCGCGTTGCGCTTGGTCAATCGCGTTTTTCGCTTCCATTTCATCTACTTTCGCGACGATGTCAAAGGAAAATTCACTGGCCATGTTGCCATTCGGTATACCCGCGCCATGGTGGGGCACATCGATACGGTCTGGGCCGGAGTGACAGACATGGACCGTTCCGTGCGGTTCTATACGGCGTTGCTTGGGCGGGAACCGAGCTACGCGAGCCCACATTGGACGGCCTTCCGCTTGGGCGCGGTGACCCTGGGCTTGCACTCGGATATGCCCGGCGGCGCGGCGGGATTTGTGGTGTCGATTGAAGTGGCAGACCTGGAGACTGCCGCCCATGCTTGCCAGGAAGCGGGCGGCGAAGTGGACCCCGAGATCCACGAGACCCCCCGGGGGCACGTGCAGATGGTGTACGACCCCGACCGTAATCGGATTCAACTCTTCCGGGCAGCTACGGGTTAGCCCAGCGCGACGGTGTGCTGAGCGGTGGTGTGAGCGGTTTCCCGAACGACCACCGTGAGCTGGACCAAGCCTGACGGGAGTTGCGGGGCCAGCGCCTCGGCTAGCCAGCGAGCCAGGTTCTCCGCCGTGGGCGGATAGGGCAATTCGAGGATGCGGAAGCCGTTCTCGCGCAGAAATTCACCCATCAGGGCATCGGCTTGGTCCACCGCAAAGGCGTGGTCGAGTTGGGCCACCAAGGGCTTCATCAGGGCACTCAAGTCGCCGTAATCCATCACCATGCCGTTGGCCTGCACCGGCCCTTTCAGGTGGATGTCGGCGGCGTAGCTATGCCCGTGGGGGTTGCCACACAAGGGATGCCCGGCCAGACGATGCCCCATTTCCCACCGGAATGTCTTACTGATTTCGGAGACAAACATGCTCATAAAATTTGGATAAAAGGGTGATTGCAGGATTTACCCCGCAAAGTTACCGGGCATCCTCTCGGGTCCTCATCAACCCAGCCGCCGTCGCCAAAAGCAACTCCCGATCCTGGTAAGAATACGGGGCCATCTTTACTCCCATTCGATAGTCCCAGGGGGCTTGCCCGTCAAGTCGTAAACCACGCGATTGACCCCATCCACTTCGTTCACGATGCGCAGCGCCACGTGCTGCAAAAACTCAAACGGCAGGGCGGCAGCTTCGGCCGTCATGGCGTCTTCGCTCGTCACCGCGCGCAGCACAATCGGCTGCTCGTAGGTGCGCTCGTCACCCATCACGCCCACGCTTCGCACGTCCAGGAGGGCGGCGTAGCTCTGCCAGATGCCCGGCTT
>CAZDWU010000001.1:39537-41219 GCA_964509165.1 uncultured Chthonomonas sp. | reverse complement strand
TAGAGCGTGCCCTGGGCCAGCCACTGGCAGTCGCTGAACTCGTCGCTGTGCGCCTCAAAGCACCGCACGAACTCCGCGCCCACGATCTTACGCTTAGTTTCGGGGTCGGTCACACCCTCCAGCTTGCCAAAGAACTGATCGGCGGCCCGGATGACCACCAGGTGCGGGTGGAAGGTCTCGGTGAACATGTGCACCACCTCCTCCGCCTCGTCCTTGCGCAGCAGGCCGTGGTCCACAAACACGCAGGTCACTTGGTCGCCCAGCGCCTTGGTTAGCAGCGCCGCCGCCACCGAGCTATCCACGCCGCCACTCACCGCGCACAGCACGCGTTCGGTGCCAACTTGCGCGCGGATGGACTCGACGGTCTCTTCAATGAACTGCCCCGCCGTCCAGTCGCGCGTCAGCCCATCAATCTGGTTCAAAAAAGCATCCAGCAGCGCCTTGCCGTCGGGGGTATGGCTGACTTCCGGGTGGAACTGCACGCCAAATCGCTTGGCCCCCGCGTTCTCCATGGCCGCCACCGGGCAGGTCGCGGTCTGCGCGGTCACCGCGTAGCCCGCCGGAATATCTTCAATTCGGTCGCCGTGGCTCATCCAAATCTGCGGGTCGTGCATCACGCCCACCAGGGCATCGGATTCGCGCGTGGACAAGGATTGCCGACCGTATTCCCGGTCGGAGGCCCGCTCGACGCGCCCGCCCAAGCGGTGCGCCATCAGCTGCATGCCGTAGCAAATGCCCAGTAGGGGCTTCCCTTCGGCCAACGAGAAATCGAAGTCCGGCGCGTTCTCTTCGCGCACGCTACGCGGCCCGCCGCTCAGGATGATTGCGACCGGATTCTTCTCGCGGATGTGGTCGGCCGCGTGCATCCACGGCACCATTTCGCTATACACCCCCAGTTCGCGAATTCGGCGGACAATCAGCTGCGAATACTGCCCACCAAAGTCAATGACGCTCACGAGGGAATGCTGCATGGAAGGTTGCAGTCTATCCCTCTCGCTCACCCCGAGTTGGGGCCGTTACGCGTCTTCGTCGTCTTCGTCCTCTTCCAGTTCCGGCGGGACCGTGGGGAGCTCTTGCCCGCTCACGATCACATCGTAGAGGTCGGGCTGACGGGCGGCAAAGACCTCGGTGGCGTAGCCGGTCACCGGATTCACGTTGCGCTTGTCGCGGGCGGCGGGCAGGTTGAGGTTCGCCACGATCACCTCGGGCTCGGACCCGGCCTTGGCTAGGGGCTCACCGTTGAGGCCAAAGATGCCGCTCTTGCCGATGAACCGGAAGCCGCCTTCCTCATCGCAACGGTTGCAAGTGGCCAGGAACACCTTGTTTTCCATGGCCCGCACCGGGGCTACGGAATCGGCGCTGAAGTCTGCGCCCTCGGGCCAGTTGGTGGGCAAAATCACGAGATCGGCACCCTTTAGAGCCAGTACACGCAGGGTCTCCGGGATACGCAGGTCGTAGCAAATCGCCATGCCAATGCGGCCGTAGCGCGTCTCAAAAACCGGCAAATCGTCACCGGTGAGGGCGAAGTTATCAAAGCCGAGGCACGGCAGGTGCGTCTTACGGTACACGGCGGGGAATTGGCCGGGCTCCAGCAATACGCACTCGTTCACCAGTTCACCGAGGGCGGTTTCGGCGGCGTAGCCCACCACGCACACAATATCGAGCTCTTCGCACAAGGCATC
>CAZDWU010000001.1:21823-39437 GCA_964509165.1 uncultured Chthonomonas sp. | reverse complement strand
AAGATGGCCGGGGCCTGCACGCACGCCACGCGGGTCACTTCGTCACCTCAACGGCGCGGATCCAGTTGCCTACGCCGTAGACCACGTCGAGTTGCTCGACGGCTTCCAGCGCCGCCACAAACTGCGCTTCCCGCACCGGGTGGGTGAGGAAGGCGATTTCGCCGTGGTTGGCATCGGTGGTGCGCATTTCCATCGCCGCCAGGCCCACGTTGTGGTCACCAAAGGCGGTGCTGATGCGGCCCAGGGTGTTGGGCTTGTCAAGCACGTCCAGCCGCACATAGATACGCGAAACCAGGTCGTCCATCCCGGCGGCGGGGCGCGGCGGATCGAACGGCAAGGCGCTGCCTGTACCCTTCGCAGCAAAGTTCCGGGCCACGTCAATCACGTCGCCCACCACGGCGCTGGCGGTCGGGTCGCCCCCGGCCCCCCGGCCGCTGAACATGAGGTCGCCCACGAAGTCGCCATGGAACCACACCGCGTTGAACACGTCGTTCACGCTCGCCAGCGAGTGCGCCTTGGGCACAAACGCGGGGTGCACGCGCACCCGCACCGAGCCGTCGGCCAGTTCTTCGGCCACGCCCAGCAGCTTGATGGTATAGCCCAAAACATCGGCGTACTCAAAGTCAATCGCATCGACGCTGGTAATCCCTTCGCGGTGCACCGATTCCAGCGGCACCGGCCCGCCGTAGACGATGCTCGCCAGAATGCTGATCTTGTACATCGTGTCGAAGCCCTCCACGTCGTTGGTGGGGTCGGCTTCGGCGTAGCCCTTCAGTTGGGCCTCGGCCAGCACTTCGTCAAAGGGTCGCCCTTCTTGGCTCATGGCCGTGAGGATGTAGTTGCTGGTGCCATTGAGAATGCCCATCATCATCGGCACGTCGTTGCCCGCCAGCTGGTGCTTCAGCACTTGCACGATGGGGATACCCCCGCCCACGGCAGCCTCGAAGTGGAGGTCAATCTGCTGGGCGCGGGCCTTCTCCAGCAGGCGAGCCCCGTGCTTGGCCATCATCTCCTTGTTCGCCGTCACCACGCTCTTGCCATGGTCCAGGGCGGCTTCCACCAGGCTCAGGGCGGGGTCAATCCCGCCAATCGCTTCGACCACGAGATCGATGCTCGGATCGGTGACGATGCCCATGTTGTCGGCAGTGAAAAGCTCACGCGGGGCGCGGCGAGACTTCTTCTCATCCCGAATGCCGATGCGGACCACCGAGAGGTCGGCGCCGGTTTTGCGCCGAATGCTGGCCAGGTTGTCTTCCAGCATCCGGTAGGTGCCTTCACCCACCGTGCCGAATCCCAGGAGCCCAATCCGGAGTTGCGGGAGCCTATTCAATGCGGACGAGGACCGTTCCGGGTTCAACAAGTTGGCCATTCGTGGCCTCCACCGACGTGATCACCCCGCCCTGCGGCGCCAGGATTTCGTTAAAGGTCTTCATGGCTTCCACCAGGCCCACCACTTGCCCTTCGGTCACTTCTTGCCCCACGGACACGAAGTTGGGCGCGCCCGGACTCGGGGCCGCGTAGTAGATCCCCATCATCGGGGTGGTGACGGGGATGCCACGGGCGACTTCGGCGGCGCGGCGCGCGGCTTTCTTCGGCTTGGCGGCGGGCGTGGCCGGGGCAGCGGCTTCGGCGGGTGCGGCGGCCATCATCGGCACGCCCCCGCTCACCGGGACCGTCTTGCTTAGCTCCAGGCTCCAGCCTTCCCCGCTCTGCCGGGCGCGTTCGAGCCCAAAATCGTTCATCAGTTCGACTAAGTTGTCGACACGGTGGCGCCAGTCGCTCACCCGTTCATTATGCCTCTCCCAGAACCCTCGCGGGAGGGGCCGGTATCATTCTCCTTCTTATGGCCGCTCAGTTACCCACTTTGGTGATCGTCGGGCGACCGAATGTCGGGAAGTCCACCCTCTTTAACCGGTTTGCGGGCCGGCGCATTGCCGTGGTGCAAGACCAACCCGGCGTGACCCGCGATCGCCTGTACGCCGAGTTCGATCATAAGGACCGCAAGTTCCGTGTGGTGGACACGGGCGGGATTCTCTTTGGTGACGATGACCCGCTGGTGGAGCAGATTCGGGTGCAAGCCGAGGTGGCTCTGGCCGAAGCGAGCGTCATCCTCTTTATGGTGGATGCCGACGAAGGGCTGAACCCGGCGGACGAAGACCTGGCCCAGCGTTTGCGCAGCATTGACGTGCCGGTGCTGGTGCTGGCCAACAAGGTGGACAACGAGATTCGCGAACCCCAGGCGGCGGAGTTCTACGCCCTGGGCTTTGGCGAAGTGTTCCCGGTGTCTGGCCTCCACGGACGTGGTCTCAGCGACCTGATGGATAAGGTCGTCGATCTTCTGCCCAAGACCACCAACGAGGTGGGCGAAGGCGACGACGAACTGCGCCTCGCCATTATTGGGCGACCCAACGTGGGCAAAAGCTCGATGCTCAACGCCTTTAGCGGCGAGGAACGCTCGATTGTGAGTGACATCCCCGGCACCACCCGCGACGCTATTGACAGCCAGGTGAGTTGGAAGGGCCGCAAAGTCCGCCTGATTGACACCGCCGGGATTCGACGGCGCGGCAAGATTCAGGGCAGCATTGAGTACTACATGGTGCTGCGAGCCGCCCGCGCATTGGAACGCGCCGAGTGTGCGCTGCTCGTCATTGACGGCAACGAAGGCCTGACCGACGGCGACAAGCGGGTGGCCAAGGCGAGTTTTGAACTCGGTAAGCCGCTGGTGATCGCGGTGAACAAGTGGGACCAGGTGGAGCCGCCCGACGGCAACCTGGGCCGCACCAGCCCGGCCAAAAAGGAGTTTGTGCGGGCGCTGAAGGCGGAGATTCCTGAGTGCGCTTACGCCATCGTGCGCTTCACTAGCGCCAAGATGAGCACGGGGATGGACGGGGCGATCAACGCTGCGTTCTCGGCCGTGGAGGCGGGCAATACGCGCATCCCCACGGGCCAGCTGAACCGCCTGATCCAAAACGCCACTCTGGACCGACCGCTTAGCCGCAAGGGCCGCGCGTTCCGCGTGTACTACGTCACCCAACCGGTGAGCAATCCGCCGACCTTCATCTTCTTCTGCAACGACCCGCAACTGATGCACTTCTCCTACGAGCGGTACTTGGCCAACCGGATTCGCGCCGAATTCCCGATGGAAGGCACGCCGATTCGCATCTTTGCCCGCAAGAGCGGCGAGCGCGAAGAAGAAGACTAAACCTGGCTAGCCCCTCAGCAGCGAGAAACCCCGGCCCACTACGGACCGGGGTTTCTCTTGTTAGCTGAGAGCGCTTAGCCCGCGCCGACGGCCGGACGTTCCATTTGCGGGGTGATGACAATCATCGGGAACGCGATTTGGTAGCCGCCTCGCCGTCCGCCCATGTTCACCTGGAATCCGTCCTGCGTCTTGACGTATCGGAACTCCATCCCAAACGGGGCGGCCCCGTCGGCCTTGAACTCCGTCGGGAACGCCTTGGTCTTCTGGTACTCCTCCACGACCTTCAGCACTTGGCGCCCCAAGAACCGGCGCCCATCGAACTCCATCATCGATTCGTAGTCGCTTAGGTTGAGAGCGTAGATGCGCGGCATGATGCCGGTGATGTCTTCCTTCGGCTGTTTCGGCAGCTTCTCTTCAAATTCGCTGACGACCCGGCGAATCTCATTCGGATTGTTCTCGGCGGCCTTGATCTGGTCGGCTAGCGGTTGCAAGTCCTTGATGACTTGCATTTCCACGATGTCGGCGAGCGCCACCCCCGAGGGCAGGCTCCGCCAGATGTTGACATCAGCTTCGTCGAGGTCGCTGTACGCCTCGTTTTCCGCCGCGTCATCCCGCACCCAGTTCATCACGTTCATGTGATACAGGCTGGCATCCCGCCCCACGTCGCGCGCCTTTATGCGCACGCGGAATAGCTCCGTCATTGCCAAGTCGGTGTAGGAAATCACCGAGACTTCTTTTGCAAATGTCTCCTGGGCGTACTTCAGTGCTTCGGGGTCATCGCGCTTTTTGTCCAGCATTTCCAGCGTGTAGCGGTAAGTGGTGTTCAAGCCATTGGCTTGCACCGAAGCCGAACCACGCCAGGTCTCCGGCGCCATCTTGCTGAAGATCGCCAAGGCCTCGTCGCGATACTTGCGGGCTTCTTCCCAATTGCCTTGCATGGCGGCGTGCTTGGCCGCATGGGCCGCCGTCTGCCCCAGGTAGTAAATGGCCCCCTGGTGCGACCCGAGACCAAACTCAAAGTCATCGAGGTCAAAGCCGTAATCCTGGGCCGGGGCCTTGGCCACAATGGCGGCCCAGCTGGCGAAGTCCTGCCGCTCGGTCATGATGGACCAAGCGAGGTTCGAGTCGTAACGCGCCTTCTGGAGGTCGGAGCCGTAGTTCGGCTCGAGCTCGATCTTCTTCGCGAGTTCCGCAATGGCCTTTTGGGCATTGTCATCCTTGCGGAATCGCTCCCTGATCTTTGCGGCACTGCGGGGCATCCCGGTGGCCGCGATCTGCTCTTCGAGCTTGGCGAGGCCGCGGGCTTCCATGATTTGGCCCGAAAGCCGCGCCCCCACGACGCCCGCCCCGACGAGCAGGCCGCCGAGCAGCACATAGTTGACGATTTTTCGATTCTTGGAGACTTGAGCCATGTTGGTTCTATTCGAGAGCTTGAGTGAGGACCGCGCGGGCGACTTCCTCGGGGGTCGTGATGCCCTTCAGCACCTTTTCCTTGCCGTCTTCCATCATGCTGCGGAAGCCTTGCTCGCGGGCAATTTGAAGGAGTTCTTCGTAAGGGGCGCGTCGGGCGACAGCCTGCTTGAAGGCGCGGTCACCGACCACCAGTTCGTAAAGGCCAACACGACCCTTGAAGCCGGTGCCGTTGTTGCTTTCACCCGGTTCACCCTTAACAAGACGCGCGCCGTTCATGTCGGCGGCCGTAATGCCGATGGCTTCGAGTTCCTCCCGGCTGTAGGCAAAGGGCTTGGCCGTGGTTTGGTCAATGCGGCGCACGAGACGTTGCGCCATGATGCCGACGATAACGCCGCTAATGAGGTAGTCCTCGGCACCCATGTCAATCATGCGGCCGATGGCCTCGATGGCGTTGTTGGTGTGGATCGTGGCCAGCACCAAGTGACCGGTGAGAGCGGCCTGAATCCCGATTTTCAATGAGTCAGCATCGCGGATTTCACCGACCATCATGACGTCCGGGTCTTGACGAAGGAACGCGCGCATGACGCGGGGGAAGCCCATCTTTTCGGTGACTTGCACCTGCGCGATGTTCTTGTCGAATTCGTATTCGATCGGGTCTTCGACGGTAAGGATGTTGCGGGTCTTGCTATCCAGCACGTTGAGGCTGGCGTAGAGCGTGGATGTTTTCCCGCTCCCCGTCGGACCGGTGACCAAGATCAGACCGTACGGCACGCCCACCGCGCGCATCCACTTCTCACGAATGTCGTCCGGCATCCCCAGGTCGGCGAGATTGACCTTCATCGAGGCCGGGTCGAGAAGACGCATAACGAACTTCTCGCCGTTGAGACAGGGCACACAGGAGGCACGAGCGGAAAGGCGGCGACCGTCGTATTCCATGTCGATACGGCCGTCTTGGGGTTCGCGCATTTCGTCAATGCGCATGCCGGCCGACAGTTTGAGACGCGCCAACACGTTGGTGGCCTGCTCCGGCGGGAGGAAGCCGTTTTCGTGCAGGATGCCGTCCACGCGGAAGCGGATCTTGAGCTGATCCCGCTCCGGTTGCATGTGGATGTCGCTGGCTTTGGCGTCCAGGGCCTGCATCATGATGTTGTCCACGATGCTTACGGCAAGCGACATTTCGTTGCCACCCATTTCTCGGGCTTGGCCTTGTTCGCGCAGGATCAGCCGGAAGCGCTTCGCCGCTCCGTAGTTGCCGGTGTTCTGCAGACCGTAACCGCTACTCATGACCTTGCATCATACAACCCCAGGCGGGCCGGATGCATGATTTGCCACGCTCTCGATGTGAGGTGAACTCTGAATCCTACTGAAGTAACCAGGTAAGAGCGCCAGCTAGATGCTTGCGCATGTCCGGTTCGCTGTAGGATTCCTTCGTGTGGCCCCGGCCGGTGTAGAACGCCTTCCCGCCGTCAAATCGCTGGCTCCAGGCAATCGGGTGGGAGTCTCCCGGCATCTTCCAGCCCGTGTACGAGCTGTGATCGAGCGATAGCAACACCTGAGCGCGGGCCGGCGGCTGGCTCTTGTAGCAGTACCACTCGTCAGATGCGATCCAGGTCTCGCCGAGGTGGGCCGTCGCCGGATGATCGTGCGTGTGCACGTGCATGCAGGCTTCCTGAATGTGAGGGTGGCTCATGAAGTAGGCGCCCACCAGTTGCCCGAACCAAGGCCAGTCGTACTCGGTGTCGGCGGCCGCGTGGATGCCCAAGAAGCGGCCCCCGTTTTGGATGTAGCCCTCAAAGGCTTGCTCTTCGGGGCGGTCCAGGATGTCGCCGGTAGTACTCAGGAACACTACAACTCTGTACCGAGCGAGGTTGGCCGTGTTGAAGTCTGCCGGGTTCTCGGTTTGGTCGACGACCCAACCCCGGGCCGCGCCAATGGCCTTGAGACACTCGACGCCGGTCGGGATGCTGTCGTGGCGGTACCCCTCCGTGCGCGTCATCACCAGGATCCGCGTGGGTTCGGTGGCCGAAATCGCCGCGAGGAGGGCGAGGGTCATCATGGTTCTATCTTACACGTCGGTTTGACGGAGGTGGCCGATGACTTGCGCCAGCACCTTGCCGCGATGGCTGATGGCGTGCTTCTGCTCCGCGGTGAGGTCGGCCATGGTACAGCCTTGGCTTTCGAGCCAAAAGATGGGGTCGTAGCCAAACCCGCCGCCGCCACTGGGGGCCTCCGCGATGCGGCCTTCGCAGGTGGCATGGAAGGTTTTGGGTTCTTGCCCGGGCGCGGCGAGCGCCACCCAGCAGTTGAATCTCGCCCCTCGCTCGGCTTCCGGCAGACCCGCCATGCGCGTGAGGATGCCCTGCATCTTCTCCGTGAAGGGCGTCTCCTCGCCCATGAATCGCTTACTCCACGGGCCGAGTTCACCGGGGAGAGCGTCGATCTCCAGTCCCGCATCATCGGCGAGGCAAAGCTCGCCCGTGAACTGCGCGGCACTGGTCGCCTTGATGATGGCGTTCTCTTCGTAGGTGGTGCCGGTTTCTTCGGGCTCGGGCGCGCCGGGGAAATCGGCCAGCGTGAGAATCTCCCACCCCGGCAGTCCGGCGGTGAGGATCGTGACCATCTCGCCCGATTTCTTGCGGTTATGGCTGGCAATCACCAGCCGCCGCGCGGCGCTCACAGCCCGAGGGCCTCGTTTTGCATCGCCAGTAGCTCGGTGACGCCCTTCTGTCCCAGCTTGAGCATGCGGCCCAGAGCATCGGCGCCGAACGGTTCGGCCTCCGCTGTGCCTTGGATCTCCACAAAGCGGCCCGAGGAGGTCATCACCACGTTCATGTCGGTGGCGGCGCGGCTGTCTTCTTCGTAGCACAGGTCCAGGCGCTCTTCGTTGTTCAGAATGCCGACGCTGATGGCAGCTAGGCCCTCGCGGAGCGGCCACTTCTTGATCATCCGGCGATCCTTCATCCAGGTGAGGGCGTCGTAGAGGGCGACATAGGCGGCGGTGATGCTGGCGCAGCGGGTGCCCCCGTCGGCAAGAATCGCGTCGCAGTCCAAGGTGATGGTGCGCTCGCCCAGCACGTCCAGGTCCACCACACTGCGTAGCGCCCGGCCAATGAGGCGCTGAATCTCAAGGCTCCGGCCGTTGGGGCCGCGCGTGCCATCACGCTGGTTGCGCTGGCGACCCGAGCGCGGGAGCATGGAGTATTCGGCCGTGACCCAGCCCTGTCCGGTGCCCTTTAGCCACGGGGCTACACGGTCTTCGACCGTCGCGCACACCAGCACATGGGTGTCGCCCTGCTTGATGAGGCACGAGCCCTCAGCGAACTTGATGACGTTGCGTTCAAGCGTAGTGGGACGGAGTTCGTCGGCGGCGCGACCATCGGGTCTCATAACTGGGGGGCAGAATACCGGGCTAGACCCCGTGCAACGCGAGACCGCAAGCCACGGCTACCGCCGTATCCACCCGGAACACGCGCGGGCCGAGCGTCACCGCCCGATCCCCGATAAGTGCGACCTCGCGGGGCGACCAACCGCCTTCTGGCCCGATGACCAATGTGACCGGCCCGGCGGGCGGGGTGAAGAGCTGGCTGAGCCCTTCGGTTTCACTGAGCACCACTGCCGCCGGGTCTTGCAAAACCTGAGCCAGGTCCTTGGCAAAGCTGATCTCGGGCAAGCGAGTGCGGAAACAGACCTCGGCCGCCTCTTGGGCGATGCGGCGCAGGCGCACCAGCTTGGCGTCTCGCTTTCCTTCGTCCCAGCGGGTCACGCTCCGGTCGCTGGCAAAGAGCCGGACGGCACTCACGCCAATCTCGGTGGCCATGCGGATGCTCTCTTCGATCTTCTCGGGCTTCGCGAGGCCGAGGGCCAAGGTGACGGACCGCGTAGCATCGGTGGCGGGAGTGTGGGTGGACTGCACGGCCATCTCGTGGCCTTCAAAGGTGCCGACCAGCACCCGCCCGTCGCCGGGGAGAATGGCAATGGCGCTGCCCCGGGGCATACGCAGCACGCCGTGGAGCTTCTTGTACTCGTCGTCGGGGATGGGTACGGTTTCCGGGGCCGGGTCGGGCACGCCGGCGACAAAGAAACGCGGCAGCGCCCTTATCGAACGAACCGCGCCGTCACCCATTCGCCTTCCTCACGAGTTTCGTCCAGTCGGAATCCGTATCGCTCGGCGGCCGTGCGGACGTCCGGCCAGTTCGCTTGGATGATGCCGCTGACAATCCACACGCCCGGAGTGCGGAGGCGGCGAGACACTTCGGGGGCCAAAGCAATCAGAGCCGCGCTGAGGATATTGCTGACGACCACATCGTAGGTTTGCTCGGCGGGAAGAGGGTCGAACCCCAAACCCCGTTCCACCACCAGGGCCACGCCGTTACGCTCGGCATTCTCGGCGGTGGCGGCCACGCTCGGCCCTTCCACGTCTACGGCGTGAATCAGCGTCGCGCCCAGTTGCCCGGCGGCGATGGCCAGGATGCCGGAACCGCAGCCGATATCGGCAATCTCTTTGCCCTGCAGAGGTGTGCCTTCCAGTAAAACCAGGCAGTTGCGAGTGGTCGGGTGGTCGCCGGTGCCAAAGGCTTGGCCAGGGTCCAGCACCAGCACGATGTCGTCCGGTTGGCTTTCGTACTCCTCCCATGTGGGGCGCACCACAATGCGCTCGCCCAGGCGGCGCGGGATGAAGAACTGCTTCCAGCTCTCGGCCCAGTTGTCCTCAGGGATGAGATCGGTGAAGACTTCGGTGGCTCCGGCGGCCAGCAACGCCGCGCGGAGGGGTTCCAGTTTGTCTTCATCGCCCGGTGCGAGGTAGCCGGTGAGGCCAGGCACACTCTCGTTCTCGATGGTGCCGTTGACGCCGTGGTCCTCAAAAATGCAGTGCCAGGCCGAGGTGTCGGGCACGGTCTCTGGCCACACCGCAGTGACTTGGGTCCACATGCCAACGCTCATTTCTTCTTCTTCCCGAACAACCCGCCCAGGAATCCGCCGCCGCCCTGGCCGTCCCCTTCGGGGATGCGTTCATTGCCCAGTTCGGCAAACTTGCGGAGCAACTCGGCGCGTTCTTGGCTCAAATCCTTCGGCACCTGCACCCGCAGGACGTAGATCAGGTCTCCCCGGGCACCCCCGCGCAAGCGAGGCAAGCCACGCCCTTTGATGCGGACCTCGGACTGAGGCTGACTGCCGCGCGGAATGGAAATCTTGACCGTGCCGTCCAAGGATTCGGCTTCGATCTGGTCGCCCATGGCCGCCTGGGCGAAAGTGATATCCAGCGGCGCATAGAGGTGGATGTCGTCCCGCTCAAACCGTGCGTCGCGGGCCACCGCCACCACCACGTAGAGATCGCCCGGTTGACCGCCATCAATGCCGGCGCCGCCTTGTCCGGAAACCCGCAAAGTGGTGCCGTGCTGCACTCCGGCGGGGATGTTGACCGTCAGATCGGCCGTCTCCACCGTTACCTTCTTGCCTTGGCACTTGGAGCAAGGCCTTTCAATCTTCTTGCCGGTGCCTCGGCAGGTGGGGCAGGTAGTGGTCGTGGTCACGCTGCCCAGGAAGGTGTTGGCGATGCGCCGCACTGCGCCCTGCCCGTTGCAGGTGTCGCAGGTCTTGATTTCGGAACCCGGCTCCCCGCCGGTGCCGCTGCAGTGCGTACAAGGAGTGGTGCGCTTGACTTTGATCGGCTTCTCGCAACCGGTTAGGACATCGCGAAGGGTGATGCTGACGTCGGCGCGCAGGTCGTCGCCATCACGGGAGAAGTTTGCTTGGCCACCGCCCATACCCCCCATGCCACCGAAGAAGGCTTCGAAAAGGTCACCAAAGTCGGCCGCGCCCGGTCCGGGGCCGTAGCCGCCTCCGCCGCCCATTCCAGAGTCATCGGTGACGCCGTACTGATCAAAGCGCTGGCGGCGTTCGGGGTCGGAGAGGATGCTGTAGGCTTCGCCGACTTCCTTGAACTTCTCTTCCGCCGTCGGGTCGTCGGGGTTGACGTCCGGGTGATACTTGCGTGCGAGACGACGATACGCCGACTTGATGTCGTCGGCGCTCGCATCTCTGGAGACTCCCAAGACGGCGTAAGGATCCGTCACTGGCATGTTCGCTTACAGATCGTCGGCGGCTTCTTCGCCTTCTTCCTTTTCGGCCAGATCGTCCAGCGAGAGATCGTCCGAGGGTTCGACGGTATCGTCTTCGATCAGGCCGCCGAGAGCGGCATCTTCGTCAACTTCATCCACTTCATCGACTTCCAGAGCGTCTTCGTCGTCTTCCAACTCTTCGTCGTCATCCACCAGCGAACCGAGGGACAGACCATCGTCGTCGTCCTCGTCGTCCTCCAGGGAGGGCAGCAGGAAGTCTTCGTCCGAAAGATCGAGGGTCGGGATTTCGACGGTTTCCTCGATGGCGTTTTGCTCGCCGTCCAGCAACGGCTTGATCTTGCCTTGGGCAATCTCGGCCAGCGCAATGCTGAGCGGGTGGTTCGACTCGATGCGCACCAGCGGGGGCGCACCTTCCTTGATCTGCTTGGCCCGCTTGGCCGCGAGGTTAGCAAGCAAGAACTTGCCGTACTCAACTTGGTTCAGCGTATCCGGATCGGGCAGAATGAGGTTCTTCGGAGTCGGCATGGGCGAATATTCAGGATGACACATCATCTCCCGGAAATCCCAACTCTTTTTGCGCTCTCAGGACCATTGACAATCTCTCCCCGCGCGTGAACGTGCAAAAATGGCCCCATGGACCCGCGCCACGAAGCGCATATTGAAACCCTGCTGCAACACCTGGGTGAAGACGAACTGCCCTACGGCGCCGTCGCCCCGCCGCTGGTCCAGACCTCCACCTTTGCCTTCCAGTGCCTCGATCAGTTCGATGCCGCGATGAAGGACTACGAGAGCAAGGAGTGCCTCTACACCCGGTGGAATAACCCGACCACGCGCCTGGCCGAGATGAAGATCGCGGCGGTGGAAGGCAGCGAGGCCTGCCTGCTGACCGGCAGCGGAATGGCAGCGATTAGCCAGGCGATCATGAGCGTGGTCAAGGCCGGCGACCACGTGGTGGTGGTGGATGGCGTTTACGGCCCCACGTACCAGTTCATCACGCAGTACCTGCAACGGTTCAACATCACGAGCACGGTGGTGGATGGCCGATGCAAAGAAGCGGTGGCCGATGCCCTGCGCCCCGAAACCAGCCTGATTTTCTTAGAAAGCCCGACCAGTGGCATGTTCCGCCTGCAGGACGTGCCCGCCATTACGGCCTTGGCCAAATCGCGGGGGATCTCGACGATCATGGATAACACCTACGGCGCGGGCCTGCTTCAGAGCGGGATTGCCCTGGGGGTGGACCTGGTGTGCCATAGCGTCACCAAGTACTTCGCGGGTCACAGCGATGTGGTGGCCGGCGCGATTTGTGGGAGCAAGGAACGCATCCGCACGCTTCACGACTGGGAAGGCGCCCTCTTCGGCGGCATTATCGCTCCGTTTAACGCCTGGCTCATCCTGCGCGGCTTGCGCACCCTCAAGCTTCGCCTCGACGCCACCGAAGTGCGTGCCCGCGCCGTGCATGGATTCCTGAAGGACCGCCCCGAAGTGGCCGAAGTCTATTACTGCGGCGCGGATGACTTCGCCCAGCGCGAGCTGTATGAGAAGCAGTTTAAGGGCACGGGCGGTCTGATTTCGTTCATGCCCAAGGCACAAGACCGGGCCAAACTCAACGCCTTCTTGCAGAGCCTCAAGATCTACCGCATGGGCGTGAGTTGGGGCGGCCACGAAAGCCTGGCCGTGCACTACCCGGCCTGCTGCATGGATATGCCGGAACCGAAGTCGGTGATCCGGCTTTATTGCGGCCTGGAAGAGCCCTCGGACCTCATCGCCGACCTCGAGCAGGCGATGGTGCACCTCGGCTAAGGCTCAATACCAAAGCGAAACGCCAAAGCGACGCATGGATTCCCACGGGAAGCCCAGCGGGTCGTTCTTGCGCCCGGCGGGTACGGCAATCTTCTCGTGGCTCACAATCTGGCGAATCGGGAATCGACGCATCATCGCCGCCACCAGGTGCTGCGTGGCCTCCACTTGCTCTTTGGTCCAGGGTTCCGAACCGTCGCCCTTATTCACCATCTCGATGCCCACGCTGAAGTCGTTGACGTTCTCGCGGCCGTATTGGTCAATGCTCTTGCCGGCGTGCCACGCGCGCTTATAGGTGCTGACGTGCTGGACAATGGTGCCGTCTTTGCCCACGGTGAAGTGCGCGCTCACCTGGCTTTCCGGCATCTGGAACCACTTGATCACGCCATCTAGTCCGCTGCTGGCGGTGTGGTGGAGCACGATGGTGTCAATCACGACGCCCTCCGGGCGGTCGCCAAAGTTGGGGGATTCAAACAGGACGAACGAGCCGGGCACGTATTCGTAGGCCGGAGGCGGCGTGTCTTGGGCATGAACCATCACGGCCATGCAGGCCACCAACGGGACGGCAGTTCTCATGTCTTCATGATACGGCGTCGGGGGTCCAATTTGCTCCGCTGGTAACCTTGAGTTGTATGGTGACGTTGCAGGAGATTCTGCGGAAACTCAGTGATTTTTGGGCGGCGCAAGGCTGCGCCATCCTGCAACCGTGGGATATGGAAGTGGGCGCAGGAACTTCGCACCCCGCCACGGCCCTCAAGTGCCTGGGCCCGACCCCGTACAGTTTTGCCTACGCCCAGCCGAGCCGCCGCCCGGCGGATGGCCGCTACACCCGCAACCCCATGCGCAACCAGCGGTACGTGCAGTTCCAGGTGATGCTGAAGCCTAGCCCGGAAAACGTGGTGGACCTTTACATGGAAAGCCTGAATGCCGTCGGCTTCAACGTCCACCGCGATGACATCCGGCTGGTGGAGGACGACTGGGAGAACCCGAGCCTGGGCGCCAGCGGGGTGGGCTGGGAAGTGTGGCTGAACGGCACCGAGATCAGCCAGTTCACGTTCTTCCAACAGATGGGGGGCATTGAGGTGAGCCCGGTGTGTGCCGAGCTCACCTACGGGCCGGAACGACTGACCCTGATGTTGAACGGACAGGCCTCGATTTGGGAAGACCTGCAGTGGAACGAGCGCCTGACGTACCGCGATATCGAGTTCGACCAGGAGATGCAGAACAACGTCTTCAACTTCGAAGTGGCCAGCACGGAGATGCTTTTCCAGCTCTTTGAAATGTACGAGGCCGAGAGCAAGCGTGTGCTGGGGACGCCGGTGCGCTGGGATGCCACCGATGGCGTGCTCACCACCCGCGAGGCCGATGTGAGGGAGAGCGACCCGGGGTGCCCGACCAGCCTCGCGCTGGTTTATCCCGCGTTTGAGCTGGCCTTGAAGTGCTCGCACGCTTTTAACCTCTTGGATGCGCGCGGCGCGGTGGCGGTGACCGAGCGGGGCCGCTACATCAACCGGGTGCGCGCCCTGGTGCGAGCTTGCTGCCTCAAGTACATGGAGCAATTCGAGGTCGCCAAGGCCTAAACCAATCGTTCGTTCCCCGAACGAGACTGCCTCATTACTGAGGGGTATTGATCTTTAGGCTGCCAAAGAACTCGTTGGTGGCCTTCGTATCGGCGTCCTGCTTGTCGCCGATGTAGAGCGCATGAACCATCCAGGGTCGCTTCACCACCAACAGGTGGCGGATAAGCGGGCCCTTGTCCACTTGCACATCCCACCGGCGCGCCATTTGTCCGGCCACGCGGGTGGTGGTCACCCGGAGCGGGCGGAATTGCTTGAGGGTTTCGGCCCCGCGCATCCCGGTGTCCAGGAGTTGGAGATCATTGCGGCCGGTCAGGGCTTCGGGCTTCAACTCCATCATGTCCACGCGATAGATCACGCTTCCTTGCACAAGCTCGTAGGCGTAGCGCTGGTTGAACGATGTGCCCGTGGCGAGTTCACGAGCCTGCGGGGGTTGCGGCCATTGCGCCGTCACCCCCACCGGGTTTTCGTTCCACGCCGGCACGGTGGCCAGCCCGAGCAGCAGAGCGGTCATAGGCTGTAAATGGCGCGGTACTTGGCGGTGATGCCATTCAAATAGTGGCTGGCATCCATCGGCTTGCCCGTGGCCTGCGTGATGAGTTCCTTCGGCGTGTAGCGGCTACCGTGCTGATAGATCTTGCTTCGCAGCCACTCCAGAATCTCCGCGAAGTGGCCGTTGGCCATCAGTTCGTCCGCGTTCGGGATATCGGCCTTCAGTGCATCCCAGATTTGATAGCTGAGGATGTTGCCCATGCTGTAGGTCGGGAAGTAGCCCAGCGCCCCCATGCTCCAGTGCACGTCTTGCAAGCAGCCGTCTGCATCCGTCGGCGGGGTGAGGCCGAGGTACGCCTCGTACTTGGCGTTCCAGGCTTCCGGCAAGTCCTTCACCGCCAGTTCGCCGGTCAGCATCGCACACTCCAGCTCGTAGCGGATCATGATGTGCAGGTTGTAGGTCACCTCGTCGGCTTCCACGCGAATGAGGCTGCGCTCCACCTTGTTGATGGCACGGTAGAAGTCGTTGACGTGGCCCGCGCGGAGTTCGGGGAAGAAGGCCTCCAGGCGCGGCAGGAAATGCTGCCAGAACGGCAGGCTGCGACCAACGATGTTCTCCCACAGACGGCTTTGGCTCTCGTGGACACCCAGCGAGACCCCGCCCGCGATCGGCAAACGATCCCATTCCATCGGCGAACCCTGCTCGTACATCCCGTGGCCGGCCTCGTGCAGGCCGCCGAAGATGCTCGCGCCCAGATAATCCTGGTAGCGCGTGGTGAGGCGCACGTCGCCGATGCTGAAGTTGGTGCAGAACGGGTGCGGGGCCGTATCTTGGCGGCCGCGCTTGAAGTCAAAGCCAATGGCCTGCACCAGCTCTTCGGTGAACTTCGATTGTTCGGCGGGGCTCCATTCGCCGAACATAAAGCGGTTGTCCGGGTGGTTCGGCGCGCTCTGGATCTCTTTGACCAAGCTCACCAGCGGGTCGCGGATGCTATCGAACATGGCATCCCAGCTGGCCTTGGTGGCGCCTTCTTCGAACTGGTCCGTCAGCGCATCGTAGACGTGGTCGGTATAGCCGATGCAGTCGGCGGTTTCGCGAGCGATGTCCACCATCTGGGTCAGGATCGGCGAGAACGTCTTGAAATCGTTGGCCTTGCGAGCCTTCACCCAATCTTCGTGGGCCTGCGTACTGAGCTTGGATCGGCGCGCCACCAGTTCCGCCGGAAGCTTGGTGGCCAAGTCCAGGTTGCGCTGCGTCACGCGGCACACGGCGGCGTCCACACTGTCCGGGGTCGCGGCCGCGGTGGCCTTCTCGAGCAGCGTCCGGGTTTCGTCGCTCACAAACAGCTCGTGCGCCATGCGGGTGAGGCGGCTAGCGTGCTCGCCCCGGGCTTCGGCCCCTCCGGCGGGCATGTACGTCTGCTGGTCCCAATCCAGAACCGATACGGCCGAATTGAGGGCGTTGATGTCGAATAACCGCTCGTGCAAGGCCTGTTGGGCGCTCATATGTTCAGTCTACGCCATCAGGGCGCGGAACGAACTAGGCTTGCCCGAGAGGCTGAATGAGAGACTGCACGGAGAGGAACGCGGCCACCACGTTGGGGTCAAACTGAGTGCCGCTGCAATCACGGATTTCCATGCAGGCGTCTTCGGGGTCCAGCGGCCGACGCCAGGCCGAACCCGACACCATCACGTCGAAGGCCTCGGCCACCGCCAGGATGCGCCCGCCCAGCGGGATTTCATCCCCTTCCAGCCCGCGCGGGTAGCCCATGCCATCCCAGCGTTCGTGGTGAGACCGGATCATCGGCACGCTCGGTGATAGCCAGGGGAAGGCACTCAGCACATCCACCGCCGCATCGGCGTGCTTCTTCAGGTCTTCAAAGTCTTGCTCGGTGAGGGTGCCCATCTTGCGGAGGATCACCCGATCCACGGCGATTTTGCCCACATCGTGGAGTTGCCCGGCCCGGCGCAGGTGGATGAGGTCTTCGTCGCTCATCCCCAGCTTTTCGCCCGTGGCCACGGCGTAGACGGCCACCCGCTCGGCGTGTTCGCGTTCGCCCGGATCGTGCAATTCGAGCGCGAGTTGTAGGGCACGGATGGCGTCTTCCATGGTGTTCCAGACGCTACCCGACCCCGAAGCGATGCGAAAAGACGTCGGGACCGCGAACCTGAGGGGTACCTAGGCTTGCAACCGAAGGCCGGTTATCCCGTATCCTCGGTTTATGGCGAACGTGCCTCCTCCGTTTAATCCGCCCCCGATGTCTCCGCCCACCAAGAGCGGCGTCAGTCCGATTGTGTGGATCCTATTGCTTGTGGTGGCCCTGTGCCTCGTCATGGGCGTGGGGGGGCTCGTGATGTGCCGTTCAGTGGTGGGCCAAGCCACGGAGACGGCGGGGTGTGCCATTACGGGTTCGATGATCCAGAAAGCCACGCTGGCCTACGCCCAAGAAAAGGGGCAACTCCCGCCCGCGGCCACCTGGCAGGATGAAATCCGCCCCTACTACGCCCGCTTGCACAGCAAGATGACGAAGGATATGGACACCGAAATGGAAGGCGCCCCGGGCTTTGCCACCGATATGGTGAAGGGCATGATCCCCCCGGGACCGGAAGCCGAATGGGTGTGCAAGACCAGCGGTCGTCTGACGGGTCTGTTCTACAACGCGAACGTGGCGGGCAAGAAGCTGGACCAGATCACGGACAAGGCGGGCACCCCGCTGGTGTTTGAGGCGGACCTCCCCGCCGACGGCAACCGCAAGAATCTGAACATGGCCTACGCGAAGCAGGACCCCAAGAAGGCTCCGAAGATCCTGAACGAACGCCGTGACTGGTTGGTGATCCACTTTGAAGGAGACCCGGACTTCGGCAGCAGTTCGTCCAGCTCAAGCATGGACTTCGACTTCAAGACGGAAGATGCGCTGGAGCCCAAGGATGCCCAGACTCCCGCTCCCTCCCCGGTCGGAGAAACCCAGTAGGGCTCTATCTCACCCAGATTCGGCGTATACTGAATGAGGCTTCCCATGACAAATCTCCTTGCACTCAGCTTGCCTGGTGGC
>CAZDWU010000001.1:8505-21723 GCA_964509165.1 uncultured Chthonomonas sp. | reverse complement strand
ATACTGAATGAGGCTTCCCATGACAAATCTCCTTGCACTCAGCTTGCCTGGTGGCTCTGAACTCATCATCATTGTCTTCGTGGTCCTGCTCCTGTTTGGGGGCACCAAGATTCCGCAGCTCATGCGCGGGATGGGCCGGGGCGTGAGTGAGTTCCAAGAGGGCATCAAGGACGGCAAGAAGAACTTCGAAAAGGGTCTGCGCGGCGACGACGAACCGACCCCGGAAGAACCTCGCAAGAGCTAAGCGATGACGGCCGACCTGGTCTTGAAGGCCCTCGAGGAATTCTTGGCCCAGGCGGCCGCCCGCTTCCCTGGCGACACTACGGCCCGTCGACCGGGCGACCGAGTTCCCTTTCACTGGCCGCCGCACCCCATCAGCCGCGACTTCCACATCACGCCCCATGCTTGGAGTGAGGAAGCCTGGATCGAGGTTGGGGGTGAGCGCACCAAAGTGCAAATTGCCCGTTCCCCTTCCGGCATTTTTGGCCGCAGCGAGCGCTATTGGAACGAAGCCAAGGGCGAGACCATTGAGGAAGTCCTCGCCGGGATTCAGCAAGGTCTAGGCGAGCTTTTTGACCGGCAAACGGCCATCTCGGAGACCCTGGGGTGGTCCGGACGATTTACAGCCAGCGTCCGCGATCTCGGCCCGCAAGAGTGGGTGTGCCTCCTCTATTGCCCGGTGCGCGACATTGGGCACGAGTGCATTCAGCACATCGAATCTCACGCCAGCGCGGGCATCTTTGGTCCGGCCATGGTGCGCATCCTGCGCGATAAGGTCCATCCCTGGCGCCGCTGCGCGCAGTGGGCGGTGCTGGATATGTTCGAGGACTTACCCTCGTTTTTCCCTAGTCCGCACGACCAAGACAAAGCCGTGGCCGCCATCCGAGATTTCATCGCCGAAAACGAAGACGACTACGCCCGGGCCGTATATAAGGCAGGAGTCGTGCTCGGTGGGCACATCTGCACGGATGCGGCGGCCGATGCGCTTCTCAGTCTGCTTTCGGCGCCGCACCGCATTGGCCGTCGCAGTGCCATCCACGCCGCCTTCCACCTGGTGGAGTGGCGCGACCACGATCGAGATCGGATACTGAAGGCGGTCCAGGCGGCCGCCGCTACCGAAACGGACCCGCAATTGAAGGCTTTTGCCACCGGGATTGCCGCCGACATCGAAGCCCAGCGCTTTGACCACGTGAGTGAGCCGGTGTTTGCCGACGAACTCCAGACCACCTCGTCTGTCTAATCACCATGACCACGCTGCTCCTGGCGGCGGCAATGTTGCCGCCCATCGCTCCCCACTTGGAGCACGTCTCCCTGTCCGGAGCCCTGACCGGAGTGAGCGTGCGCAATGCCACCGGCGAGGTTGTCTTCGAGCAACTAGGAGACACCCGGCTGGTGCCGGCCAGTAACCAAAAGATTCTCTCGGTTCTGTACGCCTTGGAGACACTCGGCCCTGACTATCAAGGCGAGATCCGGGTGTGGGACACCGAATATGGCCCGACCGTCTCGGCCCTTGGCACTCCGGGTGTCACGTTCGAGCAACTCCGCGAACTGGGCGCGGGCGGCAAAGGGGGCACCGTGCGGGTGCACCAGACGTTTGCCCCGCTCATCCCGCCCACTTGGGAATGGGATGATCTTCCCTTCTCTTATGCGGGTCGCATCTCGGCGTGGGGGGTGAACAACCAACGATTTGAGGTCTTCGCCGAGAAGGGGGCCTTGCTCCCGCTCGACCCGGCCCTCAAGCAGATCCGCATCTTGCGCGGGCCGCCGGTGGGGACGCTGAATGTCCGCCTCGATCTCTTCACCCGGCGACTGTATGTAAACGGTGAGTTGCCGCAAGCTCGAACGCGAATCGGCCATTTTGCGATCCCGGATCCGCAACTTGCGGCCACCGAAGCCTTCCGCCCCGGGGCGTACTTTGTAGCGACGGATGTTCTGCCCCCGTGGAGAGTGCCGGACCGCGTGTTCAAAACGCCGCCCCTCAGCGAACTCGCAAAGCTTTGCTTGGAGGACAGCGACAACATCTACGCCGAGCAGCTCTTGCTGATGGCCGCCGGCCACGAGAAACGTCTCACCCCCGGCGCGGAGTATGAAGAAGCCACCGCGCGGATGCAGGAGTTCTATGCCAAGGAAGTCGGGCTGACCCCCGACGGTATGAAGCCCATGGACGGCAGCGGCATGAGCCGCCGCAACTTTGTGACGCCCAACGCCCTGACCAAGGTGCTGCATTGGGCGAAAAACCGCCCAATTTTCCCCGTATTTGAACGAGCTTTAGCGAAATCGGGGGAAGGAACTCTGGCCAACCGTTTACTATCCGTGCCCTTTACGGGGAAAACTGGCACACTAACTGCAGTAACGTGTCTCAGCGGTTATGTGAAACGACCCAACGGCGAGACGTGGACGGTGAGTTTGATGACGAACCACAACATTCGGCCCGCCAGCGAGGTGAGACAGGTGCATGACCAGATCATCAGGAGTTTAAGCAATGACCAATAACGTTCCGGGCGACAACATCAACGAAGTGAAGAACTGGAAGGATGACCCCTGGGCGGATGAGGTGGAAACCACCGAGATGGCGGAGGAAGTTGCTCCCGCCCCTCGCAGTTGGTACGCCCGCATGGGCTTCCCGACGCGGGCCCTGCTTCTGCTCCTCGGCATCGGGTTTGTGGACCTGGTGATGACGGCCGTGCTACACGCCGGCGGGCATATCACCGAACTCAACCCGCTCATGAAGCCGGTGATCGAGACCAGCGAGTGGCTCTTTGCCTTAGTCAAGGGCATGACGCTGGTGGGAGCTTGGCTGGTGATGCTCAAGTACTCCGAGACGCACCTTTCCTTTATTCGCCGCGCCTGTTTAGCCGGGTCGGCCGCTTACGTCGTGATTTGGACGGGTTGGTTTGTCTCGTCGCTTTGAATCCCGTCTTCGCCGAGGACTCCGTTCTCCAGTACCCCCGTCTCTTCGGCGCGCTGTGCCGCCACGAGGGCGGCGATGGCTACTTCGGAGTGAACGTCGTTCGGTTCAGCGGTCGTAATCAGCTGCGTGGCTAGCCCCGGGGCGAGAGCAATCTTGACCCAGGCGGCATTCTTCATCTTGCCCGCCAAGCGGATGAGCTCGTAGCTCACGCCCGCCACCACCGGCATCATCGCCAGTTCCACCGGGAGGCGCGTCAGCGCCAGTAGCCACGTGGGGCTCGTCAGCGGCACAAAGAGGTCGCGCGGGATGAGCGGCTGCAGCAAGAACGACACCACGAAGACGATGATCACGAAGTTGGTGCCGCAGCGCGGGTGCAGGCGCGTGCACTTCTGCACGTTGGCCACGGTGAGGTCGCTGCCATCTTCCAGGCAGTTGATGGCCTTGTGCTCGGCGCCGTGGTACCGGAACACTTCCCGGATCGGCGGATAGAAGCTGATGGCCGCCAGGTAGCCGATGATGAAAACGAGCTTTACCGTTTCGGCCACGTAGTTGGTCAGCAGACCATTTTTGTTGGTAGCAAGGTCGCCCCCTGACCACCGCACAATGAGCTCCGAAACAAATTGAGGGGCGGCGTTAAACAGCGCAAACCCGAGCGCCAACGAGGTGACCAAGGTCAAACCAATGGCAAAGTTGGAAACCGTGCCCGGCCCCTTGCCGTCGGCGGCCTTGGCCTTGTCCTCGGCGGTGGCGTATTCCGGGTCGGTTTGGATATTGGCGGCAAAGTTCATGGCGCGAATGCCAAACACCATCGTGTCGAGCATCGCAAAAGTGCCCCGCAGGAAGGGCTTGAGGAGCCACTTCTGGCGGCCCAGCCAGGTCTTCTCGATGGGCTCGGTTTTGAGCACGATTCGACCATCCGGAGCGCGGCAAGCCACGGAGAAGAAGCCCGGTGATCGCATCATCACCCCCTCGACGACGGCCATTCCACCGTACGTTTTGGGTGTGTTCTCTGCCATGCCTGTAGTGTACCGTCCGGGCCTTTTTTCACGAAGTTCCGTTTGGCCCGATTCTTTCGGGAACAATGAGGCGGGATGATTCGTCAATCCCGCTGGGGGTAACCCCAGGGAGCATAAAACCACCTATGGAAGCACATGGACGGTTGGAGCTCACCGAGGAGGAGGCCTTTGCTTTGCTTTCGCTCACGATGATGAGTCACGGCAAGCTAGACCGAATCTCAGAACAGGCACTTCATAAGCTGGCGGATTATTGCCGTCATCATTTATCTGAAAGTCATCATAAACGATCAAATGCCTGTGAGCTCACGGAGGCGGGTTAATCCCGCCTTCCAACCTTCTCTCCCCTTCCTTTCCTAGCGCAGTGCTAACCTATGGCCATGTTGCGCGTGGCGGATGTCACTGACTACCTAGAATCCATTGCCCCTCGGCGCTGGGCGTTCGATTGGGATCCGGTGGGCTTGCAGATCGGAAGCCCCGATGCCCCCGCCGAACGCATCTTAGTGGCGCTGGACGTCAACCAATCCAGCTTGGCCTTGGCTGAGGAGCGGGATTCTCAGCTCTTGGTCATCCACCACCCGCTCATCTGGAAGCCGATTGCGCACCTGCGCGAGGGCAACGACGTGGAGGGCAAAGTCGCGCGCATTGTGCGCGGGGGCCGGAGCTTCTTTGGCATTCACACCAACTGGGACGCCGCCCCCGGAGGGATTTCAGAGACGCTGGCGGCTCGGCTCGGCATGACTGACTTGGAACCGATTGGCAGCGGGGCCACCGTGGAGCAAGTGAAAGTGGTCGTCTTCGCGCCGAGTGAAGCCCGCAATGCCCTGATCGACGCGATGAGCGCGGCGGGGGCGGGTCGCATCGGCAACTACGAGCGGTGCGCCTTCTGGACGAGCGGCACAGGCACCTTTGTGGGCAATACCCACGCCAACCCGGCCGTAGGGCGCGCCGAGCAGATTGAATCCGTAGCCGAGACCCGCATCGAGATGGTGGTGGACGTGGCGCGCCTCGCCGCCGTGGTGAAAGCACTGCGCGAGGTGCACCCCTACGAAGAACCCGCTTATGATCTCGTCACCCTGCGCCCCTCCGTGCCGCAGCCACTCAGCCGCATCGGCAACATCAACCCGATGACGGCGCGCGAACTGGTCGCTCTGGCCGATGAACAACTCGGCACGAAAACGTGGCTCTACGGCGACCCGGACCGACGGATCGAGCGTCTGGCCGTGAGTGGAGGTGCCGCGGGGAGCGAGTGGGTGGCCGCGAAGACGGCGGGTGCGGATGCCTTCCTCACCGGCGAGTTCCGGCACGATGAAGGCGTGGCGGGGGTGGATCAAGGCTTTGTGATGATGGCCAGTGGCCACCGCGAAACGGAGCACCCGGGCATGGAAGCCCTCGCGGGCCGCCTCCAGGAGAGATTCCCAGAGGCGGAAGTGGTCGTCGCGTTACCGTGAGCCGGCGCCGCTGGTCTTGAGGCGATCCGCGAACTTCTCGCGGAACTTAAGCACCTTGGGCGAGATCACCGCATTGCAGTAGCCCGCGTTCATGTTGGCGCGTTCGGCTTCGCTGGCGGTTTCGTACTTCGCGTAGTAGTCCTGGTGATACTCTTCGGCCCGCGTGTAGTTCTTCAGCGGTTCCAGGGTTGTCACCAGGGGTCGCTCCCAAATATCAGCCTTGGTGATCTCTTCCATGATGGCCAGCGCCCGCACCTTGTCGGCGTCGTTCTCAAAGAAGATGACCGACCGGTACTGCGGACCGACGTCGCCGCCCTGGCGATCCTTCGTGGTGGGATCGTGGACGGTGAAGAAGATGCGCAAGAGATCATCCGCGCTAATCACCTTGGGGTCGTAGACCACTCGGATGACCTCGGCGTGGCCCGTGGTGCCCGTCCCGATTTCTCGGTAGGTCACGCCCGCTTTGTCCCCGCCGGCGTAGCCGTTCTCAACGAACGTGACGCCCTTGAGTTCTTCAAAAAGGACTTCGATGCACCAGAAGCAGCCGCCCCCCAGGACGAGCGCTTGCTGACCTTCGGGGATGGCGCGGGGCGGGTTGGATTCGACGGAGTTCATGCTGGAGGCGGGCGGGGCTACCGAGGCGACACATCCCCATGCGCTGACGGCAAGGGCACTGACGAGGGCCGCTAAAGTGGCAAACCGCATGACTAATCATACGTTCGCTTCGTGGACCGGTGCGCAACTCTGGGACTGGCTAACTGGTAATTTGTTTCCGTGAGCCTTGCGTTCTTGCTGGTCCTGAGCGGGGCGATCCCTGCGCCTGCCTCCACCGCCCCGGCGGCGGTCGTCTCCCGGGCCGAATTGGCAGTGATCGAATTCAGCCGCGAACACCAAGTGGTGGGCATGTCGGTGGCGGTGATGGACAAGGGGAAGCTGGTTTTTGACTACCAAACCGGCTACGCCGACCGAGAACAGGAGGAGCGTGTGCAGCCGGAGACGCGGTTCCGCCTGGCCAGCATCAGCAAGCCGATCACGGCCGTGGGGGCCATGCGCCTCGCTGAGCGAGGCAAGCTGGACCTAGACGCGGACAGCCGCAAATATGTGCCGGAGTGGCCGGCCAGCACCGCCCCGGTGACGGTGGCGCAACTGCTGAGCCACACCAGCGGCTTCCGGCACTACGCCGGGGGCATCAACCCGGATGGCCGCACCCACTTTGCCACTGCCCGCGAGGCCAGTGCCGTGCTCATCAAGAGCCCGTTGTTGTGGGAGCCCAATACGCGCTATATGTACAGCACCCACGCCTTTACGGTGGTGGCGCGGGCCATGGAAACGGCTTCGGGCCGCGACTTTGTGAGCTACATGCGCCGAGAAGTGTTCGCGCCCGCCGGGGGCGAGTTGGACGTGGAAGACCAGAGCCTGAAGACCCCGCGCAACCGGATTTACGAGCAGAACGGCCTGGGCGTGCCGCGCCTGAACACCTTCCGTGACGACCTGAGTTGGAAGTACGGCGGCGGCGGCATGGAGAGCACCGCCCGGGGGCTGGCCCGCTGGGGCGAAGCCGTGCGCACCGGCAAACTGGTGACGCCCGCGAGCCTCAAGCTCATGGGCACGCCCCGCACGCTCAAGAACGGCACTCTGACGGAATACGGATTGGGATGGGACCTGGGCGAAGCCAATGTGCTGCAGCACGGGGGTAGCCAGCCGGGGGCCCGCACGCACCTGATGATTGACCTTGCCAAGCAGCGCGTGGTGGTGGTGCTGGGCAACACCACCGGAACCTACAACCCGGCCGCGCTGGGCCGCACCCTTAACGCGCTGGACTGGTGATTTCGAGTTCGAGCTCGAAGTCAATCACGATGCGGTCGCCCGGGTAGAGCTTGCGGCCGCGCCGGTTGTCCGGCTCGTCGTTGACTTTGATGTCGGCCTGCGAGAGGAACCACTTCACATCGCCGCCGGATTGCACCACGTCGGCCGCTTTGAGAAGCTGGCCGAGCGTGATGAACTCGCTGTGGATGCGAAAGGTCTCGAAGGTCATGTCCCCCAGCTTACCGGGGCGGCAGGAGGCGCGCGGGGATGGGATTGTTTTGATCCGATGGCCTGAAAACTATTCCCTGGATGAACCACCGGCCATCCTTGAAATAGAGCTGGATCATGTTCACACCTGTTGCAGTCCATTCTGCAGGGGCAAGGCCAGCTTTCAGTTCATAAGTTGACAACACTTGGGCAATGCCACCGTAGACCATTGTTTCTCGATGTAACTCCTTCTCGACGAAAGGATTCTCCATGAAGTACTTCTCGTTCTGCGTTCGGTAATCGTCCGTTGAAAGGCTGAAGAAATCCGAACCTGCCCTCGCCGTATTCGGATTTCGGTTGAGGATGATCCGCGCATGGGGATCGAAGAGCGCCTTGAACCGATCCCAATCCCGAGTGCCCGGCGTAGTTCGACTTATGACGGCATAGAGTTCATTAATCGTGCCGTCAATCGTGCTCAGATCAGCATCCGGATGGGACGTGGGCGAGGAAGCCACCAAAAGGGCGGCGTGGGCAACGAGTGTGGCAATACCCATCTAGCCATCTTACCAACGGGGGGTGTGCATCCTCTACCCCTAATCGTGCGTCTCATCGGTGATGGTTTGGGTGGAGATTCTGATTCTCTTCTTGGTGTCGGCGCTGATCTCCGCCGCCGAGATGGCCACCTTTAGCGCTCGCGTCGAGCGCATGCGACAAGCCCACGAGGCGGGCAACCATGCCGGACGGCTGGTGTTGGTCTACCAGCGCTCCCCCGTGGCGTTCTTGGCCGCCGGGCAAGTGCTCGCCACCGCCGCGAACTTCCTCCTCGGGGCCATCATCAGCAATCAGCTCACGCCCAGCGTCACGCAGTGGTTCTTGGCACAGTCATGGATTCAACAAGCCCATGCGGAGCCCGTCGCGGGTGGCCTCACCCTCGCCTTAATGACCATCGCGGCCCTCATCCTCACCAACGTCATCCCCAAGCAGATCGGGTTCGACCACGCCGACGCCATCGCCCTTTGGTTTGCGAAGCCCTTTTATTGGCTCATCCGTATCACTCGGCCCCTGGCATGGCTGGTCAGCCGGACCAGCAAGATCGCCGAGGACGCCGTGAATCGGCGGGCGCGCTTGGGAGCCCGCGTGACGGAACAAGACCTTCTGACTCTGATTCGAGAAGGCATTCGGAGCGGGGCCATTGACAAACGAGAAAGTGAATTTGTGCAGAATGCCTTCCAACTCAGCGAGCGCACGTGCGGCGAAGTGATGACTCCCATCGCCGAAATCGAGGCTCTGGACCTCAACTGGGATCGTAAGCGCATCGAAGAGGCCATTCGGCAATCTTCGCACTCGTACTTACCGGTGTTCCGGGGTGGATGGAATGACACGGCGGGCCTCTTGCGGGTGCGCGATTGGTACTGCGGCGACGATGTACCCCTGACATCTCTACTCTCCGAATTGCCGCGACTGAACGAGAAGCAATCGGCCATTGACCTCTTCGAAACCCTCCGCGCCCGGGAAACCAAGATGACGCTAGTGGAGGATGGGAACCACGTCGTGGTCGGCGTCATCACGCTCAACGATGCCGTCACCCTCGTGGCGGGCCGGATGAAGAGCATTGAGGCCTAAGCTCGCCCGGTAGTTCGGCCCCGCCGCCCGAGGGGGCCAAGCCGCCGGGCCGTAGACTAGAGAGGCGAGCGCATGAGGACCCCTGGCCGACCCCAAATTGATGACCTGCGGATTGCCGGAATCCGCGAGTTAGCCCCCCCGGCCCACCTTGTCCGAGAGTTCTTAGTGACGGAGGCCAACGCGGCTTTCATCGCCGAATCCCGCGCCACCATCATCCGCATTCTTCAGCGCGAAGACCCGCGCCTGCTCGTCATCAGTGGCCCGTGCAGCATCCACGACATGGATGCCGCCCTCGAGTACGCCCAGCGCCTCGCCCAGGTGCGCCAGCAGCTCGCCGGACGAATAGAGCTGGTGATGCGCGTGTACTTTGAGAAGCCGCGCACCACGGTGGGCTGGAAGGGGTTCATCAATGACCCCCACTTGGATGGTTCATTCGATATCAACTACGGTTTGCGCCAGGCGCGACGCCTGCTGATGGAGATCACGGAGATGGGCGTGCCGGTGGCCACCGAGTTCCTGGATATGATCTCGCCGCAGTACGTGGCCGACCTCGTGAGCTGGGGCGCCATTGGCGCGCGCACCACCGAGAGCCAAGTGCACCGTGAACTCGCCAGCGGACTGAGCTGTCCGGTCGGGTTCAAGAACGGCACCAACGGCAACCTGGATATCGCGGTGGATGCGATCCTGGCGGCCCAGCACCCGCACTCGTTCCTCTCCGTCACCAAGGGCGGGCATAGCGCCATCGTGGAGACGCGCGGCAATCGCGATTGCCACATCATCCTGCGCGGGGGCAAGACGCCGAACTACGACGAGAAATCCGTGAGCGATGCGGCGGGCAAGCTGCGCAAAGCCGGCCTGCCCGAGCGCGTGATGGTGGACCTGAGCCACGCCAACAGCCGTCGCGACCCCGAGCGCCAGCCGGAAATTGCTGCCGATGTGGTGCGGCAACGCGCCACCGGCACTTCCCCCATCGTGGGCATCATGATGGAAAGCAACCTGGTGGGCGGCAAGCAGTCCCTGGAATCCGGGCAGCCCCTGGTTTACGGCCAGAGCATTACCGATGGCTGCCTGAGCTGGGAACGCACCCTGGAAACGCTCGAAACCCTCGCCTAAACGCGGCGAGGGTTTCGTTGTTGTACGTTCCGCCCGTGGGTTACGGGCGCACGACCATGTCGGCGCCGGACGGAATGCGTTCGTCCAGCAAGTGCTCAGCGAAGTATTCAAACATCCGCTGCGTGAAGTAAGGGTTCATATCCCCGAAACCGTGGGCTTGCCCCGGCAGGAAGATCATCTCGAACCGCTTGTTGGCGCGGATGAGCGCATTGATGAGCCGCACCGTACCGGCGGGGTGAACGTTGTTGTCCATGTCCCCGTGCACCAGCATCAAGTTCCCCTTAAGATTCGCCGCCAACTCCGCGTTGGTGGGAATCTTGATCTCGAACTTGGTGCCCGTGCTGGTTTGCTCCTGCGGCGCTTCGTCAACGAATAGCTCTTCCGGAGCCGTGCGGCCCGTAGCGGCGCCTTGGCCTGCTTGGCCTTGGCCCTGCGTCACCGGCACTTCGCGTAGACCGTGGTGCTGCTCGCTCCAGTTGCTGTTGTACACGTTGTTGTCGTGGTTGCCCGCGCTGCTCACACCGACCTTGAAGAACTCATTGAACGGGGGCAACAACAGGGCCGCCGCCGTCATGAATCCCCCACCCGAGTGACCGTAGATCCCCGTGCGTGAGATGTCGATGAAGCTGTGGCGCGCGGCCAGCTGCTCCATGCCTGCCTTCTTGTCGGCCAGGCCGTAGTCGCGGAGGTTGTAGTAGCCGTACGAGTGGTAGGCGTTGGATCGAGCCGGGTTGCCGCCTCGGTTGCCGATTTGGATGACGATGAAGCCCAGCTGAGCGAGGCGCTGCATGCTGATGGTCGGCGAGAAGTTGGCCGTCACGCTCTCGGTCTGCGGACCGGGATAAACGTAGGCGATGATCGGGTACTTCTTGCGGGCGTCGAAGTCGAACGGCTTCCACAGGTTGCCGTAGATGTCCGTCACGCCGTCGGCGGCCTTCACCTTGAAGGTTTCCGGCATCTTCCAGCCCGTTTCGTACAGGCGGGAGAGGTCAGCCTTCTCCAGTTCCATGATCACCTTGCCGCTGCGATCGCGCACGACGGCCTCGGGGGCCATGTCGATGCGACTGTAAACGCTGACGGAAAAGTTCTTGCTGGGCGTGAGCGTGGTGCTCTGGTCGGCGTTGCCCGGATCGAGCAAAGTGAGGCCGGAACCATCTAGGTTTACCCGGTAATTATGCCGGTAATAGGGGTTCTCATTGGCTTCGCGACCGAAGGATGCCAGGAAGATCTCGTTCTTCTTGTCGTCGAAGTCCGTGAGGCCCTCGACGCGCCACGGCCCGCTGGTGATGGCTTGCTTGAGCTTGCCATCGTTGGAATACAGGTAGAGGTGGCCCCAACCCGTGCGTTCGCTCCACCAAATGAAGTCGCCGCCGGGCTTGATGTAGCGCACCGGGCGACGTTCGAGGTAGGCGTTCTCCACGGACTCGGTGAGCAGAACCTTGACCTCGTTGGTCTTGAGGTCAAGTTCAATCAGCTCCATGTTGCGCTGTAGGCGATCCCGGCGGACCAGGCGGAGAGAATCACTGGTGGTTTCTTGCCAGTGAATGTCAAACATCTGCTGATCCTTGTACTTATCCACCTTCGCCTTCGCCAACTCCTTCGTGGCCGTGGTGAACACGTGCAGTTCCTGCTGCGTCACGTCGGGCTCGCCCGGCATCTCGTACTTGTACGTGAGGAGCGTGGGACGCGGCATGGCCAGCGAGTTCACCAGCCACAGATCCTTGACCTTGCGGCGGTCGAAGCGCATGGCGTAGAAGCGGGCGCTGTCTTGGCTCCAGGTCACACCCGGGCGGGTGCGACGTTCGCGACCCTGACCTTGGCCTTGTTGCTCGCCTTGTTGGCCACCCCCAAAGCGGCCACCGCCACCGAAGCTGAAGTCTTCCGCGCCATCCTTGCTCAGCTGCACCGGCTCGGTTTCCTTGCCGTCCACGATCTCCACATAGTAGAGGTTGTGGTCGAGGGCGTAGACGTAGCGCTTCTTATCCGGAGCGTAGTTGCCAAACGGGCGATTGGTGACATCTTCCGCCGGCGGCGTCTGGTTCCCCACCCGCTGGCCCTCTTGGTTGCGGCCAAAGCGGTTAACGGCCGGGCCGCCTTGTTGCGGCGGACGCACGGGGCCAAGCGACTTGAGCGTTTCCTTCTCGGTGTCGTACTCGAACCGTTCTTCGCCAATCACAAACCGGATGACGGTCGTACTCTTATCGACAAACGAGATCTGCTGGAGGTCGAGGTTGCTGGTGTCGTACGGCTTGCGGCTGACTTCGGAAAGTTGTGCCGCCAGTTTCACACTGTCCACCAGTGGGCGCTTGGTGCGCTTGTCCGGGTTCACCCGCCAGTAGCGGAAGCCGTCGCTCGAACGCCAGGCGTACCAGAACTCGTCCGTATCTTGAATAAACGTAGGCGTCAGCGAAAGGCTGTAGATGGAAGGGCGCAGGTAATCGGTGGTGTACCGATTCACCAACTCCCAGTTGGCTTGAGCTGGAGCAGAAGCCCCCGCCATCACGGCGAGCGCCGCGAGCAAGGCTCCTTTACGCGAAAATAAATGCATGATGGTGCGTCGTCCCCTTCGGAGATCGTTTTTCCGAAGGGGACATTACCCCCAGGGGTAATTACCGACGCACGGGGCGGGTTCAGTTCCGGTTGACCAGAGGTTAGTTTCCGGTGGCGGGGGCGGGTTCCGTCTTGCCGGCTTCCGACTTCACCAGTCCGGCCGAGTAGGTGATCTCGGTTTCCGCGCTTCCCTTCGTTCTAAGCGCGGTGAGGGCGATCTTCTTCCCGCTCGGGAGGGTCTTGTTCATCAAGAAGCCTTCCTTCTCGGCGGTGTTCATCGGCCCAAAAGTGGCGTCGGCAAACTTCTCCTTGTAGAAGGCTTCCACCTTGGTCGGCTCATCGACCGTGGTGTAGACCACGCTGTAATTCTCTTCGGTCGGGACCACCACTTCAAATGCCGATCCAGTTCTCAAGACCGCACCGGGATAGAACGGCATCTCGAGCTCGGCTTCGGTGACTTCGGTGCCGCCCGCAACGGGTTCGGTCGGGGCGGGGCTGGCCGTGCTGCCCGTGGTGCCGCCCGTCGCGGCCGTCGGGGGAACGC
>CAZDWU010000001.1:0-8405 GCA_964509165.1 uncultured Chthonomonas sp. | reverse complement strand
GCGGGGCTGGCCGTGCTGCCCGTGGTGCCGCCCGTCGCGGCCGTCGGGGGAACGCCCGTGGGTTCCTGCGCGCCGCAGCCGACGAGAACCAAGAGGGAAACAACGAGGAGGGCCGGGAAGGCAATCTTCACGCAAACGAGTTTACCGAGTGGGCTTGGTATGCTCCGGGGGTGCTCACGGGATTCGCGCTTTGCTTGGCGACTTCGGTGCTACCGGTGCCTTCGGCGAGTTCAAATCCCCCGAACATCCTCCTCATCGTGAGTGACGACCATGCCCGGGCTGCGATCTCGGCGTATGGTTCCCCGCACATCCAGACCCCCCACATTGACCAACTCGCCCGCGAGGGCGTCCGGTTTGACCGGCACTACACCCCCAACCCGCTGTGCGCCCCCAGCCGGGCCGCCATCCTGACGGGCAAGCACGCGCACATCAATGGCCACCGCGACAATACGACCACCTTTGACGGCGACCAGCCGACCTTTCCCAAGGCGTTGCAAGCGGCAGGCTACGAAACGGCCGTCATCGGCAAGTGGCACTTGCAAAGCGACCCCACGGGCTTCGACGATTTCGATGTTCTGCCGGGGCAGGGCGCGTACTACGACCCCGTCTTCATCACCCGCGAGGGCCGCACGACCGCCCCGGGCTACGTGACCGAAATCATTACCGAGAAGTCGCTGGCGTGGATGCGCCAGCCGCGCTCCAAGCCGTTCTTCTTGATGGTGGGGCACAAGGCGCCGCACCGCAACTTCATCCCTTCGCCCGCAACGTGGTCACTGTTCCTGGACAAAACCTACGCCGAGCCCCCCACCCTGCGCACCGACTACGCGGGCCTGAACTCGATGGCCCCGCAAGTGAGCATGCGCATCGACCGGCACATGCGCCTGCAAGAGGACCTGATGGTGCAATATGCGCCCCCGGCCCTGGAGGGCGACCGACTGGCGCAGTGGCAAGCCGCCTGGGCCGCGCAAGACCAAGCCTACGCCGCACAACTGGAATTCAGCAGCGACCTGCTGGCCACCAACTACCAGCGCTACCTGCGCAACTACATGCGCTGCGTGAAGAGCGTGGATGACGGCGTGGGTGCTCTTCTGGACGAACTCAAGCGCACCGGCGAGGACAAGAACACCGTGGTGATTTACACCTCGGACCAGGGTTTCTTCCTCGGCGAAAATGGGTGGTACGACAAGCGCTGGTTCTACGAACCTTCCGCGGGCACCCCGCTGATCGTGCGCCGCCCGGGGTTGCGCCCGGCGGTGGCCACCGCCCTCACCAGCAACGTGGATTTGGCCCCTACGATTTTGGAAGCGGCCGGGGTGGCGGTGCCGAAGGACATGCAAGGGCGTTCCCTCTGGCCCGTGACCCAGCGCCCGACCGACCTTACCAACCGCAACCTCACCTACGGCCATTTCTACGAGAGTGAGGACGCCGACCACCGGGTGCCGCGCTGGGTGGGCATTGCCACGCAGCGCAACAAGCTGATCTACTACTACGATTTGAAGGAGTGGGAACTGTTTGACGTGGTGGCTGACCCATTTGAACAGAAGAACCTGTGGTCGCTTGGCCCGAACGCCACCCGCGCCGAGCTCACCCGCAAGTTGGTGGCCGAAATGCGGCGGCTAAAGGAGGATCCTGACCTCATTTTTCAGGTGAACCTGGCCATATCCCGGGGCTAACCCCGGGTCTTTACGCGGGCACAATGGCGCGGGTGCCCAGCTTTAGTTCAACTGAACCTGTCATCATTGTGCGTGCCGACGCTGTGGAGCTTCGGTCTTTTCATGCCTACCATTTCCCTCACCCTCGGCTTCGATCAACTCGGCCTCTCCCCCAAAGTTTTCGCTAAGGTTTCCGCGCTCAAGTTCCAGTCCCCCACCCCAATTCAGTCCGGGGCCGTTCCCATCGCCCTGAAGGGTGTGGACGTCATTGGGATCGCCCAAACGGGCACCGGCAAGACGCTGGCCTTTAGCCTGCCTATGCTGGAGCGACTTCGCCCCACCGAATTTGGCCTCGTCCTCGCCCCGACCCGCGAACTGGCCATGCAGATTGAAGAAACGCTGCACAAGCTCGGCGTGACCACGGCCCTCATCATTGGCGGTGCCAGCATCAACCAGCAAGTGCACGCCCTGCGCGCTCGCCCGCAAGTGGTGGTCGCCACCCCGGGTCGCCTGATTGACCACATGGATCGCCGCTCGGTGAACCTGCGCCACGCCGGCATTGTGGTGCTGGACGAAGCGGACCGCATGCTGGATATGGGCTTCGCCCCGGCCATCCGCCGCATCCTGGCCGCCACGCCGCCGCGCCGCCAAACCATGATGTTCTCGGCCACCATGCCGCCCGAAGTGCGCAAGCTCTCCGAGGAGTTCATGGAAGATCCGGAGACGGTGGAAGTGACCCCGGCCGGCACCCCGGTGGAGCGCATTCAGCAGGAAGTCACTTACATCCCGCACGCCAACAAGCCGGAGGCGCTGAACTATCTGCTGGAGGAACACGCCGGCACGGTGCTGGTGTTCGCCCGCACGCGCCACGGGGCCCGCAAGGTCGCCAAGGCCCTGAAATCGGCCAATCATTCGGCCTGCGAAATCCACTCCGACCGCACCATGGCCCAGCGCAAGGACGCCCTCACCGGGTTCAAGTCCGGCCGCTACCGCGTGATGGTCGCCACCGATATTGCCGCGCGCGGCATTGACGTGAAGGAGATTGAACTGGTGGTGAACTACGACCTGCCGGACAACCCCGAGGACTACGTGCACCGCATTGGCCGCACGGGCCGCGCCGGACACTCGGGCCGCGCCATCACCCTCGCCACGCCGGAGCAGGCCAAGGAAGTGCGCGCCATCGAGCGCGTGCTGAAGCAGGCGATCCCGGTAACCAACCCGGACGCCGCCCCGCCGGCCCCGGTGGTGCACATGCCGCGTGCCTTCCCGGCGCGCAATGCTCGCCAGAATTTCGTGTTCCAATCCCAGCGCAGCGCCCGCAGCAGCCGCCGAGGCTAAGTTCTAAACTAGTGGGATGAGCAGCAAGCCCGTCGTGGTGGTGGGGGCCGGAGCCGCCGGCATCATGGCGGCTTGGCGCGCTGCCAACCTGGGGGCACCGGTCATCCTGCTAGAGAAAACCAACCGCCTGGGCACCAAGATTCTCATCTCGGGCGGCGGCAAGTGCAACATCACCCACGACGGCCCGCTGGAGGACGTGTTGCGGGCGTTCCGCCCTAACGAAGCCCGCTTCATCCGGCCCGCTTGTTACCGTTTCCCTAACCACGTGATTGTGGACATGCTGACCTCGCGGGGGCTGGAGGTCTACACTCGCCCGGACGGGCGCATCTTCCCCACCCACGGTACCGCCAAGGATGTGGTGGCGATCCTGCGTTCGTACTTGAGGGAGGCCGGGGTGGACATACGGTTGGAGTGCCCGGTGACGGGATTTGAACGGGCGGGATCCGAGATTAGCCACGTGCTGACCGAGCAAGGCCCGGTAGAAGCCGGAGCCGTGGTGCTGTGCACGGGGGGCTCCTCTTATCCGAACTCCGGAACGACCGGCGACGGCTGGCCGTGGGCGCGGACCCTGGGGCACCGGATTGTGACCACGTTGGCGGCCTTAGCTCCCATTCACTTGCGCGAAATGCGCGAAGACTGGGCCGGGATTGCGCTCCGCGACTGCGTGCTGCGCGGGCGGCAGAGCAAGGCGTTCACCCAATGGCGGGGCGACCTCCTCTTTACGCACCGGGGCATTAGCGGGCCGTGCTGCCTGGGCATCAGCCGCGAGGTGAGCGAGCACATTTCTAAAGCTCCGGTGACGCTGGAGGTGGACGTGGTGCCGGACCTGACTTTTGAAGAATTGACCGAGCGGTTCTTGGCCTACGCCAAGGAAAATCCCCGGCGGCAAGTGGCGACTTGGCTAGAACCCTTTGGGCCAGAGCGCTTCTTGGAAGGCATGCTTAAGGAGCTCGACATACCGGCAACTACGCCCATGGCGCAAACCCCGACCAAGGTGCGCAATCGCTTGCTGAACGGGTTGAAGGGGTTTCCCTTAGGGGCCGTGCGCGAGGTGATCTTGCCGAAGGGCGAAGTGGTAGCTGGGGGCGTGTGCCTAGACGAAGTGAACCCGCAGACCATGCAGAGTCAGTTCGTGTCGAACCTCTTTTTGTGCGGCGAGATTCTAGACATCGCCGGGCCGGTGGGCGGCTATAACCTGCAGGCGGCCTTTGCCACCGGGTTTGTCGCGGGCGAATCGGCTTACGAGCACGTCCGCTAAACTCGGCCGACCGTGATGGAAATCCCCTTTGAAGCGGTGGCCTTTGAGTGGCGCGGCCCGGCCCCGTTCCTCTTTGCCCGCTTGCCGGAGGACGCGGCCGCGCAGGTGCGGGCCGTGGCCCGGGATCTGAGCTACGGCTGGGGGTGCATCACCTGCACGGTGACAGTGGGGGATACGACGGTGAAAACGAGCCTGATGCCCAAGGAGGGGGGCTATCTCGTGCCGCTCAAAGTAGACCTGCAACGCGCCGAGAACCTGACGGTGGATTCCGTGGTGGTCGGTACGGTGCGGCTCGGCTCTGGCTAAGACCTAAACGGCCCCGGAGGCCAAAGACCCCCGAGGCCGCGCATACCCACCCGTTTAGCGGGCGACGTCGAAGCGGTCCAGGTTCATCACCTTGGTCCACGCCTGGATGAAATCCTGCATGAACTTCGGTTGACCGTCCGCACTGCCGTAGACCTCGGCCAGCGCCCGCAGCACCGAGTTGGAACCAAACACCAGATCGGCCCGCGTGGCTGTCCAGCGCACGGCCCCCGACTGGCGATCGCGGCCTTCAAAGAGGCCGTTCACCGCATCGGTTTCGGTCCAAGTGGTGTCCATGCTCAACAGATTCACGAAGAAGTCGTTGGTCAGGGCTCCCGGCCGTTGCGTGAACACGCCGTGCGGGTTGCCACCGGTGTTGATGTTGATGGCGCGCAGGCCGCCCACCAGCACCGTCATCTCAGGCGCGGTGAGCGTGAGCAGTTGCGCCTTGTCCAGCAGCAAGGCTTCGGCGGGCACGGCAAAGGCCGTGCGCTGGTAGTTGCGGAAGCCATCGGCCTGCGGTTCCAGCACTGCAAACGACTCGACATCGGTTTGTTCCTGCGTGGCATCGGTGCGGCCCGGCGTAAACGGCACACTGACCTTTTCGCCGGCGGCCGCCGCCGCGAGTTCGATCCCCGCGTTACCGGCCAGCACGATGAGGTCGGCCAGGCTGACGCGCTTACCGCCCGCCGCCGCCAGATTGAACTCCGCCTGGATGCCTTCCAGCACGCCCAGCACTCGGCCCAATTGCGCGGGCTGGTTGACCGCCCAGTTGCGCTGCGGCTCCAGGCGAATGCGCGCGCCGTTGGCACCGCCCCGCTTGTCCGAACCCCGGAACGTCGAAGCCGAAGCCCAAGCCGTGCCCACCAGCTCGCTGGGGGTCAGGCCGCTGGCCTTGACCTTGGCCTTCAGCGTTTCGGCGTCGGTGTCATCGATCAGGGCGTGGTCCACGGCCGGAACCGGGTCTTGCCAAATCAGCTCCTCGGCGGGCACTTCGGGGCCGATGTAGCGCGAGCGCGGCCCCAGGTCGCGGTGGGTGAGCTTGAACCACGCCCGAGCGAACGCATCCGCAAACTCATCCGGGTTCTCGAGGAATCGCCGGGAGATCTTTTCGTAGGCGGGATCGAAGCGCAACGAAAGGTCCGTTGTCAGCATCGTCGGGCGGTGGAACTTGGTCGGGTCGTGGGCATCGGGGATGATGGCCTCGCTGTCCTTGGCCACCCACTGGTGCGCGCCGGCCGGGCTCTTGGTCAGCTCCCATTCGAACCCGAAAAGGTTCTCAAAGAAGTTTTGGCTCCACTTCGTCGGGGTCTTGGTCCAGGTCACTTCCAGGCCGCTGGTGATGGTGGCCGCGCCATGGCCGGTGCCGTAGCTGCTGGTCCACCCGAAGCCTTGCTCGGCCATGCTGGCGCCTTCCGGTTCTGCGCCCACGTGGTCCACCGGCCCCGCGCCGTGGCACTTACCAAAGGTGTGCCCGCCGGCGATGAGGGCGACGGTTTCCTCGTCGTTCATGGCCATGCGCGCAAAGGTCTCGCGGATGTCATGGGCAGCTGCCACCGGGTCGGGGTTGCCTTCCGGCCCTTCCGGGTTCACGTAGATGAGGCCCATCTGCACGGCCCCGAGCGGATTCTCCAGGAACCGCCCATTGGGCTCGGCGCCCTTCTCTTCGGTCACGGTCACGCCGCCCGCTTGGTCCACACCTTCGGCGCCGCCCTGGGCGTAGCGGATGTCACCGCCCAACCACTTGTCTTCGGCACCCCAGTAAACGTCTTGGTCGGGCTCCCAGGTGTCTTCGCGGCCGCCGCTGAACCCGTACGTCTTGAGCCCCATCGTCTCCAGCGCCACATTCCCGGCCAGGATGAGCAGGTCCGCCCACGAGATGCTCTGGCCGTACTTCTGCTTGATCGGCCACAGCAGTCGGCGCGACTTATCGATGTTCACGTTGTCCGGCCAGCTATTGAGAGGCGCAAAGCGCTGCTGTCCGCGCCCGCCACCGCCGCGTCCATCGCCGATGCGGTAGGTGCCCGCCGCGTGCCAAGACATGCGGATGAATTGCGGCCCGTAGTGCCCGAAGTCCGCCGGCCACCACTCCTGCGAGTCCGTCATCAACTGGCGCAAGTCTTCCTTCAGGGCTTCGTAGTCCAGCTTGGCGAAGGCCTCCCGGTAGTTGAAGTCGCTCCCCAGCGGATTGGACTTTTCCGAGTGCTGGTGCAGAATTTCCAGCGGCAACTGGTTGGGCCACCAGTGGCGGTTTTGCGTTCCGCCGCCGGCCAGGGGCTGTTGGAATCGCGATGCGTGCGGACATTTGGGTTCTTGGCTCATGGGTTGGTTTCCTTGGTTTGGGATTGGCATTGGGGGCAAATCCCCCAGAAAATGACTTCGGCTTCGTCAATCGCGAAGCCGTGGGTGGCCATGGGCTCGAGGCACGGAGCGTGGCCGACGTGGCAATCTACGTCCACCGCCGTGTAGCACTGGCGGCACACCAGATGGTGGTGGTTGTCGCCAGCGCGGGTTTCGTAGAGGGCGGGAGACCCGGCGGGCTCGATGCGGCGGACAATGCCCGCGGCCACCAGGGCGTTGAGGTTGTCGTACACCGATTGGCGGGCGAGGGTGGGCAGGCGGCGCTGGGCGGCCCGCCAAATGAACTCGGCCTCGCGGTGTTTGCCCTCGTTTTCCAGTACGTCCAGCACGGTCAGGCGCGGCTGGGTGAGGCGGAGCCCCGCCTGCCTGAGCCGTTCCTGCGTGACCGGATGCACATCGTCACGTTACCCGCACTTATCTGGGCTGAGTCCAGATAAGTGGGTCTGCTGGCTCCTAGTTGAGGGAATAGTTCACATTCACAGTGAGTTGGACTTCGACGGATCCTGAACTCAAAATTCGCTCACTATCTCCGGCCGAAGCCGCAGGCATGTCCGCGCTCATTCGCTGGGCCATGGTGTTGCTGCCGTAGTACCAGCCGCCGGGCGTGGTCTCTGAAATCGAAATGGGCTTGCCGACTTTCACCCCGAAATTGCGCCCGTATTGGTCCGCTTTGGCCTGTGCAACTTGGCAGGCTTCGTCCCGGGCCTTAGCCCGAACCTCCTGCAATTCCTCTACGGTGTACTCGACGCTTTGCACTTGGTTGGCGCCAGCGGCGAGCGCGGCTTCCAGGACCTGGGGCGCGCTCTCGATATCCTTCACCCGAATCTCAAGCGAGGATTGGCAATTCCAGGCCATGCGACGGCCATTGTCCAGATAGGTTTGGTTGAGCCGGAAGGAAGTTGTTTGCACGTCCTCGGGCGCAATCTTCTCGCGGGACACCGCCGCTGCAATCGCCTTGATGGTGGTCTCGGTCTTGGATTTGGCAGTCTTGATGCTGCTATCCGTGAAGTTCGCACCCAGCCTCAACACCACGAGGGTTGGCTTCACCCGCACGGTGGCCGTACCCGAGACTGTAAGGCCGCTCTGAGTGGCATTGGGGTTGACGATGACTTGCGGAGCGGGTTGGCAACCTAAGGCTGCCAAAACGCCAAGGGACACAGGGATGAGCGACCAGCGCATGTGAGAGTAGACGCCTGGCTTGGCGAAGATGGTTTCAACCTGCAAGGATGTGGGTTATAGTCTGGCCATGACCGAGATCGAAGCCGCGCAGCACCGTGCCGTGAGTGCGATGGAGATGTTCCTCCGCAATTTCTCCAAGGTGCCGGAGGATCGGCTGCATTGGCAGGCCGCGCCGGGGGCCAAAACACCCCTCCGCATAGCCGCCCACACCGCCCTCTATGCGGCTCGTTTTGCGGAGATGATGGAGACGCGGACCCTGCCGCAGCCCGACAATCTAGAAGCCTGGCTGGCCCAGCGCAACGCCGAAGAGGAGC